>NZ_DERI01000017.1:0-322518 GCF_002362375.1 Maribacter sp. UBA3344 | reverse complement strand
CGTACCAGAACCAACACCACCAAGTGTCAACCCGTTGATTTCGTTATCCTGACCTATGGTAATACCACCGTGACGGATAGAGATATATTTAAGGATACCAGAGTTGTCTGCAGGATCCGTACCACCGTACTGTCCGTAAGACTCATCAGCAGGTAAACCTTCGATCTGTGCAGTTTCAAGATCACCGTTTACAGAGATAGGAGCGTTACCTAAAACGATAATACCACCCCAAAGACCTGTATCTGCGATATCTAAAGTACCTGTAGTCTCGCCTTGTGAAATACCGTCCAATACAGAAGTAAAGATGATAGGCTCGCTAGCTGTACCTTCAGCTATTAATGTAGCGCCTTGATCTACAACAAGTGCAGAAGCAAGAGTTTCCAATCCTTCTTCACCTTTAATAATAGTACCAGCCTCAATAGTAAGGGTTACACCTTCATCAACAATAACTCTACCATCTAATATGTATATGTTTTCTGATTCCCATGTTTGATCTTCAGTTAAAACACCGGTTAAAGTAATTACTTCACCTTCTTCAACTATTGGATCGTCATCAGTTGTAGTTGGAGTGTCATCGTCGCTGCTACAAGAGGTAAGAGCAAATGACGTAATTGTCAATAGAGAGAAAATTAATTTTTTCATTTTGTCTTTTATTTTCATTAATGTTATGAGCACGTTGAATATGCTGTTTATTAAACACGGCAAAGAAAGAGATGGGTTGTAATGTTCGGGTTAGATCCATGTTAAACATTTATTTTGTTAATGTTATCTAAACGTTACTACATTAAATGAATGTTAACTACCTTATCAGTAATAGTATTATCTTTACTTTTGAGCGAATCAATCCATTTTAAAAACCATGAAAAAGAAGGATATTAGGATACTTTTAGTTGACGATGAACCAGACATCCTAGAGATTATAGGTTATAATCTATCCGCAGAAGGATACGACGTTTATACTGCTAAGAACGGTACGGACGGTGTTGCGAAGGCTAAGAAAAAACTGCCACATCTTATTATGTTAGATGTAATGATGCCAGAGATGGACGGTATAGAGGCCTGTGAAATCTTAAGAAGAACACCGGGTATGGAAAGTACCATAATAACCTTTTTGACCGCTAGGGGAGAAGATTATTCTCAAGTAGCCGGTTTTGATGCCGGGGCAGATGATTACATTACCAAACCTATTAAGCCCAAAGTTTTGGTAAGTAAGGTAAACGCACTTCTTCGAAGAATTAAAAATGAGGAGAACGTTCAAGAAGATATTACCAAGGTGGGTGATATTGTCATTAACAGGGAAGAATATAAGATCATCAAAAAAGGTAAAGAGATTATTTTGCCAAGAAAAGAATTTGAATTGTTGGCCTTGTTAACGTCTAAACCTAGTAAAGTGTTTAAACGAGAAGTCATTCTTGATAAAGTTTGGGGTAATGAAGTGGTTGTTGGTGGTAGAACAATAGACGTACATATTAGAAAGCTCCGTGAGAAAATAGGTGAAGACCATTTTAAAACCGTAAAGGGAGTAGGATATAAGTTTGTACTCTAAATGGCAGCGCCTTTACGTTCAAAAAAATCATATCGCTTTGCATTTCGATCATCGCTCTATATTGTAATAATCGGCATTTCTATATTGGCCGTATTACAATGGAGGTTTAGTACCATAAACTGGGGTATTTTGATGTTTGCGGCACTGTTTTTCTTTGTTATCTCTTTTATAACATTGCAGTTAAGGATAGAAAAATTCATTTATAAACGTATTAAGAAAATATACGATGATGTTGAATTGTTAGAGTCCAGTACCATACCCTCGTATCCTGTAACAACGGATATGAGAACCCTAACCGCAGAAATAGAAAAGTTTGCCAAGGACAAAAGAATTGAAATTGATACCTTAAAGATTCGTGAAGAATACCGTAAAGATTTTTTGGGCAATGTTTCCCACGAGCTAAAAACACCATTATTTACGGTGCAAGGTTATATAGAGACCTTGTTAGATGGTGCCATTGATGATAAGAACGTACGCAAGAAATATTTAATACGGGCAAATAAAGCAGTAGATCGTTTAATTTATATCGTAAAAGATCTAGACCTTATTACAAAGTTAGAAGTGGGGGATCTTAATCTTGAAAAACGTTCTTTTGATATTATAGATTTAATACAGAGTGTTTTTGATCTATTGGAAATGAAAGCGGCAAAGAAGAACATTACCCTTACTTTTGATATGGAATATATTGATCCCATATTTGTCTTTGCCGATAAAGAAAAGATTCAACAGGTTCTTACCAATTTGTTGGTGAATTCCATTAAATACGGCAACTTTAACGGTACTACAGAAGTGAGCGTAGAAAATCTTGTCAAGAATAAGGTTATTGTAAGGGTGACCGATAATGGAGAAGGTATACCGGCAGTACATATACCAAGACTTTTTGAACGTTTTTACAGGGTAGATCAAAGTGGTAGCCGTCGTGAAGGAGGTTCTGGCTTAGGGCTTGCCATAGTAAAACATGTTATAGAGGCACATGGCGAAAAAATCTACGTAGAAAGTGCTGTAGAGGTAGGATCTGAGTTTTCTTTTACATTAGAGAAAAGTATCGTTCAAATAGAAGAAGTACAATAATCGCTAACCCTTGCTTTTTTCTTAGATTTGCCCCAGTTTAGATGTAATCATTGTGGGAAGTAAGAATAAGTTAAAAAGATTTCAGGAAAACGAGACGTTTTCAAATGTAATTCAGCCAACCAGAGAAGAGGTGGTAGGTGGTTTTCTATTAAAGGGAAAATGGAATACACACTTTAAAAATGACAATCCTATTGTTTTGGAATTGGGTTGTGGTAAGGGTGAGTATACCGTTGGTTTGGCAAAGAAATTTCCAAACAAGAATTTTATTGGTATAGATATCAAAGGTGCCCGTTTTTGGAAAGGAGCCAAAGAAGCTATTGAAGGTGATCTACCCAATGTTTGCTTTATACGAACACAAATAGAACTGATCGATCATATTTTTGGTGCGGCCGAAGTTTCTGAAATCTGGATTACCTTTCCTGATCCGCAAATAAAATATAAGCGTACAAAGCACCGTATGACCAATGCTACATTTTTGGAGCGCTATAAACAAGTTTTAAAACCAGAAGGAACGGTTAATTTAAAGACAGATAGCGAGTTTATGCACGGGTATACTTTGGGCTTATTGCATGGTCTTGGTTTAGAGGTACTGTATGCTAACCATGATGTTTACAAAAATGAAGGCAGTCCTAAAGAGGTTTTAGAAATACAGACTTTCTATGAAAATCAGTATCTTGAAAAGGGAAAGCCTATAACCTTTGTTAGGTTCAGGGTAAACTAAATCAATGCAACAACTACCAACCTTGTTTGTTTTTACTTTTGGTGCAGCTTTTATTGCATCATTGCCACCAGGCCTGCTCAACTTAAATGCAGCCAAGACCAGTGTGGAGAAAGGTAAGGCAAATGGGATTATTTTTGGATTGGGAGTAGCACTGGCCGTAATGCTACAGACCTATATTGCTGTACGTATCGCCAAACTAATATCAAGAAATCAACATGTTATAGAGGTGTTGCTACAATTGGCATTGGGCATCTTTTTTGTATTGGCGATCGTGTTTTTTATCAAAGGGAGAAATCAGAAAAGTAAACCCTTAATGTTGGTGGAGACCAAAAAACGAAACAGTTTTTCAAAAGGGGTGTTCTTGGCACTCATTAACCTACTGGCCATACCTTATTACAGCGGACTTAATACTGTGTTTCACTCTCAGGGTATTATGACCTATGAAATTATAGATGAGGTGCTTTTTATATTGGCAACGGGTAGTGGTACCTTTTTGGCAATGTATTTATATGTTATTTATTTCAATAGATGGGAGCATAGAGCGGCTTCATTCTCTAAGAACAGTAATTATATTTTAAGCGGATTAATGGTATTGCTTTTTATCATCACTGCTTTTCGATTATTTAATTAAACGATAGGATGCCATGAAACCTGAAAATGAGAATTTCTTTGAAAGAGTATATCAGGTGGCACGGTTAATTCCTGAAGGTAGGGTAACTTCCTACGGTGCCATTGCCAAATATTTGGGTGCGGCACGTAGTGCAAGAATGGTAGGTTGGGCAATGAACGCATCTCACACTATGGATGATATACCTGCACATAGGGTCGTCAATAAGGCTGGGATATTAACCGGAAAACACCATTTTGACGGTACCAACCTTATGCAGCAATTGTTAGAGGCAGAAGGTGTTCAAATTAAAGATCTGCAAATAGTGGATTTGGATAAACATTTCTGGGATCCGTTTACTGAGCTTAAAGCAGAATTGTAATGCTATTGAAAGGTTAACGTAAACGTCGTTGTTTCATTTGATGTTACACGTATTGATCCACCATGTAAACGCATAATCTGTTTGCTTAAACTAAGCCCTATTCCGGTACCAGTACTTTTGGTCGTAAAAAATGGAACAAAAACTTCATCTAACATTTCAGGAGAAATACCAGGACCATTATCCGTAACGGTAATATATTTCTTGCCTTGTGGAGATTCACCTGCCGTGATCACTATTTTTCCTTCTTCTTGACCTTCTAACGCTTGTTGTGCATTTTTTCCCAGATTTAGGAGTATTTGGGTAAGTTGTTTTTCATCAATATACAGTTCTAGATCTTCAGGTTCTGCGATTACCTCAAGAGTGATGTCGTGTGCATTGGTATATTCTTGTAGTAGGAGGCGTACTTTTTCTAAAATTTTGGTCGCTGGTATTAGCTCCCTGTCAGGTTCAGGTACACTTAAAAAAGTACGGTAAGACTGTACAAAACTCATAAGGTCATTGCCCTGTTCTTTAATGACCTCAAGACCTTTGGCGGAATTCTTTATTTGTAGTTCTCCAAATTCTTCTGGGGTAGTCAGTTCATTTCCTTTCTTAAAGTATTTTAAAATAGATTCAGAAATAGAGGTTATTGGTGTAATGGTATTCATAATTTCATGCGTAAGTACACGTATAAGCTTTGCCCAAGAATCTGTTTCTCTGTCATCCAATTCTTTTTGTATATCATGAACTACGACTAATAGTAGTTGCTGTCCTTCAATGGAAATTGGGGTGCATTTTAACGTTAGCTCTTTTTTTCCTCGTTCATTGCCAAGTGAGTGTATGGTACTTTCAAACGGTTGTAGATTTTCAAACAAGCCATAAAGACCAGGGTCTATTTGCTTTAATTGCTTTACATGGTTTAAAGGTCTGTAATTGAGCAAATCTTGTACGGTAGGGTTGGCATAGAGAATGTGTCCTTTATCATTGACGGTAAAAATGCCTATATCCGCTTGTCGTAAAATCTCTTGGTAGTATTGTTCTTGCGCCTGTTTTTTAAGGTGAATATCTTGAATCATGTTGTTCAACATATTCAAACTATGGTTCAATTCTTCAATAGACTTTACGCTTAGTTTTTCGGGAAATCGTAGGGTAAAATCCTCATTTTTTATAGCATCAAAAAAATAGGCTATTTTTCTATTCGTCTGGTTTACGTAATGTATAAGAGCGTACACCAGTCCTATAAATACAACGGTTAAAATAACACCGAGTAAATACTGTTCTTTAGAAAAAAGAAAAGCGGTACAAAGCGCACAAATAGCAATGAGAACAATGCGAAATACAAGTTGGTAGTATATGCTTTTGCTGACCATTATTTCCCTGATTTTTTAAGTTTATTGTAAAGTGTTTGTCTGGAAATACCCAATTGGTCCGCTGCGGCACTGTAATTACCGTCATTGTCGTTAAGGGCTTTGGTTATCATCAACAATTCCATTTCTTCAAGGGTTTTTGGTCCGGCTTCCATGGCAACGGCTGGTTTTGCGTCCAATAAAAAATCAGTTGGTTTTAGTACATTTCCTTCAGATAAAATTACGGCACGTTCCATAGTATGTAGAAGTTCTCGTACGTTTCCAGGCCATGGGTAGGTTATTAGTTTTTCTTGTGCAGTTTGGTTTATTTTTAAACTTGGTTTACCATATTTGTGGGCATATTTTTTTAAAAAATAATCTGCCAGAACCAAAACGTCATTATCACGATCGCGCAATGCAGGCACCTGTACTTGAATAGTATTTATTCTATATAACAGATCTTCTCTAAAAAGTCCGTCTGCCACCATTTGCTCTAAATTACAATTGGTTGCACATACCAATCTTATATCTACAGGTATGGGTTTGTTTGATCCTACCCGTACCACCACTCTGTTTTGTATGACCGATAATAATTTGGCTTGCATCTGCAAAGAAAGATTCCCTATTTCATCTAAGAACAAAGTACCTCCATTAGCAGCTTCAAACTTACCGGCACGGTCATCTTTGGCATCTGTAAAGGAGCCTTTTACGTGGCCAAAAAGTTCGCTCTCAAATAAATTTTCGGAAATAGACCCCATATCCACAGAAATAAAAACCTCATTATTTCGGGCAGATGATTTATGAAGTTCTCTGGCTATAAGTTCCTTTCCAGTACCGTTCTCCCCGGTTACTAAAATATTTACATCGGTTTTGGCAACTTTCTGCACAAGGCTCAGTACACTATTAAGTGCTTTTGAATTACCAATGATGTAATTGGAATTCTGATTGATGACCTGCTTAAGGTTGCTTTCTTTCTGTTTTAAGTGTTGTACTTCTTTCTGTGATTTTCTAAGCTTGTAGGCAGATTTAACCGTAGTTAAAAGTCGTTCGTTGTTCCAAGGTTTCAATACAAAATCTGTTGCCCCTTCTTTAATGGCTTCTACTGCAAGCTCAACGGCACCATAAGCCGTCATCATAATAACCGATATGTGCGGAGCCTTTTTCTTAATTTCTCGCAGCCAATACAATCCTTCGTTACCGGTATTTACTCCGGCAGAAAAATTCATATCCAATAATATGATATCTATTTCCTTAAGGTTGGGAAAAGATGAAAGTAAATTAGGATTAGAAATGGTTTGTACACTTTTATATTCAAATTGTAATAGTATTTCTAATGCGCTGAGCACGCTTTTGGTATCATCTATTACAAGAATCTTGGCATCAATCATGATTACATTCTTTTTAACTCATTTAAATCTACACATAGAAGTTTGTATTTTCATATCACTGTAAAAAATTTTGACAATATCTGTACAACATTTTTACACTGATAAAATATTGTCAAATTTTATTACAAGTTAAATATCTGTAAATCAATAATTTAAAATTATGGCACGCATATAGTATAGAGAATGGCATACCAATAAAGAAATGAACAAAAAATTTAAAATAACGACACTTTTACTGCTGACCATTTGGGCATCTGTATTTGCCCAAGAAAGTTGGACATTAGATGAATGTGTTTCATATGCCTTAGCGCATAATTTACAGTTGAATGATTTTAAGTATACCAATCAATCTAATAAAGAAACCTATAGACAATCGGTTCGTAACTTGTTGCCATCGGTAAACGCATCATCTAGTTATCTTGTTAATTATGGTAGGGCAGAAGATCCTAATACGGGAACATTTGTAAATCAGGATTTCTACTCTAATAATTATTCGTTGGAGTCCTCCATTGATTTTTTTCAGGGATTTCAAAAAATAAATGCCATTAAAGCATCTAAATTGTTGTTTAAAGCAACCAAAGAAGATGTATTGCAACAAAAATATTTACTGGCATTTAGGGTAATGCAAGCGTTTTATGATATTCAGTTTTTTGAAGGATTGGTAGAAATCTCAAAAGAACAGTTAACGGTATCGCAAACCAATTACAACTTGGTAGAAAAGCAGGTAGAATTAGGCTTAAAAGCCGGTGCCGATCTTTATGAGGCAGAGTCGTTACTATTGACCGATAAATTGAACGTAACACAAAGTGCCAATCAATTGGCGACGGCAAAATTAACCTTGATCCAAGAAATGAATTTGGAGAACACCTCTGAAATTGAAATTACAAAAGAATTGCCGCAAGTGGTAACAGGTGCAATGGTTAACGAAATAAAATCTGATGCTGTTTACACCGAAGCTCGCGAGTTTTTACCATTGATAAAGGCACAGGAATTAAGAGCTAAAGCAGCAAGAAAACAGGTTGCGGTCTCCAGGGGAAGATTGTACCCGTCACTTTCTTTCTTTGCAGGAATTGGTACTGGGTATTTTGAAACTACGAGAGACACGCTTGGCAAAACCTTACCGTTTAGGCAACAATTTAGGGACAATACTTCGCAGTATATTGGAGTAAATTTAAGTGTGCCCATTAGTAACGGTTGGTCTGCACGATCACAGGTGAAGCAATCTAAAATAGAAAAGCTTCGTGCAGAGAATAATTTAAAGACACAAGAGCAAGAGTTGTTTCAAACCATTCAGCAATTAGTGCAAGATTATAATTCATTATTGGTAGAATTGGTGCAGAGCAACCAAAAAATGGAAGCGCAGAATTTAGCCTTTACCATTGCTCAAAAAAGATATGAAAAAGGACTGATAAATGCTTTAGAGCTTTTTACCGCCAAAAATTTATATGCTAGTGCACAAAATGAGAATTTACAGGTAAAATTACGTTCAGAGATCAATAAAAGCACATTGGACTTTTACCGAGGACTACCAGTATTTAATATTGAAGCCAACTAAATTTTTATTTGGAACCAGCAACCAAAAACGAACAAAGAACAACGAAGAACGAAGAACGAAGAACGAAGAACGAACAAACGATTACCATGGATATAAAATTAGAAAAGAAAAAAGGATTAAAACCAAAACACTACGGTTACATTGCTCTGGGTGTATTGCTACTATTTGTAGGTTACCAACTGTTATTTGCCAGTTCGGTATCCACATTTAGAACCGAGAAGGATAAACTATCGGTTGCTGAGGTGTCTGCAGGAAAGTTCGATGATTATATTACCATTAACGGTAACGTTGCGCCTATTGCAACTATTTATATGGATGCCTATGAAGGTGGTCGTGTAAGCGAAAAGTTAATAGAAGAAGGTGCTATGGTCAAAAAAGGCGATATCATCTTAAAGCTGGAAAACATGAATCTGTACGAACAGATTTTGGCGAGTGAAAGTAACCTGGCATTAAAGCAAAACGATTTAAGATCCACAAAATTGAATTTCGATTCTAGACAAGTAGAAGGTAGAAAGTCATTGGCAACGGCAAGTACAGATCTGCAGCGGTTAAAGAGAAATTACGAACAGAACAAAGCGTTGTTCGATGAGGAATTAATATCTAGGGAAGCCTATCAACTATCAAAAGAAAACTATGAACTTTCTCAAAAGCAGCATGAAATTGTAAAGCTACAGACCGAGCAGGATGATGAGTTACGCGAAACTTCATTAAGAGGTCTGGATACAGATTTGGCACGTATGCAAAAAACATTGGGTATGGTGTACCAAAGGCTGGATCATTTAAATGTACGGGCTCCTGCAGATGGTCAATTAGGATTTTTAGATGCTGAAATTGGTCAAAGTATTGCCCAAGGGCAGCGTATTGGGCAAATCAACGTGTTAACAGATTATAAAATAGAGGCAGATATAGACGAGCATTATATTGATCGTGTAAAAAGAGACCTTACTGCGGTTTTAGAGCGTAATGGCGCAGAATTTCCATTGCGTTTACGCAAAGTATATCCAGAAGTTAGAAATGGTAGGTTCAAGGTAGATTTGGTATTTACCGATAATAAACCAGAGACCATACGTTCAGGACAGAGCTACAATATTAAATTACAATTGGGAGAATCTAACGATGCGCTTTTATTACCAAAAGGAAGCTTTTTTCAGAGTACCGGCGGTCAATGGATATTTGTACTAAACCCAGATGGAGGAGAAGCCATAAAAAGAAATATAAGAATAGGAAAACAGAATTCTAGATACTATGAGGTATTGGAAGGCTTGGAACCAGGGGAAAAAGTAATTACCAGTAACTACGATAACTTCGGGGAAGCGGAAAGAATTGTCTTAAAATAGCTTCGGCTAAGTTTAAATTGAGCGTAGTCGAAATTCTCAGCTACCTTAAGTGTTTGGTTTCGAACCCTGAGCGTAGTCGAAGGGTAGAAAGGAAGAAAGAATTGTCTTAAAATAAAAACTGTCACATCAGAGAATTTTCGATGTCATTATAATAATCAAAAACAAAGGAAAATGATCACCATTACAAACCTAAAAAAGAGTTTTAGAACAGAAGAAGTAGAAACCTTGGCATTGAACAGTGTCAACCTAAAAGTAGAAGATGGCGAGTTTGTTGCCATTATGGGACCATCTGGTTGTGGTAAGTCTACATTATTGAACATCATTGGTATGCTGGATAACCCTACCGAGGGTAGCTACAATTTTGCAGGTAATGAAGTGGGTGGCTTAAAGGAGAGCGAGCGTACCCAATTGCGTAAGGGTAATTTAGGTTTTGTATTTCAGAGCTTTAATTTAATAGATGAGCTTACCGTTTTTGAAAACGTAGAGCTACCATTGATCTATTTAAAAATGGGAAAGGCAGAACGTAAGGAGAAAGTAATGAAAGTGCTTGAGCGAATGAAAATAGCACATAGGGAAAAACATTTTCCGCAGCAATTATCAGGTGGTCAGCAGCAACGTGTGGCAATATCAAGAGCGGTGGTTACCAATCCGAAATTAATACTTGCCGATGAGCCAACGGGGAACTTGGATTCTAAAAACGGAATTGAGGTAATGAACTTGTTGACAGAATTAAACCAAGAAGGAACCACAATAGTAATGGTAACACACTCGGACAGAGACTCACATTACGCGCATAGAGTTGTAAATCTATTCGACGGTCAAATCGTAACTGAAAGTCAGAATAGGGCTATAGGTGCCATGATGTAGGGGAGTTTATTCATCAATCAATCATTAATTCTGTTCACTGAACAGAGCCGAAGTGAAGATTACTAATTGACCAACAAACCAAACCAACCAAACTTATCCCTTAATCACGGATAATAATTTAATCATCGATCAATAAAAACGAGAGCCATGTTCAGAAACCATCTTAAAATAGCCTGGAGAAGTATTAAGAAGGATACGCTATTTGCCACCATTAAAATTGGTGGCTTTGCTGTTGGTATAGCGGCTTGTCTTTTAATAGCCTTGTTCATTCACAATGAAGTGGGTTATGATCAGCACTATACCAAAAAAGATCAGTTATATAGGGTAGTGTTAGAAGGCATGTACAAAGGTGAAGTCATGAAAAGCACTCACTTTCAATTACCCTTTGCAGAAGCCTTGCAAAACGATTTTCCAGAAATAAAAAAGGCAGGGAAAATAAATACAATTGAAATTTTTGGGGCAGGTAAACGCGGTATTCGCTTAGCTGGGGCAGCTCAAAATAACTTGGAAACCGGCTTTGTGCTTGCGGATCAAGAAGCATTTGAACTTTTGGAGGTGAAGTTGCAACAAGGTAATCCTAAAACCGCATTGGCAAATCCAAAAAGTATTGTCATATCGGAAACCAAAGCGGCAAAGTATTTTAATGGGGATAAAATTTTGGGCGAAACCATCATTTTAGATAATGATGAGAGTACTCCGTATACGGTAACCGGGGTCATGGAAGATGCTCCAAAAAACTCACATCTAGCCTATGACTTTCTTCTACCAATAGAAGATACCAATGCAAACTGGACCAACCAGAATTACTTTACCTATGTGTTGGTAGATGACCATACGAACGTGCGGGAATTGGAACAAAAAATGGTTTCTATTGTTGAAGACTATATTATACCTGCACAGCGCGAACGAGGGCGTGCTCCAGACTTTATTGAGGTGCTTAGAACCATGAAGTACAAACTACAGCCCATAACCGATATTCATCTGTATTCGGATATTAAAATGTCAGACGGACTTAAACATGGCGATATTCGTTTTGTTTGGCTTTTTGCCGCTGTAGCCGGTTTTGTGCTATTATTGGCGGTAATCAACTTTATTAATCTTTCTACCGCAAAGTCTGCCAATAGGGCTAAAGAAGTTGGCTTAAGAAAAACCATTGGTGCTTTTAAAAGCAATTTGATAACGCAATTTTTGACCGAATCTATGATGTTTAGTTTTGTGTCTTTTCTTCTAGGCGTGCTATTGGCATGGGCATTACTGCCAACATTTAACAACATGGCATCTAAAACTATAGAAATGCCTTGGTCTGCTTGGTGGTTTGTTCCGGTAATAATAGTTGCTGCTCTTTTGGTAGGTGCTTTGGCGGGCTTATATCCGGCATTTTATTTGTCGGCATTTAAACCGGTAAATGTTTTAAAGGGAAGTCTTAGTATTGGCAGTAAAAGTGGCAAATTAAGGAGCGGACTCGTTATTTTTCAATTTACCACATCGGTAGTGCTGATCATTGCCACTTTGATTATTTACAAACAAATGGACTTTATTCTTCAAAAAGAATTGGGGTATGATAAGGAACAGGTTATTGTTCTAGAAGGTACGGGAATCTTAGGGGAAAGTGCTGAAAATTTTAAAGAACAACTACTTCAATTGCCACAAGTGAAATCGGCTACCATTTCTAATTATTTGCCGGTAGATGGTGGTAGTAGAAACGGTAATACATTTAGAAGGGAAGATGAAGGAAATGAAGGTAGAGGTATACCTGCCCAAATCTGGAGAGTAGATTATGATTACATTAAAACGCTTGGTATTACGGTTAAAACAGGAAGAGATTTTTCTAAGCAATTTGCGTCTGATGCTTTGAACTCAATTATTATAAACGCCAATATGCAACGTGAATTGGGCTTGGAAAACGCTATTGGCAAAGAACTAAACAATAACGGTCAACAGTTTAAGGTCATAGGTGTAATAGATGATTTTCATTTTAAGTCCTTAAAAGAAGATATTTCTTCGCTATCGCTCGTAATCGGTAAGGATTTAGGGTCTATATCGCTAAAGTTGGAAAAAGGAAATGTGAATGAAGCCTTGGCTTCAATTACTTCGGTTTGGGATAAAAATGTGCCCAGTCAGTCCATTAATTATAGTTTTTTAGATCAAGAGTTCAGCCATATGCATGATGATGTGGAACGTATGGGTAAAATATTCAACAGTTTTGCCCTGTTCGCCATTTTAGTTGCTTGTTTAGGCTTGTTTGCACTATCTGCCTTTATGGTAGAACAACGTAAAAAAGAGATCAGCATCCGCTTGGTTTTAGGGGCTCCGTTTAAAAGCATCTATAAATTGCTTACCGTAGATTTTATGAAACTGATTATAATTTCTATCGCCATTGCCATACCTGTAGGGTGGTATTTAATGAGCCGTTGGTTAGAGGATTTTGCCTACCACATCACTATTGGTTGGGGCATATTCTTTATCGCAGGATTCATTGCATTGACCATAGCTATTTTGACCATAAGCTATCAATCTATAGGCGCTGCGCTGATAGAGCCTTTAAAAAGCTTGCGTAAGGAATAATTCATCATCAAAAAACAAAAATCATGTTCAAGATCTATTTAAAAATCGCCTTTAGAAATGCATTTAGATATAAGGGCAATAGTATCATTAATATAGCTGGACTTGCAATTGGTTTAACCTGTGTTATTTTGATAGCCCTTTTTATAAACGATGAATTAAGCTATGATCGTTTTTTTAATGATGCGGACCAAGTGTATAGGGTCAATTTAAATGGTAAAATGGGCGATGATGAGTTCTATGCGGGTTATACACCTCCGCCAGCAGGTGAGACTTTGGTTGCCAATTTTCCTGAAATTGAAAGTTATACTCGTATATACAGACCCGGGGTTGATGTTCTTGAATATTCCAATGGTTCTGAAAAACAAATCTTCAACGAAGAAAACGTATTTGCGGTAGATGCCAATTTTTTAGAGGTTTTAAGCTATCCTATGTTAAAGGGTGATCCCATAAAAAGTTTGCAAGAAGGGAACAGTGTAGTTATAACCAATAGTATTGCAGAGAAATATTTTGGAGATGCAGATCCGCTTGGTAAAATTCTTTTTTATGGAAAGGAAAGAACACCGTTGAAGGTTACGGGTGTTTTAGAAGATATGGACAATCTACAAACCTCTGTAGAATTTGATATACTAGTTCCTGTTTCAAATTTTTCAAATGTAAAACGATTTAATTGGAGTTGGGTATGGTTACAAATGGCTACTTATGTGAAATTGACTGAAAAAGCGGCGGAAAACCCAGAAGTGATTAATCATTTAGAATCACAGTTTCCAGAATTGATTAGGTTACATGCAGCAAATGCTTTTGACAGAATAGGGCAGCCTTATGAAGAGTTTTTGGAAAATGGGAACAAATGGGATTTACACTTGCAGGCACTAACCGATATTCATCTACATTCTAATGATATTGAATCTGCAATTACTGAACAGAACAGTGTTAAGAATTTATACATTTTTGCAATAATTGCGTTTTTTATTATAATACTGGCCTCGGTTAATTTTGTCAATTTAGCTACAGCGCAGGCCTCTAAGAGAAGTAAGGAAATTGGTATTAGAAAAGTGCTGGGTTCTCCCAGAATTCAACTTATAAAACAGTTTTTGGCGGAAGCCATTTTTTATACCGTAGTATCCACGTTTTTAGCTGTAGCGTTGGTATGGGTGTTTTTGCCGTTATTTAATCAGTTAGCTGGTAAAACCATTAATTTCAATTCTATATATGATAATGGTATTTGGTTATTTATTATTTGCCTTAGTTTATTTACCGCTCTTCTGGCGGGCATTTATCCAGCGTTTTATCTAACTTCTTTTAAAGCGGCAAATATTTTAAAAGGGGTTTCTAAAGTAGCTAACAGTAAAGACGGTATTATTAGAAACGGATTAGTGATTTTTCAATTTACCGTTGCCATAATCATGATTATAGCAACTAGTGTTGTGTATCTGCAATTGAACTATACACAAAACCGTGATTTAGGTTATGATAAAGAAAACTTGCTTGTAATTCGTAATGCAGAAAAATTGGACGGTCGCGAAAAAACCTTTAGATCGGAACTAGAGGCGCTATCAGAAGTAAAAAATGCCGCCGTTTCTTCGGGTATGCTTACCAGAGGTAGTTTTGGTGATTTTTACTTTCCAGAAGCATCTAATTCTGACGAAAAGGTCGCTAAGGATATTATATTACAATCTTACCTGGTTGACGAACATTTTATGAAGACCCTAGATTTGAAGTTAATAAAAGGTAGAGCGTTTGATAATAACTTCAATGATTCGTTGTCAGTTGTGATCAATGAAGCAGCAGCAAAGCAAATAGGATGGGAAAACCCTATTGGAAGAATGATTCAGTATCCTGGCGGTAAAATGGAATTATACAAAGTGGTGGGAGTTTTAAAGGACTTTAATTTAGAATCGTTGCATAGTCATATTACACCATTCGCATTGTTTTCGAATACCTCAGAGAGTTATGAAACTGGCGTTTCCTACATCACTTTAAAGGTGGGTTCGGAAAATATTGGAAAATTGATGTCTTCTATAGAAAAGAAATGGAATGACTATCAACCAAATGTGCCTTTTGAATATTCTTTTTTGGATGATGATTTAAATACAGCATATATATCAGACCAAAGACAGGCAAATTTGTTTGGGGTGTTTTCTTTCTTGACCATATTTATTGCCTGTATGGGGTTATTGGGGTTAATAGCGTTCATAGCCCAACAGAAAACAAAAGAAATTGGGATTAGGAAAGTTTTGGGTGCAAGCATTAGTGAAATTGTACAGATGCTTGCTCGCGATTTTGTGATGGTAATTGTAATAGCCATGTTGATAGCGACACCGGTTGCATGGTATTTTATGAATAAATGGCTGCAAGATTTCGCCTATAAAATAGAAATACCTTGGTGGGTGTTTATATTATCTGGTAGTATAGCGTTAGTTATTGCAATGATAACGATGGGGTTTCAAGCGATAAAAGCGGCACTTGTAAATCCTATAAAGAGTTTACGAACGGAATAAAATCAGCTGTAAATATATTGGACATAATCTGTCTAAATATTTGACACCTAGGTTTTTGTGGGTTTACATAAATAATTGAAAATCAATATTTTGTATTCTTGGCATAGAAATAGAATTTAATACTCCGTAATAAAGCATCAAAAAACGAGAACCATGTTTAAAAACTATCTAAAAATCGCCTGGAGGAGTCTAAAAAAGCAAGCCTTTTTCACTTTTCTAAATACCTTCGGTCTAGCCATAGGTATGGCGGGGGCATTAATTATATCACTTTATATCTACGATGAGCTTAGCTATGATAAAATGTTTGCCGATGCCGATAGGATTTATCGTATAGACTCTGATATTAAATTTGGTGGAGCGGAAATTAAGGCGGGGGAATCTGCCGCACCAATGGCGGAAACCTTAAAAAGAGACTATCCACAGGTAGAAGCTTCAGTGCGTTTTAGGACCATAGGTAGTGCTTATGTAAAGAAAGTTGGGGGAAACAGAAGTGCCAAAGAAAACCATATCACCTATGCCGATTCCACTGTTTTTGAATTTTTTGGGATAGACTTACTTGCGGGTGATGCCAAAACAGCATTAACGGGGACTAACTCATTAGTGCTTACTAAAACTGCAGCAGAAAAACATTTTGGTTCTACTGACGTTATAGGTCAAAATTTATTGTTGGATAATACCGATACCTATACGGTAACCGGTGTCATAGAAGATATGCCCAAAAATTCTTATTTCAATGATTACAGTGTGTTTTTGGCAATGGCGGGCAACGTGGCATCAAGAGAAGATAATTGGGGCGGTAATAATTATTTTACATTTATAAAGTTAATTCCCGGAGCCAAGGCTGAAGATTTTCAAGAGCCTTTACAAGGTATGTTAGAGCGTTATATGTTGCCATGGGCGCAAAAGTATTTTCCTGGTATGACGGCAGAGTCGTTTGCGGCATCCGGTAATTACATTCGGTACCACACCATGCCCTTGACCGATATTCATTTGCATTCAGATAAAAGCTCGGAAATGAGTGCAACGAGCAGTATTCAGAATATCTACATTCTTTCTTTTATTGGGCTGTTCTTGATCATATTGGCAAGTGTTAATTTTATGAATTTGTCTACGGCTCATTCGTTAAAGAGAGCTAAAGAAGTAGGGGTGCGAAAAACCTTGGGCTCAAATAAACTGAATTTGGTCTTTCAATTTTTAACCGAATCAGGATTAATTGCATTTGTGTCTTTGTTAGCGGCACTATTGATTACACTGGTAGCTTTGCCGTTTTTCAATGGCTTTACAGGTAAATCAATTGAAATTCCGTTTACGCGGCCCTTATTCTGGTTGGCGTTATTGGGGGCAACTATGTTACTTGGGCTGTTGTCAGGAAGTTATCCTGCATTTTTTATGTCGAGGTTTACACCTGTTAAAACGTTAAAAGGTAACAGTTCTGAAAGTGTGGGCAATGGTAGGGTACGTAATGCCTTGGTAATTTTTCAATTTTCAATTTCGGTATTTCTTATTATCAGCACCTTGGTAGTATTTCAGCAATTGAATTACATACAGAATAAAGATTTGGGCTTCTCCAAGGACCAAGTATTGCTAATAAATGAATTGGGTGCATTAGGGTCCAAAACCAAGGCTTTTAAAGAACAGATTGCTAATATGGGTTTTGTAGAGAGTGCTACGTTGAGCAATTATTATCCAACGCCATCTTGGCGGTCAGATACTTCGTTCTTTGAAGAAGGTTCTAGAGATCAAGAAAGTGCTATTCAAATGCAAGAGTGGGATGTAGATACAGATTATCTAAAAACTATGGAAATGGAACTGGTTGCCGGTCGTGATTTTAATTCCGCCTATGCATCAGACTCTACAGCAATTATTATCAATGAAGCTACGCTGCCTATTTTAAATGTTACGGCAGAAGAAGCTTTAGGCATGCGTATATCCGAGGAAATGGATCAAGAAAATCCTGCCTACTATACCATAATTGGAGTGGTTAAAGACTTTCATTATAGAACGTTAAGAACGAATATAGGCGCTTTGGGAATGCATTTGAATTCAAATGCACAGAACATGGCGGTAAGAATGAGTGGTGGAAATTATGCCAATAATATTGCTGCGATAGAAAATACGTGGAACACCATGGCGCCTGGTCAACCTTTTGATTATCGGTTTATGGATGAAGCCTTTAATACCACCTACGAAGCCGAACAAAAACTGAGTCAGATATTTTTCATTTTTACTATGCTGTCCATTTTTATTGCTTGTTTGGGATTATTTGGATTAGCTGCCTTTAATGCCGAAAAACGAACAAAAGAAATCGGTGTTAGAAAAGTGTTGGGAGCTACTGTAAGTCAAATTTCTTACCGACTTACGGTAGATTTCCTAAAATTAGTGGGCGTAGCCATATTGATTTCTTTGCCCATAGGCTGGTTTGTCATGAATAAATGGCTTGAAGATTTCTCATACAGAATTGAGATTGGTGTTGGGGTATTCCTGTTGGCGGCCGTGCTCGCCATTATCGTAGCAATACTAACGGTAAGCTACCAAAGTATAAAAGCGGCAATTGTAAATCCTGTTAAGAGTTTACGGTCAGAGTAAGTAAAGCATCAAACTTCATCAATCAAAAAGAACATCATGTTAAAGAATTATATCAAAATAGCTTGGCGTAATTTAATAAAGAACAAGCAGCAAACTATCATCAACTTATTGGGTCTTACGCTTGGTACCGTAAGCTGTTTAGTAATATTGTTATATGTATTTGCGCAGTTGGGTTATGATCAGCACCATACCGAGGCGTCATCAATTTATAGGGTGGAGACAATTATAGATCGTGATGGTCAAGAATCTTTTGACTCCGCCACCTCGTCGCCACCAATAGCCTTTGCATTAAAAGAAGATTTTGCCGAGGTAGAAGAAGCAACAAGAGTTGTATTGACCGATGCATTCTACAGTCCACTAATAAGAGCGACAAATAGTAAAGATGCTTACTATGAACCAAGGGTCTATTTGGCAGATTCAACTTTTTTTAAAGTATTCAAATTCAAAATACTTGAAGGTGATGTAAAAACGGCTTTAGATGAACCCAATACCGTAATGCTGTCATCATACCTGTCCGATAAGTTATTCGGCAACACCAGTCCTTTGGACAAAACTGTAGTTTGGGGCAGTGGGGAAAGTGCATTAACCCTTACCGTAAAAGGAGTTTATGATGAAAAGGCTTATAAAACGCATTTTAATCCTAGTTACATTGTAAGCATGAGTACCCCGGGAATGGGAACCTTTGTACAGAACTTCCAAAGCTTTGCCACCAATAATTTTGCGTATAGTTATGTAAAATTGACCTCAAATGGTAGTGGCTTAGGTCTTCAACGGAAATTGCCCCAGTTTATGGAAGATAGAGGAGCGCAAGATTTAAAAGATGCCGGTATGAGCAGTAAGACACTAGAGCTTACAAAGGTTACTGATATTCACTTGTACTCCAATGGCAGAAAAAATCAGCTGGATCGCGTATCTAATAGTACCTACCTTTATTTTTTACTGAGTTTGGCATTTTTTATACAATTGGTGGCATGTATTAATTTTATAAATCTTAGTACGGCTAGGGCTAGTAAAAGGGCGCGTGAAATTGGGGTTAGAAAAGTAGTTGGCGCAGGTAAAAATGCATTAATGCGGCAATTTTTGGGCGAGTCTTTGTTACTGTCCATATTCGCTATGTTAATCAGTATTCCTATAGTTATTTTGCTTTTGCCATTTGTAAATGAAGTAACACAGGAATCATTGACCTATACAAGTTTGTACCAATGGCAGATTTTGGTAATATTATTGGCTATAGGCGTAATTACAGGTTTGGCTTCAGGTGTTTATCCTGCTATAGTCCTATCTTCTATAAAACCGGTGAGAGCATTAAAAAGTTCGGCCATTTTACAATCTGGTAGCGGTACCTTTAGAAAGGCTTTGGTAGTATTTCAATTTGTAATTTCTATATGTTTAATAAGTACGGTAATTATTATAGGTCAACAGTTTAAATATGCCCAAACCAAAGACTTAGGTTATAAAAAAGATAACCTTTTGGCATTGCGGGTAGGGACCGAAGAATCATCTAATAAGTTTGAATCTTTAAAAGCATCATTTTTAAAAGTACCGGGCGTATTACAAGTGTCAAGTGGAAATTATTCGCCGTCGGAAATTATATTGGCAGATAATGGATTTTACTTGCCTGGCGGAAATAAGGAAAATAAAACAGTGGTAAAACGTAACGGCGTTAGCGATGGCTATTTTAACACCATGGGTATAGAATTGTTGAAAGGTAGGGATTTCAATGCTGCGGATACCGTAGACCAGATCATAGTGAACGAGGCTACGTTAAAGGCTTTTAATATTGATATTGAAAACGCGTTAAGTGCCACTTTAATGCAAAGTTATGGCGATGAAATTGACGAATTACGAATTATAGGTGTGGTAAAAAACTATCATTTTGCTTCCTTAAAAGAAGAGATTCAGCCTTTGTTCTTACATAAGGAAACGGAGCCTAATTGGCTGTTTATTAAGGCAAACACAGAAAATTATGGTCAGTTGCTACAAGGTTTGGAACAACAATGGAAATCTACGTTAAGTAACATCCCTTTTGATTATAGATTTGTAGATAAAGAAGTAGAAAAGTTATACCAAGAAGAAAAGCGTTTAGGGTTTATCTCTGTAGGATTTACCATTTTAGCAATATTCATAAGCTGCTTGGGCTTATTTGGACTTATCTCCTATGTAGCGGAGCAAAAGAAAAAAGAAATAGGTGTGCGCAAAGTGTTGGGCGCAAGTGTACAGTCAGTAGTTAAATTACTAACTAAAGACTTTATTAAATTGGTACTCATTGCTTTTGTATTGGCATCACCAATAGCCTATTACTTTATCTCTAGATGGTTAGAGGGTTTTACGTATCGTATTGAAATTAAGTGGTGGGTATTTTTGGCAAGTGGTGTACTTGTTATGGTAATCACATTTTTGACCGTGGGACTGCAATCATTAAAATCAGCAGCTGCAAATCCCGTAAAAAGCTTGCGTTCAGAGTAATTTTTGAAATGTATGGTCAAAACTTGGTTTAGCATTGATGACAATGGTGTAACATTCTAATTTTTAAGTAGTCATTGTAAATATATTGTACATCTTTTGTCAAAATATTTTACACACGAAAATGCACTGTCATTTTAAGTAATTGATAATTAGATGTTTAATATAGTGGCACGGAATTAGTTTCATATTTTGTATCATCAATCAATCAATCAATGTTTAGCATCAACTAATCATCAATCAAAAAACGAACGATCATGTTTAAGAACTATTTAAAAGTTGCTTGGCGAAATCTACTTAAGAATAAGGGGTATACCGTTATAAATGTGGGCGGACTTGCCCTTGGTATGGCGGTAACTTTAATTATTGGGCTTTGGATCCAAGATGAGCTGTCCTATAATAGCTACTTCAAGAATAAAGAAAGTATAGCTCAAGTTTTTCAATCGCAAACCTTTAATGGCGAAACAGGAACAGGACCTGCCATACCAAGACCTTTGGAGAAAGCCCTAAGAGATGGTTACGGTGATAATTTTAAGCATTTGGTCATGTGTTCTTGGACCAATGACCATTACTTAAAATATGGTGAAAAGAGCATATCTAGACCAGGTAATTACATGCAACAAAATGGACCTGAGCTTTTTGGTCTGGAAATTATTAAAGGAGAGCAAGATGCGCTACGGGAGATCAATTCCATTATGTTATCAGCATCAACGGCAGATGCCTTGTTCGGTAATGAAGACCCCATAGGTAAAACGGTTACCGTAAGTAATGAGCACAAGTTGAATGTAAGCGCGGTGTACAGTGATATACCTGTCAATAATTCATTTAACGATACCGATTATATTATTCCTTGGGAGAAGTATTTGGCAGTGAACGAATGGATAAAAAATGCCGAAGATCAATGGGGCAACAATTCATTTCAAATGTTCGTACAATTGGCAGATAATACAACCATTGAGCAGGTAACCAAAAATATTAAAAACGTAAAGAAAGATTTAAACGAAGATACAGCTCAGTTTAATCCGCAGATCTTTTTGTTTCCAATGAAAGATTGGTATTTGCGTAGCAGTTTTGAAAATGGAAAACAAGAAGGTGGGCGCATAAAGTACGTGTGGTTATTTGGTGTCATTGGAGCTTTTGTATTACTGTTGGCATGTATCAATTTTATGAATTTGAGTACCGCCCGTTCAGAGAAAAGGGGCAAGGAAGTTGGCATACGTAAATCTATTGGTTCTCAAAGAGGGCAATTGATCTATCAATTTTTGAGCGAATCGTTTCTTGTGGTTGTTTTTGCATTTGTAGTAGCCATATTGTTGGTATTACTTTCCTTGAACGGATTTAATGAGCTATCTAGAAAAGAAATATCCTTTCCGTGGGATAATGGTATGTTTTGGATGGTGTCATTGGTGTTTATAGTGTTCACTTCCTTGTTGGCAGGTAGCTATCCGGCGTTATACCTATCATCTTTTAGACCGGTAGATGTGCTTAAGGGTACGTTCAAGACCGGAAAGTACGCAGGGTTGCCAAGAAAGGTATTGGTTGTAGTTCAGTTTACGGTCTCGGTAGCTTTTATTATAGGTACGGTGATTGTAATGCAGCAAATCAATTTTGCAAAAAATAGACCTGTTGGGTATGATAAGGAAGGATTGATCCAAATACCGACGTTCAGTCAAGATTTTGTGGGGAAATATGATTTAATGCGAACCGAATTCATAGGGTCCGGAGCGGTAGTGGAAATGTCCACTTCCAGTAGTCCAACTACCCAAATATGGTCTAATAGAGGCGGATTTACATGGGAAGGCAAACCAGAAGGTTTTCAAGAAGATCTAGCGTGGACAGAAGTTTCACCGGAGTACGCAAAATCATTGAATCTTAAAATTTTAGAAGGGCGCGATTTTTCAAGAGATTTTGCAACCGATTCATTAGGGGTGTTAATCAATGAAACTGCAAAGAAATATCTGGGTATGGAGAATCCTGTAGGGCAGTTATTACGAGACGATGATGAAGAAGACCCTAATCCGCCATTAAAAATTATAGGTGTTGTTCAAGACATGATCACCCAATCACCTTATGAACCGGTAAAACAAGGTGTTTATGTGTATGATAGGTTCAATAATGCCAGTTACTATAACCTAAGGTTGAACCCTAATAACAATGCATCTAAGAGTATTGCCACCGTAGAGAATGTGTTTAAGAAGCATTTTCCGGATATTCCTTTTGAATATGAATTTATAGATAGTGAATATGGTCAAAAGTTTGCATCGGAAGAACGTATTGGTACACTCTCGGGAGTATTTACGGCATTGGCAATTTTAATTAGTTGTTTGGGGTTATTTGGGTTGACATCATTTGTAGCCGAGCAAAGAAAGAAAGAAATAGGGGTGCGTAAGGTATTGGGAGCGTCTATTTTTAATGTATGGAATATGTTGTCCAAAGACTTTTTAAAACTGGTGGTTATCTCTTGTTTTATTGCTGTACCTATAGCTTATTTCATTATGAACGGATGGTTGCAGGAGTATCCGTATAGAGTAGTACTCAAATGGTGGATTTTTGCGGTAGCCATGTTGGGCGCAATGTTAGTGACCATTGCCACGGTAAGTTTTCAAGCTATTAAGGCAGCAAGGGCAAACCCGGTGAAAAGTTTACGAACGGAATAATTTAAAAAAAATGTTAAGAAATCATCTAAAACTATCCTTTAGGAATCTTTGGAAAAATAGATTGCTATCCTCATTAAATCTTTTAGGTTTAAGTATAGGTATTGGTGGTGTGTTAACACTTATGTTTTCAGTGTACGCTTATTACGTGGCGGATAATATGATACCGGATCAGGAACATATTTATTATCTAAAGACACATTTGGCAGACGGCAATGATTATAATGAAGCGGTATATCCGTTATTGGATAAAATAAAAAGCACTTCCCCAGAAGTAGTTGCCGGCACACATTTACACGGTTGGGGCAATATTTGGTTAGAGGTAGGGGATAATGAGTTTCAGAAAACATCTACCTATGCCGATCCTGAATTTTTTAATGTTTTTGCCTTGCCATTAAAATATGGTAATCATAATTCTGCCCTAAATGAAAAGTATTCTATTGTTTTGACCGATAAGGTAAGTAAGCAATTGTTTGGGGAAGAGAATCCTGTAGGGAAAAGTTTAATAGCGGCAGACACCTTAAATCTTACTGTAACTGGTGTGTTAGAGCCCATAAGTCCTTATTCTTCATTTCGTTTAGATGTTTTAATGCCGAATACGCTATTAAAAGATAACATAGCATTTAAAAATCAAAACAATTGGGATAGTAGTTTTTCTCCGGTGTTTATGAAACTTCGTCCAGATACCAACATTCAGCAATTTGAGAACCGTGTAGGTCAATTGGTGAAAGAAAATTATGAAGACCCAACTGTAATTTCAAGAATGGAAGTGATACCACATAATAATGTGCGTATTGATTCTATACCCGTAGTAGAAATAATTATAGCGGGTAATATTGCTACATCAATTTTTGTACTGCTTCTTGTACTTGTGAATCTTTTAAATTTAAATACCTCTACCATGTACCGTAGAACAAAAGATATTGCTGTACGTAAAGTTTTAGGTGGTGGTAAAAAGGGAGTAATTACTCAGTTTTGCCTGGAAAACGGAATTTTGGTGTTACTCTCTATATTGATTTCCGGCGGTCTTTTCTTTGGCTTTTTATTGCCGAAATTGAACGATATTTTTGGTGCTGAATTTGGTGAGATAAATTTTAGTCTGGCAAATGATTATCCAGTAGTAATAGGTGCTATTTTATTAGGTGTTTTGGTGACTTTAATAGTTGGTGTTTTGCCAACATTAAGATTTATTTCTTTACCAGTTTCACAAGGCATTAAAGGAAAAATAGATAGCGCAAAAGGCAGTTTTATATTGCGAAATACATTTATAATTATTCAGTTTTCCATAGCTATTCTATTTATTTGTGTTGCCGTTATTCTGAACAGTCAAATCAGTTTTATGAAAAAGGCTGATTTAGGTTTTGAAAGAGAACACGTGATAGTGGGCAATATTGATCTTGATTATAAAAATTTAGACGCTGCTACTTCTAGTTTCAAGGCGCTTTTAAATGACCTAGAGGCAAATCCGTATGTCACTAATGTTGCTACAAGTCAGGCAATACCATCAGATTACTACTTTAATTATACCCGATTTTATGATGCAAATACCGATAGGGATGTGCGTTTGCGTCGTTCATTTACTGATGCGGGTTATTTAAGCACATTAAAAATTCCAATAATAAAAGGTAGAAATTTCAGTAAAGAAATGGATGATGTAGAGGAAAGACCCGTAATAATTAATAGAACTGCTATGGCCGCTTTTGGCTGGACAACACTAGAGGGTAAGCGATTAAAATTTAAAAACGACGATTTTATCGGCAATCCTGTAGTTGGTGTCATGGAAGATTTTCATTATCAAGACTTGCAAAATGCTGTTGAGCCCTTGGTACATTATTATAGAAGTGAAGATGATTTGGATAAGCATCGTTATTTAACTGTTAGGGTAGTAGACGGTAAGGAAAAAGAGGTTAAGGATATGATAGCTTCTGCATTCTCTAAAATAGATTCTAGAAAAAACTATTCTCAAAGTGATCTTAGCGAAAAAGTTAGTGGACAATATCGTTTAATGGACGGTATGCTGAAAACGGTAAACGTAGTAGCCTTATTGACCATATTTATTTCATGTTTAGGTATGTTCGGCCTTATTTCTTTTATGGCAAAAAGAAGAATAAAAGAAATTGGTATTCGTAAAGTTCTAGGTGCAAGTGTGCTGAAAATTGTGGTATTGCTTTCCAAGGATTATATGATTTTAGTGGGCATTGCGGCTTTTGTTGCATTCCCTGTTGCCTGGTATATGATGAATGCATGGCTGGGCGGTTTTGCATATAGTATATCAATTCAATGGTGGATGTTTGCCTTGGCAGGTTGTATTGCCTTGTGCATAACGGCATTTACATTAGGTGCTCAGGCTATTAAGGCAGCAAGGGCAAACCCAGTGAAAAGTTTACGAACGGAATAATTTATACGTCATCAATCAATCAATCAAAATAATGTAATCATGATAAAGAATTATTTTAAAATCGCTTGGCGAAATTTGGTGAAGAACCGCGTGTTTACCACGGCTAATATTTTGGGTTTAACCTTAGCATTTGCCATTGCACTATTGTTGACCATCACCGTTTTGTTCGAGTTATCTTATGATCAGTTTCATGAGAACAAAGAGTCGGTCTATCAAGTGTATTACAATGTTCAAACTCCAAAAGGGTCAGAACTTTCAACTGCTAATCCCGTTCCCTTTGCTCCGGCTTTAAAGGATGAAGTGCCCGGCATAAAGCATATAACAAGAGCTTTAAGTGAAAATGTATTGGTTTCTTTTGGGGAGAACGATTATAATTTAGATGCAGAATTTGTTGATACGGACTATTTCTCCATATTCAGTTTTCCAACCTTTATAGGGGATAGTGCCAAGCCTATGCCAGATCAAAATTCGGTTGCCATAACCGAAGAAGTTTCTAAAAAGTTATTTGGGACTACCAATGGTTTGGGTAAAATAGTTAGACTTCAAATAGGAAAAGAGGAAAAGCCTTTTACAGTTTCTGGGATTTTAAAGAACATACCAAACAATAGTAGTATAAATTTTGAAATAGCTATACCGTTCACCACTCATTGGGACTATAAAGAATATGTTGATGCTTGGGATTCTAGAAATCACCCAGTGTATGTGCAATTAGAGGAAGGGGTAACTACTTCGCAATTTGAAAAAAGCACGGTAGATTTTACGCTATTGCATAATGAGGAGCAGATCAATAACATGAAACGCGATGGCGCTCAACCGGATGTCAACGGCAATTATGCACAACTTAAATTATTGCCTAGTACAGATATGCATTTCGCTAATTTCAATGCAGAAACCTTACAGGTAAAAAGAACATTTCCGTATTTGGTACTGGGTATAGCATTCTTGATTGTTTTTATTGCTTGTGCCAATTTTGTGAACATGAACATTGCCTTGGGTGAAAAACGTCTGAAGGAAATAGGCATGAGAAAAACGTTAGGTGCGGTAAAAGGACAGCTATTTGGACAGTTTTGGTTAGAAAGTTTGTTGGTATTTGCTATTGCTATTGTGTTGGCATTAATTCTTGCCAATGTGTTAATAGACCCATTTAAGACCTTATTTAATACCCAGGCTACTTTTTCAAATATGATGACACCTACAACTTTAGCGGGTTGTTTCTTTGGGGTTTTATTGGTGACATTGATTACGGGTGGCTACCCAGCATTACTATTGAGCAAGCTAAATACGTTGAAGGCTTTAAAAGGTAAATGGGAACTGGGCAAAAACGGAGTAAGAAATGCATTGATTGTCGTACAGTTCGTAATTGCTATTGTATTGATTACCGGTACTTTGGTTTTTCAAGGACAGTTAGAGTTTATGAGAAGCAAAAATCTTGGTTTTAATAAAGAACAGGTAGTGTCCATACCGTTGAACGGAAAAAAAGATAGTTACCGAGTGGTAGAGTTGTTGCGAAATGAACTTAGTGGAAATAGAAATATTTTAAGTGTAACCGGGTCGGACAATAACCTAGGGCGAGGAAAAGACGGCAGCATGTCCATCAGTAAATTCGGGTTTGAACATAAAGGTAGGGTAGTGCAGAGTAATGTACTTAATGTAGACTATGATTATGCAAAAACCTTAGATCTACAATTGTTGCAAGGGCGTATGTTCAGTAAGGAATATAGTGCGGATAGCTTAAGCATGGTCATCAATGAAGCCATGGTAAAAGAGCTGAACGAAGAGGATAATCCTTTGGCCACAAGAATATATTTTGATGAAGATTCCGTAGCTTATAATGTCATAGGGGTATTAAAGAACTATAATCATCAAGATATCAGTAGAAGTATAGAGCCATTGACTTTATTTCTTGATGATAATTTTGATTTGTATTATGCCTATGTAAAAGTAGCACCGGCAGATATGGCAAATTCTTTTGATGCTATTAAAGATGCTTGGCAAAAGGTTGAGCCAAACGCAGAATTTTTAGGCTCGTTTTTAGATGAAAATATAGACAGAACCTTTAGACGTGAAAAAACGATGGCAACTATTATTACAGCAGGCTCGGTACTTGGTATTGTTCTTAGTTGCATAGGATTGTTTGCTATGTCGTTATTAGTCGTTGCACAGCGTACAAAAGAAATAGGTGTTCGTAAAGTTATAGGGGCAAGTACATCATCAATAACCATACTGTTGACCAAAGATTTTTTAAAGTTGGTAGGCTTGGCATTCCTGATAGGAGCGCCCATAGCATGGTTTGCTTTAGATAAGTGGTTGCAGGAATATGCTTTTAGGGTGCCATTGAGTATTTGGTTCTTTATTGGTGCAGGAATGCTGGCTGCTTTAATTGCATTATTGACCGTAGGGGCAAGAACTATGAAAGCAGCGGCGGCAAACCCTGTTAAAAGCTTAAGAACGGAATAAAATTTAATTAGTATGCTTCGTAATTATTTAAAGATAGCTTTTCGTAATGTTTGGAAAAATAAGGTGTTTTCTATAATAAACATTTTAGGGCTTTCTATTGGTCTTAGCGCTGCATTTGTAATTGGGGCAATGGTTTTTTATGACCTCACATTCGATAATTTTCATCAAGATGGTGAAAGGATTTATAGAGTCACTACTTCGTTTGAAGGTGCGTCTGGAGTGTTTCATAACGCAGGTGTTGCCGTTCCATTGGCACAAGAGCTCAAAGATTTAAAAATGGAGGAAATTGAAACCGTTGCTCCATTTTTTACGATCTATCCTTTACATGTAGAAAATTCGGCAACCGGTAATAGGTTTAAAGATCCCGAATTTGTAATATATACAGAACCTTCATATTTCCAGACATTTGAATATAATTGGTTAGCTGGAAATTCAAAAACTGCTTTAGAAGAACCAAATAAGGTAGTGCTATCGCAAGAACGTGCAAGAAAATATTTTCCAAATCAAGATATAGAAAATGTTATAGGTAAGACCCTGGTTTATAATGACAGTATACACACTTCGGTTTCTGGTGTTATAGCAGGGTTTAATGGTCGTACAGATATTGTTTTTGAAGAATTTATATCTTTAAAAACAGCGGATACACAAGATATGACCAATGCGATTAATGAAGCGGATTGGAACAATACAAATTCTGCCTCGCAACTTTTTATAAAACTTTCTGAGAATAACAGTGCAGATAATGTTCAAAAAACACTTACTCAAATTGCAGATGATCATAATGAACCAGAAGATACCTACCAAGGTAGGAGTACGAGTAAGTTCAATTTGCAACCATTAAATGATTTACACTTAAATCCTAACTACGGTACTTTTGATTTCAATGATAGCCGTACAACAATGTCAGCATTAAAAAGTCTAATGTTTTTGGCTTTAATTTTATTGATTTTAGGTTGTATAAACTTCATTAATTTAAATACGGCGCAAGCAATTAAAAGAGCGAAAGAAATAGGTATTAGAAAAACCTTAGGGAGTTCAAGATTTCAATTAATTTCTCAATATTTGGGAGAAACATTTCTTTTGACCTTATCTGCAGCCGTAGTTTCATTCTTTCTTTCAAAATGGTTACTTCTTTTATTTTCAGATTTTATTCCTGCCGGGTTGAGTTTTGATATTTTTTTAAGTCCTTGGTTGGTATTGGGTGTCTTCCTTTTACTTGGTGCAGTGACTATTTTGTCCGGATTTTATCCCGCCCTCGTGTTGTCAAAATATAAACCGGTTTCGGTTTTAAAACAACAAATAACACCCAGTTCAGATAAGGGGTTGTTAAGAAAGTATTTAACCGTATTTCAATTTGTAATTGCACAGATATTTATCATAGCTACATTAATGGTAGGTAAACAGTTAAACTATATTATGAAAAAAGATATGGGTTTTAATACAGATGCAATCGCATATTTTAAAACTCCATGGCAAGATACATCAGCAGTAAAAAGAACAAGGATTGTTAATAGAGTGCAAGATTTGCCGGGTATATCAAGTGCTGTATTAGCAGGAAATCCTCCGGCTTCATTTACTACCATGAGTATGGGGGTAAAATTTATAGATGACAGCAAGGAAGTTAATTCAGATTTGCAGCTCATGTATGGTACTGCTAACTATTTTGATTTATATAATTTAAAATTATTAGCCGGTAGAATGCCTTTAAATGATTCTATCAATGAATTTGTAGTGAATACATCGTATTTGAAAGTTATAGGTGTAGAAAATGCTGTAGATATAATAGGTAAGAATTTAGTAGTTGATGGTGATAATTTGCCTATAGTTGGTGTAATGGATGATTTTAATCAGCATTCGCTAAAATATGGAGTATCTCCAATGGCATTTACTGGAAGTTCATATACAGGCAAGTGGACACAATTTAAAACAATTCATTTTAAATTAAATTCTAATGAAGTTTCTAATTGGTCAGAAACTATATCATCAATAGAAAGTATATGGAAAGAAACTTATCCTGAGTCCGATTTTAAATATGCTTTTATGGATGATACTGTAAAACAATTTTATGAAAGCGAACAAAAAACAGCGACACTTTTAAAGTGGGCAACAGGCTTGGCAATTTTAATAAGTTGTTTGGGATTATTTGGGTTGGTTATTCACACCACTGAACGTAGGACAAAAGAAATAGGGATTCGAAAAATTCTTGGAGCCAATATTTTTCAACTTAATATACTTTTGTCCAAAGACTTTTTAAAACTGGTATTGATCGCTTTTGTTATTGCTGCGCCAATTGCATGGTATGGATTACATAGTTGGTTGGAGGAATTTGCAAACAAAACCGAATTGAGCTGGTGGGTTTTTGCTTTAAGCGGTATTCTTATGGTGGTAATATCATTATTGATTATGACAATTAAAACTTTGAATTCAGCGAATACCAATCCTATAAAAAGCCTGAGAACAGAATAATAAGAACATTTAACCAACAACCACTAATACACTATTTCACTAACCAACTAATTCACTATAAAGAGATGTTATTACAATTAAGAAATATTTTCAAATGGGTACAGCAAGGCGGTCAACGCGTGTTTTTGCTAAAGGATATTAATTTAGAAGTACAGGAAGGCGAATTCATTTCAATTATGGGTCCGTCCGGTTCAGGTAAATCTACATTATTGAATGTTATAGGTATGCTAGATACGTTTGATGAAGGAGAGTATGATTTCTTGAACGAATCGGTACATACCTTAAAAGAAAAATACCGTTCTAATCTGTATAAAGAATATATAGGTTTTGTGTTTCAGTCATACCATTTGTTAGATGATCTTACGGTAGAGGAAAATTTAGAAATGCCCTTATTGTACAAGAAAATAAAAGGTTCTGAAAGAAAGGCACTCGTAGCCGATATGTTGGATAGGTTCAATATTGTAGGTAAAAAAAATCTGTTCCCAACACAGTTAAGTGGTGGACAGCAACAATTGGTTGGTGTGGCAAGAGCATTAATTGCAAACCCAAAATTGATATTGGCAGATGAGCCAACAGGCAACCTAAACTCTCAACAAAGCGAAGAGATCATGCAGCTTTTTAAGAAGCTTAATGAAGAAGAAGGCGTCACCATTATTCAAGTAACGCATTCGGAAAAGAACGCCGAGTATGGTTCAAGAATCATCAATCTTTTAGACGGCAGACAGATTTAGTCTTGAAATGATGGTTTATCCTAATTTTTAAAAAATTAGGATAAACCATCACAAGTAAATAGCTTTTCGAGTTAATTAAAATTATAGCTTTCTAACAACTAACAACTAACAACTAACAACTAACAACTAACAACTAACAACCAACAACCACTAATCCGTATACCCTTCAGGATGCATTTCATCAAAATCCGTTTGGTCTTGAAATGCTTTTGCTAATAAAAGAATACTGGCTTCATCATACAAGTTGCTAATTAGCGTGATACTGGTAGGGTGCTTTTTTTCATCTAACCCAGTAGGAATGGAAATTGCCGGATGACCGGTAAGGTTTGTAATAATTGAAAGTCTGTTGCCGGAACTTGGTGAAATAAGCACATCATAATCTTTCATAACGGCCTGCATTTTTTCAATAAGTACCTGTCTTTGTCTGTTGGCTTGTATATATTCCACTGCGGGAATAAAGCGTGCCTGGCGTAATGAATTTGCTCTTGAACGCTGGTGTTGTTCTACCATTTTATCCACTTCTTCAGCTCTGACCATATCATCGAAAAATGCACCCGCTTCTGCTCTTAAAATAATATCAAAACTATTGTAGGGCACATCTTTAGGTAATTCTACAGCGTGTAAGGTAATGCCCATATCTTCAAATTTCTTCACGGCATTATCTAAATTTTCTTTACTAAGTGAAGAGTCTTTTTCAATGTCATTTTTTAAATAGGCAACTTTAAGAGACTTGTAGTCTTTGTTGGGTTCAAATCCGTCAGGGAAATCCGTGGTCATACCATCTTTAGGGTCCTTGCCTGTAATTACGCTGTAAACAATTGCGCAGTCCTCAGCACTTCTGGTCATAGGACCAACCTTGTCCATAGACCAGCTTAAACTCATTACACCGTGTCTGCTTACTCTACCGTAAGTAGGGCGTAATCCTGTAATTCCGTTTCTGGTACTTGGTGATAATATTGAGCCAAGGGTTTCAGTTCCTAAAGAATAAGGTACTAATCCTGCTGAGGTTGCCGATCCTGAGCCCGCGGAAGAACCCGATGCTCCTTGTGTGGTATCCCAAGGATTTTTTGTTTTTCCGTCGAACCAAACATCACCACGTGCCAATGAACCAGAAACTAATTTGGCTACTAAAATGCCACCTGCATCCTGTAATTTTTGCACCACGGTTGCGGTCATATCAATTTTTTGGTCGCGGTACGGTGCTGCTCCCCACGTAGTTTTGTAACCTTCTACTGCCATTAAATCTTTAACGCCATAAGGAATGCCATGAAGAATTCCACGATATTTCCCCTCAGCAAGTTCGGCATCCATCTTTTTCGCTTGTTCCAGTGCCATCTCTTCGGTTATGGTTATGGTACACTGCAAGATGTCGTTATATTTTTTTAAGCGTTCAATGAAAAATTGGGTCAATTCTAGCGAGCTAATTTTTTTGTTTTTAATAAGGGATGCTAGTTGAGGTATTGAATAAAAAGCTAGATCAGCTTTATTTTCTGGTACGTCAATGTTATTTGGAATTTCCCATTCTGGAAACCCAGATTGTGGTTTTGGCGTAAAATTCATTGGTAATGGGTCAAATCTAACCGCAGGTACCATATCGTAATCCAGAGTGTATTTTCTAAGAGAGTCAAATCCTTCTTTATTTCGCTGTAAATAGGGGTATAAGGTGTCTATATATTTCTTATCAAAATCCAGCCCTATTATTTTTTGAGAGCGCTTAACGTCTTTTTTGGAGAAATCGTTCTTAGAGCTAGAACAAGATGTAATTAATAAAGTGGTAAGTAGACTAAAAAATAAGAGTTGGGATAATCTTCTGATAGGTTGGTACATGTATGTTGGTTTTTTAAGAAGATTCTAATGTACGTCTTTTGAAAAATTTATGTGAATTGCCAAATCATAAAAAAATGTGAATTGAATATCTATGAATAAGAGGATCTGTTTATAATGGCATCTTCATTTTCAATACGCTAGCTTCCTAATCTGATAACTAAGGATTATCTTTGTAACCTACTTGTCAATGGGCAGGTTTTGAATGAATTTATATAATGAAGATAGATAAGAAGGATGTTTTAAAGGCTTTGGAGCATATTACGGTTCCCGGGGAAGGCAAAAACATGGTAGAAAGTGGTGCGGTAACCAATATTCAAATTTTTGGTGATGAGGTAGAGGTAGATATTACCATTGCCAATCCAAGTTTACAAGCACGCAAAAAGACCGAAGTGGAGATTTTAAAAGTCATCCACAGAGAGGTGTATGAAAAAGCTAAGATTAAGATCAATATTAAGGTTGAAGCACCTGCGGCAAAACCAAAGGTGAATGAAATTAAAGGTAAGCCTATACCGGGTATTAATAATATTATAGCCGTAGCTTCTGGTAAAGGGGGTGTGGGTAAATCTACAGTAACGGCCAACCTTGCGGTTACCTTGGCAAAAATGGGCTTTAAAGTAGGTCTTTTAGATGCTGATATATATGGACCTTCAATGCCTATTATGTTCGACGTTGCCAATGAGAAACCATTGGCGGTAAACGTAGAGGGTAAATCTAAAATGAAGCCTGTAGAGAATTACGGAGTAAAATTATTGTCTATTGGGTTTTTTACCCAACGTGACCAAGCGGTTATTTGGAGAGGGCCTATGGCGTCAAAAGCATTGAACCAAATGATTTTTGATGCACATTGGGGCGAGTTGGATTTTATGCTGATCGATTTGCCACCGGGTACCGGTGATATTCATTTGAGTATCATGCAATCTTTGCCAGTTACAGGCGCTGTTGTAGTAAGTACACCACAAGAGGTTGCCTTGGCAGATGCTAGAAAAGGTGTGGCCATGTTTCAGCAAGATTCTATAAATGTTCCTGTTTTAGGAATCGTAGAGAATATGGCATATTTTACACCTGCAGAGCTGCCAGAAAATAAATATTATATTTTTGGTAAAGAAGGCGCTAAGAACCTGGCAGAAGATTTAAATGTACCTTTCTTAGGTGAAATGCCATTGGTACAAAGTATACGTGAAGCTGGTGATGTTGGTAGGCCTGCGGCTTTGCAAACCGCTACACCTGTAGAAAAAGCATTTGAAGAATTGACAAAGCAGGTGGTTAGTGAGGTGGTTGCTAGAAACAAGACAATGCCACCTACAGAAGCAATAAAAATTACTACAATGGCGGGTTGTTCGCCGGTTAATAAAAAATAGATATGACTGCAACAGAGCTAAAAGTGAATGTGGAAAAAGCATTGGAAGAGATTAGACCTTTCTTACAGAGCGATGGTGGGGACATTAGTCTTATTTCTATTGAAGAAGAAACGGTTACAGTGCGTTTAGAAGGTGCTTGTGTTGGTTGCAGTGTCAATCAAATGACCTTAAAGAGCGGTGTAGAGATGACCATTAAGAAATACGCACCACAAATTCAAAATGTAATTAATATAGAAGCTTAGATCTTGATAATTGTCATGATATTAAAACAATAGAATGATAATTTTGAGAAATATTACAAACCATCTCAGTAATGATTAAGACCGATATATTAATAATTGGCGCGGGACCTACGGGTCTTTTTGCCGTTTTTGAAGCCGGACTCCTTAAACTTAAGTGCCATTTGATAGATGCCTTGCCACAGGCTGGTGGTCAGTGTGCAGAGATTTATCCAAAAAAACCCATTTATGATATTCCGGGCTTTCCAGAAGTTTTGGCGGGCGATTTGGTGGATAATCTAATGGAGCAGATCAAATCTTTTCAACCTGGTTTTACTTTGGGCGAACGAGCCGAAACTATTGAAAAGTTAGAAGATGGTAGTTTTGTGGTTACTACCAATAAGGGAACAAAGCACAATGCCCCGGTTGTAGCCATAGCAGGTGGGTTAGGAAGTTTTGAACCTAGAAAACCTTTGTTGGATAATTTAGCAAAATTTGAAGATAACGGTGTTGCTTACATGATTAAGAATCCAGAAGTGTATCGTGATAAGAAAGTGGTTATTGCAGGTGGTGGAGACTCGGCATTGGACTGGAGTATATTTTTGGCAGATGTAGCTGCTCAGGTGACATTGGTGCACAGAAGAAATGAGTTTAGGGGCGCTTTGGATTCTGTAGAAAAGGTTCAGGAACTGAAGAATCAAGGCAAGCTTATTCTGATTACCCCCGCTGAAATTATTGCCTTAAATGGCGATGAAGCATTAGAATCTGTTCTAATCAGAAAAATATCAGATGCTAAGGAAGAGCTTGTTTTGGAGGTCGATGATTTTATTCCTTTATTCGGGCTATCTCCCAAATTAGGACCTATTGGAGATTGGGGATTGGAGATTGAAAAAAATGCCATAAAGGTGGGTACCTTTGATTACCAAACCAATATTCCGGGTATATACGCCATTGGAGATGTCAATACCTATCCGGGTAAACTAAAACTGATTCTATGTGGTTTTCATGAAGCAACGCTAATGTGCCAAAGCGCCTTTCAAAAAATCCATCCAGATAAGAAGTATGTAATGAAATACACTACCGTAGGTGGAGTAAGCGGTTTTGATGGAACAAAAAAAGAAGCGCCTAAAGCAGTGGTGAAGAAGATTGAATAAAGTAAGTGAATTAGTGAAATAGTGAATTAGTGAAGATGACTATACAACGATTTGAAGACCTAAAGGTTTGGCAGAAATCTCAGGATTTAGCGGTTCTTATCTATAAACAATTTAGGGATTTAAAAGACTTTGGTTTTCGGGATCAGATTACTAGGGCTTCAGTATCTATTTCTAATAACATAGCAGAAGGTTTTGAAAGAAGTTCTAATGCGGACTTTAAACGCTTTTTATATTTTTCTTTAGCTTCCAACAGTGAACTAAGATCCATGCTTTATCTTGCGCAAAGATTAGCATATGTTGAAAAAGAAATGGCACTAGAATTGATAAATGAAACTAATCAAGTATCAAAAATGTTATATGCCTTTATTAAATCAATGAAGTAATATTTTTCACTAACCCACTAACCCACTAACCCACTAATTTATGACCGATATAAAAATTACAATAGTAGACCGTGATGGAGTATCTCATGAAATTGATGCCCCAACAGACATGAATATGAACCTTATGGAAGTCGTACGTTCGTATGAACTGGCGCCAGAAGGAACCATAGGTATTTGTGGAGGTATGGCAATGTGTGCATCTTGTCAGTGTTATGTGGAATCTGACCACGAATTGCCGGAAATGAGTGATGACGAAGAAGCTATGTTGTCCGAAGCTTTTAATGTTAAGGATAATTCACGTTTAGGCTGTCAATTGCATATTTCTGAAGACATGGACGGACTCAAAGTAGAGTTGGCTCCAGAAGATCTATAAATGTCATTGCGAGAAAACGAGATGTAATCGAGATTGACGAAGCAATCTGCTGAATTCTTGTTCCTAAGTTTTTGCACTGCGCAAAAATAACTGTTATTTTAATTTTCCAACAACCAACTTATATCCTAGCCTGATACGTAAACAGATTATGGTATCTGCCTTCTTTGGCAATCAGCTCTTCATGGGTTCCCTGCTCAGCAATACGTCCGTTTTCAATCACTAAAATTTGATTTGCTTTTCTGATAGTGCTTAAACGGTGCGCAATGACAAAAGTGGTTCTTCCTTTCGTTAGTTCAGCCAAGCTCTTTTGAATTAAAGCTTCGCTTTCCGTATCGAGGTTAGAGGTGGCTTCATCTAAAATCAAGATTCTTGGATTTGCCAACACAGCTCTGGCAATGGCAATGCGTTGGCGTTGACCACCAGATAATTTTACCCCACGTTCCCCTATAACGGTATTCAATCCCTCTTCAAATCTATCTGTAAATTCATCTACGTACGCTGCTTTGATCGCTGCTTGTAATTCCTCTTCAGGAGCATTTGGTCTAGGGAAAAGAATGTTCTCTCTAATTGTGCCTTCAAATAGAAAATCATCCTGTAAAACCACGCCTAAAAATTGTCTAAAACTGGTTAGGTCAACTTTTGAAAGGTCCGTGCCATCAATGGTAATTTCACCGGAGTCAGGGTTTAAAAAACTAGCCGCCAAACCAGCAATGGTAGACTTCCCGGATCCAGAACTACCCACTAGCGCAATAACATCACCAGATTTAGCTTCAAAGCTAATGTTGTGCAAGACATCTTTATCTTCCTCGTACGCAAAGCTTACGTCCTTAAAAGCCATATTTCCTTTTAATTGGGAAAGCACAATAGTTCGGTCTTTTTCATCAGACTCTGAAACCTTGTTCATCAATTCTTCGGTACGATCTAAACCGGCCAAAGCTTCGGTCAGCTGGCTTCCAATATTGCTCATTTGTACAATGGGCGCTACCATTAGGGCAAGAAGAAAAGTAAACTCAAAATACTCGCCCGTAGTCAATTCGCCCTGCATCATTTGGTATCCACCATATCCCATCATAATCCCTGTAGTGGCCAATCCCAATAAAAAGGTAGAAGCACTGGTCATAAAAGCGGTAGCTGTTAAGCTCTTTTTTACATTTTGGTATAGTTTGTCAACCCCTTCTTCAAAAACCTTACTTTCTTGCACCTCTGCGTTAAAGCCTTTAATAACGCGAATTCCACCAAGGGTTTCCGTTAGTCTTCCTTTTACTTCTGCATTAATTTTACCACGCTCCCTAAAAACAGGTCTTATAATCTTAAATGCCTTTAGAGCAATGAATGCAAATAATATTAAGGGTACAAAAGTCAATAAGGTCATTATTGGGCTAATTCTCAATAACAATACAAGAGACACTACAGCGGTAATGGTACCACCAACAAGTTGTACAAGTCCGGTACCAATTAAATTTCTAACCCCTTCCACATCGCTCATGATTCTAGAAACCAATGAGCCGGATTTGGTGTTGTCAAAAAATCGAATAGGTAATGAAAGTACTTGCTTTTGTACCTGTGCACGAAGTTCGGAAATCATGTATTGTGCCTGAATGCTAAGCACTTTGGTAAGTAGGAAAGACATGACCGCTTGTACCAAAAATGCAAAAATAACAACGGCAACCAATATTTTTAATAGGTCATAGTTTTTATTAGGGATGATATCATCTAAAAAGTATCGTAAAGAAACCGGTGCCACAAAACTAGCAGCTTTACTGATTACGATAAGCAATAAACCCAACAAAACCAGTTTTCTGCGTGGCCATATAATTGTTTTAAAAGCGGTTAGTATGCTTACTTTTTTTTCTGCCATAGGTGTTTGCTCTAACTAATTACTGTTTAATTATTCCATTGTCCGTTCGAGCGCAGTCGAGACCGATCGGCAATGAGTTGCAAGTTACTTCAATTCTAAAGTTTTACCGAATCTAGAATAGGTTTTGATATTGGCTAAGAGTATGGATAAAGGTTTTTATATTTGAGTATCCTGATTACCGACCGATGCTTAAAAAAACCATTTTTCTTTTTTTATTAATTACTTTTTATACGAATGCACAAGAGCAATACTATGAATTGCGTGATTTCGTAACCGATAGTGCAGGCATTTTCACAGCAAGTCAAACAGCAGATTTAAATCAGCGTTTGGTAGCGTTTGAGGAGAATACTACCAATCAACTAGTAATAGTCACGATAGAAGAGTTGGGTTTTGATACCATTGAGTCTTATGCGAACGGACTATTCAATCAAAATAAAATTGGTCAAGAAGGAAAGGATAACGGGTTATTGATTCTGTTTTCAGAATTGGACCGAGAAGTAAGAATAGAGGTAGGTTATGGATTGGAACCGTACATTACAGATGCCGTTGCTTCAAGAATTATTAGAAATACGATGATTCCCAAATTTAAGGAGGAGGCATATTTTGATGGTGTTGATGAGGCTACTGATCAGCTTATAGCGTTTCTCAATAACCCAGAAGCCTTAGATGAGTTTAAACAAGAAATTGAAGATAAAAAAGGGAAGGAAAGGCTTTATATGAACATTTTTCTTGGTGTTTTTCTATCAATATTTATTGGGGTAGGTGGTTTTTTCTTTCTTAAAAGCTATAGAAATATTATAGAGGTTTTTAGAGGAATATTTATGGGTAAATTAGGCGTATTACCTGGTATTTTTATGCTTTTAGGAGGTTCTATCTCTACTATTTTTGGTATGGTCTTTATGGTGGTGCCTCTATTTGTGGGGTATAGTATTTATACCGCAGACCAAGATCTTGCCATGCGAATTTTTGATCATCCTAAAGTTCTGTTGTGGTTATTACTACCGTTTTTTGGCATAGCCGCTATAATCGCTCTTATTAAACTTAAACTATTTGATAACAAAGATTTCAGTATTTCGTGGCTAAAGAACGATAAAACATATTACCGAAAAACATTTTCTTCATCAGGTTCCCACTCTTTTGGTTCTGGCGGTAGCTCATCAAGTGGTGGTAGTTCATTTTCTGGCGGTGGCGGCAGTTCAGGTGGTGGTGGAGCAAGCGGAAGTTGGTAAAATTCAAGTACTTTTATGTATCTAAAATATTCAAAATAATTAGCATCCATGAACAGAATAATTTACTTGTTAGCATTTGTCTTGGTTTTATCATGTAAGACAGAAAAACCAAAAAGCCCTGAAGTTGAAAAATGGGAAGCCCAAGCTGCTAATGTTGAAATAATAAGAGATGACTTTGGAGTACCCCATATTTATGGTAAGACAGATGCCGATGCAGTGTTTGGGTTATTGTATGCCCAATGTGAAGATGATTTTAACCGTGTGGAGCAAAACTACATTTGGGCAACAGGTAGGTTGGCAGAAGTAGATGGTGAAGAGGCTTTGTACAGCGATTTACGTGCAAAACTCTTCATGACCGAAGATGAGGCTAAAGCGAATTACGAAAAGAGTCCCGTTTGGTTAAAAGAGTTGTGTAATGCCTTTGCCGACGGTATCAATTACTACCTATATACGCACCCAAAAGTAAAACCTAGATTGTTGACGCATTTTGAGCCATGGATGCCCATGTATTTTAGTGAAGGGTCCATTGGTGGTGATATTGAGCGGATTTCAACAAAGAAGATTGCTGCCTTCTATGAAAGTGATATGGCATTACCAGAAATGGAATTGTTGCAATTAGAAAAGGAAAAAGAAGCAGAGGAGCCACAAGGTTCTAACGGTATTGCTATTTCAGGTAAATTGACACAGTCCGGTAATCCGCTGTTATTGATCAATCCGCATACCTCGTTTTATTTTAGGGGAGAAGTTCATGTAGTTTCAGAGGAGGGATTAAACGCCTATGGTGCGGTAACTTGGGGTCAGTTTTTCGTTTATCAAGGTTTTAATGAAAAAACCGGATGGATGCATACATCCACTTATACCGATGTTATGGATGAATTCAAGGAGACAATAGTTAAGAACGATGATAATTTATTCTATCAATACGGAGAAGAATTGCGTCCTGTAGAATCGTCTGAAATACTATTGAAATATTTGGATGGAGAGGAATTGAAAGAGAAAAAGTATCCAGCATACAGAACCCACCACGGACCAATAACCCATGTTGCAGATGCGCAATGGACGGCATCTGCCATGATGTGGGAACCGGTGAAAGCGTTAGAGCAATCATTCATCCGAACAAAACAAAACGGGTACAAAGGTTTTAGGGATATGATGGATATTCGTACCAATTCTAGTAACAATACGGTGTATGCAGATGCGGAAGGAAACATTGCTTATTTTCATGGTAATTACGTTCCAAAAAGAGATGTTCAATTTAATTATGCAAAATCTGTAGATGGTAGCAACCCGAAAACAGATTGGCAAGGTTTGCATACGGTAGATGAAAATATTTTGGTGTTAAACCCAGAAAACGGATGGATCCAGAATTGTAATTCTACTCCGTTTACATCAGCTCTAGAATTTAGTCCAAAGAAAGAAGACTACCCGTATTACATGTCTAGAGATCAAGAGAACTTTAGAGGCGTTCATGCCATAGAATTATTGAAAGACAGAAAAGGGTACACAATTGATAGTCTTATCCGGTTAGCGCATGATCCGTATTTACCGGCATTCAAAGCTTTGATACCTGGCTTGGTAAAAGCTTATAATTCTCATAACGATAAGAATCCGAAATTAAAAGAGCCGATTAAGATGCTTGAGGAATGGGACTATACAACGGGAGAAGATCAAGTAGCCATGACATTGGCACATTTTTATGGTACCGCAATAGGCAAACACGCAGACCAACCAAAAGGAATAAGTGATATGGAGCGCATGATTTATTTTGGGAACAACACAGAAGCCGTATTGCCTATTTTTGAAGAAGTGATCAACCAAATTGAGTCAGATTTTGGTACATGGAAAATGCCATGGGGAGAAGTAAATAGATATCAGCGAACTACAGGAGATATCGTGCAGCATTTTGATGATGCTAAACCAAGTATTCCAATAGGGTTTGCTTCCGGTAGGTGGGGAGCCTTGGCTGCATACGGTGCGCGATACACCACCGAAGGCGCAAAAAAGATATACGGTACAAGGGGCAACAGTTTTGCAGCAGTGGTTGAATTTGGTGAAACCGTTAAGGCCAAAAGTATTTTGGCAGGTGGGCAAAGTGGTGATCCTGATTCTCCATATTTTAATGACCAAATTGAGAGGTATAGATATGTAGATTGGAAAGAAGTACCTTTTTATAAGAAAGATGTTTTAAAAAGAGCAGAAGAAACTTACAGGCCCGGTGAAAGAAATTAGTATATTTAGGTAATAATCAGTGTGTTAATAAAATTGACACTAAATACCTAACTGTACATGGAGCTAAAAATTGAAAACCTGAGTAAAACATATTCTAATGGAGTACATGCTTTAAAGAATATTACTTTAACAATTCCACAAGGTATGTTTGGTCTTTTAGGACCAAATGGTGCCGGTAAATCTTCTCTAATGCGTACCATGGCTACGCTGCAACAACCAGACTCTGGGAGTATTACCATGGGAGATATAGATATTTTAAATGATACGGACAGGGTTAGGGAAGTTTTGGGTTATTTACCACAAGAGTTTGGGGTGTACCCAAAGGTGACTTCTTATAAAATGTTAGATCATATAGCTTCATTGAAAGGTGTTTCAAATAAGGGAGAACGGAAAGATTTAGTAGAGGCACTTTTAAACAAAACCAATCTTTGGCATGTACGTAACAAGAGTTTGGGTACATATTCTGGTGGAATGAAACAGCGTTTTGGTATCGCTCAAGCTTTAATTGGATCTCCTAAATTAATAATAGTGGATGAACCTACTGCCGGTTTGGACCCAGCGGAACGTGTGCGTTTTCATAATTTGTTGAGTGAAATTGGGGAAAATACCATTATAATTCTTTCGACCCATATAGTTGAAGATGTGGCTAATTTGTGTAAGAACATGGCAATTATTTGTCTTGGTGAGGTTGTGGCTCAAGGCAACCCAACAGAGATAACTTCTAGGATACAAGGTAAAATCTGGAAAAAAATGATTGATAAAAAAGATCTTGATGCCTATAAAGCGGAACACCAGGTTATTTCAACTCATTTAAAAGCGGGTAGAACTATTATCCATGTTTATAGTGAAATGAGGCCAGATGAAACTTTTGAAACAAGCCCTGCGAATTTGGAGGATGTTTATTTCACAGAAATTACAGCTAGATCAAACGCTGTTACCGTATAGATTTTCTTTCCATCCACCTAAAGCCAACTATCATGTTTACTGAAATATTCTTATTTGAATTAAATTATCGTTTAAAACGTCCTGCAACTTGGGCCTATTTCGGAATACTTTTTTTATATGGAATGATTATTTCCATTGGAGGTTTCGAAGGGGGGTCGGAGAAAGTGTTTTTAAATGCGCCAACCAATATAGCTTCAACTTTGAATGTCGTCAGTATTTTCGGAATTATGTTGGCAAGTGCCATTATGGGCGTTCCAATTTATCGAGATATTGAACATGGTACACAAAATTATTTATTCAGTTATCCTATAAGTGAGAAAGGATATGTTTCGGGTAGGTTTGCGGGATCAATGCTAACACTATTTTTAGTAAGTTTAGGGTTAATTTTGGGCTTCATAATTGGTTACGCCATAGGTCCTTATGCAGGTTTTGAACCGGCAGAGCGTTATGCTGATTTTAATTTCTGGCACTATTTACAGCCTTCTCTGGTTTTTTATTGGTCTAATTTTTTCTTTTCAGGTTGTATTTTCTTTGCCTTGGTTGCTTTGACCAAACGTATTATGTTAGCTTATGCCGGTGGTGCAATATTGTTCATTGTTTATTTAGTGACCTTAACGCTTACTCAGGATATCGAAAATAAGGAGTTGGTTAGTCTATTGGATCCTTTTGGCTTTGGAGCATTGAATAATACTATACAATACTGGACTCCAGAAGAGCAAAATACCTTAACGGTACCTTTTAAGGATACTGTAATGTGGAATAGAATATTATGGGTGGGCATAGGTCTTTTAATCTGTTTGTTTACAGTTTTTAGATTTGATTTTCAACGATTTTTAACTAAGAAGCTAGGTTCTAAAAAGAAAGTGGCAGGTGAGGTAGATGGTTCATCAGCTGCAGTTCTAACAAAAATACCGGTAGTTTCTCAGATTTTTAGTAGGTCTCATAACGTGAAAATGCTAGGTAATTTGGCATGGATGGAATTTAGAAATATAACTAAGGATTTATTTTTTAAGGCTATTTTAATTGCGGCCGTTGGATTCCTGTTTTTTGATGGATGGTTTGGTAACCCAACCTACGGTACACCAATGTTGCCCATGACCTACTATATGTTAGAGATTAAAGATTATAACTATGTAGTACTCATTTTTATACTTATTGTTTTTATGACAGGTGAGGTTTTACATAGGGAGCGTAGTGTAAAATACGATCAAATATACGGTGCCCTACCATTACCTAATTGGGTAGTTTACGGTTCTAAGTTTCTGGCCTTGGTTTTTATTTGTTTTGTATTGGTAAATATGATTTTAGTAAGTGGATTGCTAAATCAAATATTACAGGGGTACTACAATTTTCAGTTTGATATGTATTTTACCGACCTCTACTTAATAGAATTTCCCAAATATATTTCTTATGTTATGTTGGCTTTCTTTGTACATGCCGTAATTGCCAAAAAGTTTTTAGGTCATGTTATTACCATAGCTATCTGGGCAGCGTTATTTGCCATTAGTAGTCTGGCGGATATTGATTATAATATGTATTTGTATGGTTATGCACCGCGCTATACCATTTCAGATATGAATGGATTCGGCCATTTCTTATCCGGACAAAATTGGTTTCGTTTATATTGGTTAGGTTTTGGTTTTGTGTTGGCGATAGTTGGATTATTGTTTTGGAAAAGAGGAACTGATTCTGGGATAAAGGCCAGATGGAAGGAGGCAGGACACCGTTTTGGCATAAAGGAGAAGGTGGCTATGATTGCTGGGGTACTGGTTTGTGCTGGTGCAGGATGGTATGTTCATTATAATGTTAGTGAATTAAATTCTTATAGAACAGTAAAACAAGGAAGGGAATTAGCTGCTAATTATGAGAAAGATATTAGTAAATACAACTACATAAATCAACCAAAATTTACGGACGTAAAGGTAGAGGTAGATTTAGTTCCTGAAGAAAGATACGCAACAATGTCCGGTACATTCACTATGGTGAATAAAGGAGAAACACCTATAGATTCGTTACACTTAAACTGGGGCGATAATCAATTGCTGCATACTGAATTATTAAGGTTTTCTGTAGGAGATATTGACTTAAAAGAGGGTAAAGTATATAGCAAATCCAATTATAAACTTTATAAATTACCAAATACAATGATGCCTGGTGATACCTTGGTCATGAATCTTGCAATAAAACGTGGTTATAAGGGTTTCCCAAATGAGGGTTCTGGGTCGGATATTGTCTATAACGGTACATTTTTGAACAATGATTTTTTTCCGACTTTCGGCTATAATTTACAATACGAGCTTACAAGCGATAAGTATAGAAAAGAATATGATTTGCCGGTAAAGGAATATACGGCTCCTCCTCAAAATGATAAATGGGGATTACGTAATTTATTATTCAATGATGATGCAGACTACGTAACTTTCGAAGGTACTGTGAGTACGGCTCCTGACCAGATTGCCATAATGCCCGGTTATTTGCAAAAAGAATGGGAAGAAAATGGCAGAAAATATTACCATTATAAAATGGAAGGCGAAATGGATTATTTTTTTAATGTTTCCTCTGCACGCTATGATATTCACAAAGAAGATTGGACAGGTAAAAATGGGGAAAAAGTTGTAATTGAGATATTTCATCATCCAGATCACCCTTATAATGTTAAACGATTTGCAAAAGCTGTTCGCCATTCTTTAGACTATTTCTCAGAAAATTACGGACCATATCAATATCGTCAGATGCGAATAATTGAATTTCCAAGATACCAGTCTTTTGCCCAGTCTTTTCCAAATACGGTACCCTATGCTGAAAGTTTTGGATGGACCGGAGATTTTAGTGATCCGGAAGATTTGGATTATGCTTATATGGTTACATCTCATGAAGTAGCACACCAATGGTGGGGTCATCAAATTACACCCTCTGCCACACGTGGAGCTAATCAAATTTCAGAATCTATGGCAGAATATTCATCGCTTATGGTCATGAAAAAAGAATATGGCGTAGATGCAATGCAAGATTTTTTGAAAAGAGAGTTGGATAGTTATTTGCGAGGTCGTGCCGGTGAAAATAAATTTGAAAAAACCTTATTGGACAATGACACTCAAGCCTATGTTTGGTATAGAAAAGGCGGATCTGTTTTATATGCTTTACAAGATTACATAGGTGAAAATCAGCTCAATTTAGGGTTTAAGAAGTTTATAGATAGTGCGGCATTTAGACCTCATGCACCTTTTGCTACGTCAAACGAATGGTATGGCTATATCAAAGAGGTTACTCCAGATTCTTTACAGTATTTTTTAGAGGATAGCTTTGAAAAAATTACCTTATATACAAATAAGGTCAATGAAGCAACGTTTAAAAAATTAGATAATGATTCCTATGAAATTAAGCTTACCGTAGAAAGTGAAAAGAACTATTATGACGGTAACGGTAAAGATTTAGGAGCTCCTGATCAACCAAATTTATTGGATATTGCTGTATTTCAAAATGACACCATTATAAACGGTAAAACAAAAAAAGTTCCACTTATTCTAGAGAAAAAATGGATTAAGCCTGGTACGAGTACTTTTACGTTTATCACCAGTAAAAAACCGTTTAAAGCTGGTATAGACCCGTATAATAAAATGATTGATAGAATTCCCGATGATAATTTAATTAGTCTGGAAGAAATGGAATAATAGAAAAAACAAAATAATACTTTAAAGCACTTTACATAGATTCTTTGGTAACGATCAAAGTAGCCTTGGAACCTGCTGATAACAACCATTTGTTAGAGTAGATCAATTCCCCTTTATCGTTATACACATCTACTTGAGCAGTATTTGGGGCAGATGATCCATGGTTAAGTGCTTCAAAATCCAAACGGTTAAAACCATCTTGTAAATCGACATTGATTCCTTTGAACGCTCCGGTTAATAGCAGGTTTTGTTCTACGACCATATCGTTCATATAAATCTTAACACGGTCTCCATCTACATATTCATGATCTCTGCAAACAATACCAATAAATTTTCCGCTACTTTTTACATCCCCAAGATATTGATCAGGAAAATATTGACCAGATCCATTTAAGCGTTCTCCAGGAGCTACTTTTGGGTCAATTTTCATACCGGTTCCTGCTTGTACCAATTCTTCATCGGGTAACATTTTTACAGGGTTCTTGCTGTTCATGTCTAGACTTGGCTGTTCTTTGATCAATGAGGGCATCTTAAGAACAGGGCTAGCGGTTCCACTAGAATTTATAGGGTTTGCTTTCTCAATTTTCAATGGTTTGGCAGTAGGTAAATCTGTTTGTGCAGAAACCTGTGCCATGGAAAGGGAGAACAAAACAATAAAAAGATAATAAAGGTTTCTCATTTAATCTTTACATTGGTTGAAATAAAGATAACAAATACTCTGCCATGGGCACTTAAGGCGACGTTAAAATAAGTATAGGATAGTGTATTTTCGATAAAACGAACTAGTCTATTTCAAATTTTCCCTTAAGAACGAAATAAAATTTCCGTTCATTATTTTCTCAATGTCTTGAGGTGAATAACCTCTGTTTTCCAGTAAATGAACACATTTTTGCAAATCTGCAATGGTATCTACATCGGCAGGACCTTGTTCTTTTCCAAATCCGCCGTCCAGGTCAGAACCTATACCTACATGATTGGCATTACCTGCAAGTTGGCAAATATGGTCAATATTATCGAGCATTTGCTGTAGACTTACGCCTGCAGATTGCGGTGTAGAAGCCCCTCTTTCCCAATTTGGAACCATCATCCAAGCATCAAGCACAACACCTATAATACCTTTACGCGCTATAATTTCCTTAATTTGTTCATCTGTAAACTGCCTATGGTGGTTAACTAGGGCCCTGCAATTATTATGGCTGGCCCAAAGAGGACCGTCATAATTCACCATGGTTTCCCAAAAACTGATATCACATAAATGGGTTACATCTAAGATTATTCCTAAACGTTGAATTTCCTTTAATAAATTTCTTCCCTTGGCACCAATACCACCAGATGAGTTGGTACCATGTGCGTATGTGCCAGGACCGTAATGTGCAGGTCCAATGGCACGTAACCCCTGATCATATGAACGTTGTAGGTATGAAACGTCTATGATAGAATCTGCACCTTCTAAACTTAATAAATACCCAATAGGTTTCTTTTCTTTATCGGTTTTCCAAAGTTCTAGGTGCGCATCAAGTTGAGTTTTGTTGGTGATTTGAACCATTTCTTTAGCATCTTCCATGCTTTTGTACCATGCCAACTGCCCTTGTGTTTGTGCCCAAGCCTGTTGAGGTGACTTCCATCCCGGTAATGCATTGTCTTTATGGACATAACGGGCAATTTGCGTTGCCATGCAGAGCCCGATATTACCTTTTCGCATAGCATCTAACGATACTGTATTGTTACCTCTATCTGGTTTATCGGTCATGCCTTGCTCACCTTTTCTGATATCTTCAACAGACCGGGTAAGGTCACGGTTCCACTCCATGGCGTTCATGGACAAGTCTAAATGGGCATCGAAAATGAACATACTTATATCGTAGATTTTTGGGTTCTTGCAGTTACCGGCCAATGATCTATAACTTTATTATCCTTAACAACCGTTAGGGTATCGTATTTGGCTACGGTAGGGCATATATGTTTAGGAACTGCGTAATGTATATCCCCTACCTCAGGTATGGTAAGGTCGTCGTACTCAACGACCAGATGCTCTTCTGACTGACTAATTTGCTTACTGTGCTTTAGGTCTAAAAATGCTATTCTGGGAAAAGGCATTTCAGGTGCTAAAGATTTATGACCAAGGTCAAAACAAAGAATTCCCGTAGTTGGTTTACTTAGAATACGTGTCATTAGTACAGCTGCAGGCAAAAAATGCATCTCGGGAAAGAGATTGCCATAACCGGCATCCCAAAGTAAAGTAGTGCCCGGGCTGGTCTCCACACCATCTCGTTTACAGTGAAAGGGAAAAGTCGGTGAGCCACCGGCCACTATTTTGGGACTTGGTATGTCAAGTTTCTCAATGTTGGCTTTTAAGCTCAACACAGGTTCAAATGCAGTATTGCATTCTGCCTCACGAATAGTGGGATCTGTATGGCGTAAATGACCATCATACACATGTAAGCCTTCAGCAATTAAATGCTCATGTTCGCTTAACTCTCTATATAGGGCCAATGCCTTTTGATCAGGAGCTATACCCGTTCTGTTCATGCCGTTATTAATATCTATCCACAGCGGGATTTTAATGTTGTTGGCTTTAGCAAGGTCACCTAAAAGTTGTAAAGATTTAGAGTTGTCAACAAGAGTGGAAAACTTGGTATTGCCGTATGCTTTTATAAGTTCAACAAAACGTTTGGTATTAGGTCCTATCGGTTGCATGGCCAACAGTACATCTTTTGCCTTGCAATTACCAAGTAATTCGGCTTCTGCAATGGTAGCGCTTTTAAATTTTTGAATACCGGCATCCATTTGCATAACAATGATATTGGCGTTTTTGTATGTTTTTACATGCGGACGCAAGAAATTTACATCGCCCCTCATAGAAATCATTAATTCAATATTATGTTGAATTCTATTGGGATAGATCAATAGGGACGGAGAAATTACGTCTTCCGGATGGGTCAATGAATACCAATTGTTGTCTTCCATATCTTTTAATGATGTAGTTCAAAATGTGCCTCTATCTCTACAGGAATACCGCCAGGTAAAATCATACCAACCGCACTACGAACACCCACCCCGTTATCTGGTCCAAAAATATCTGCCATAAGTTCGCTGAAACCATTAATGACCAAAGGTTGTTGCCCAAAATCTGGGGTAGAGTTGACCATGCCCAAGGTTTTTACGATTCTTTTTATTTTATCAATGTCGCCAAAATGGGTCTGTATGGTAGATAGCATGGTCAATGCAACTTGCCTTGCTGCAATTTTAGCCTCTTCCATTGTCATATCATGACCGGCTCTGCCTACTATTAATGAGCCGTCATTTCGCATTGGTCCTTGCCCTGAAATGTAAAGAAAATGATCCACCACCAAAACGGGCTTGTATAAACCTGCCGGAGGTGGGGCAGGGGGTAATATGAGTCCTAATTCCTTAATCCTTTCTGAAGGTTTCTTTTGCATATTTAATTGTTTAAATGAACATATTTATTATTAGAACACCTACTAGTCCCATAACACCTACGGTGGTTTCCATAACTGTCCAGCTTTTTAAAGTGTCGTTTACGGATAGGTTGAAGTATTCTTTGAATAACCAAAAACCACTATCGTTTACATGGGACAACATTAAACTGCCCGATCCAATGGCTAGCACCATTAATTCTGGGCTAACACCGGTACCTTGCACCAATGGCAGTACAATACCTGCAGCTGTTAAACCGGCGACAGTGGCAGAACCCACGCAAACGCGAATTACGGTAGCGATCAGCCAAGCTAAAATTAATGGAGAAATGGAAGATTGCTCTAATATTCCGCCAATATATTCACTTACACCGCTATCGATCAAAACTTGCTTTAGTGCGCCAGAGCCAGCAATAATTAGTAGTACCATAGTTATGCCCGTAATGGCACTACCAACAGAATCCATAACTTCTTTCATACTTTTACCGCGACCCAAACCTAAAGTATAGATAGCTACCAAAACTGCAATAAGCATGGCAATGGCAGGGTTGCCTATAAAAACCAAAATCTTGGTGAGAAAGAAATCTGCCGGTAGCAAAAGTTGGGCTAGTGCGGCAATGGCAATAAGAATTACTGGTAAAAGTGCGCTGATAATACTGTTTGCCATGCTGGGCATTTCTTCTTCTTTTAGGATGATGGGGTTTAGAAATTCCTTTAAGGGAGTTGCATTAATGTTTTTTAAAGTTCTTGAAAAGATAGGACCGGCAACAATAATTGCGGGTATGGCAACTATAATACCGTATAACAGTGTTTTGCCAATATCAGCATTGAACATGGACGCCAGTGCAGTTGGAGCAGGATGCGGAGGTAAATATCCATGGGTGACAGACAGCGATGCCAGCATGGGTAGACCTACATAAAGTAGTGGTAAGCCGGTGGCTGCTGCAATAGTGAATACCAATGGAACTAGGATTACGAAACCTACGGAATAAAACATGGGTATACCTACAATGAAGCCGGTTAAGACAACGGCCCATTGAATGTTCTTTTTACCAAATTTTTCTACTAAATGGGTGGTGATTCGTTGAGCGGCACCACTGTCGGCAACCAACTTGCCCAACATGGCACCAAGCCCTAAGATAATAACGAGAAAACCTAGAATATTACCAATACCTTTTTGAATGGAATCGACCACGCTAATGGGTTCCATACCTTCGGCAATACCCACAAAAAGTGATACGATAATAAAGGTGATAAAAGCATTGAGTTTAAATTTTGCAATGAGAATGAATAGGAGTAAAATTCCTAGAATAACAATAAATAATGGCATATTAAAAATGAGTTAGTTAAGTTGATCATCTAAATATACCATAAAAAAAAAGCCCATCATATATTATCTAATTATGATGAGCTTAAACATTATAATTCTATAATTTATCAGTCATCTCGGGTGAGATGGTCTTATAGATCAATCCCGCTAAAATGGCTCCGATCATTGGCGCCAACCAAAATAGCCAAAGTTGATCTAGCGCCCAGTCACCAACAAATAATGCCTGACTGGTACTTCTTGCAGGATTTACAGATGTATTGGTAACAGGAATACTAATTAGGTGAATTAAGGTTAGACAAAGCCCTATAGCCAACCCGGCAAAACCTCGTGGTGCCTTGGTGTAAGTAGATCCCAGTATAACGAATAAGAAAATAAAGGTCATCACAAGTTCTATAGTAAAAGCTGTTGTTAAATCATACCCTCCAGGTGAATGTTCATTATACCCGTTAGAAGCAAATCCACCAAGTTCAAAACCAGCTTTGCCGGAAGCAATTAGAAATAGAATGGCTGCTCCGGCAATACCGCCCATTACTTGAGCTACGATGTAAGGAAAAACGTCTTTACCCTCAAAACGACCACCTACCCAAACACCGATGGTTACGGCGGGGTTTAAATGACAACCGGAAATATGACCAATGGCGTAGGCCATAGTTACCACGGTTAAACCGAAGGCCAAGGAGACCCCAACAAAACCGATTCCTAATTCTGGATATCCTGCGGCAAGTACGGCACTACCACACCCACCTAAAACTAACCATAAAGTGCCTATAAATTCTGCAATAAACTTTTTCATTTTCTTAAGGTTTAATTGATTGTATGTATTTAGAAACCAAAAGTTTAATGAAGTCACAATTTTTTATGAGTTTTATTGATACTGTTAATGGTTAGATATTTAATTTTTTACATAAAATATAGTTAAATACCTTTTTTTAATCCGAATAGAGGGTGCAGAGGTTTTATTTTTAATATGATTAAATGATAAATTAACCAACATATTAAAAATGTACCTACGATTAAAATTGTAGCTTTTAAAAGCAAACTCCATTGCAAATCTTTTATGTAATATGCAATTCCTACGGTTACGGTTTGATGAAGAATGTAGAATGGGTAAACAGCTCGATTGGCATAGCTCAAAAGTGGACTAGGTTTGTTCTGATACTTAGCGGCATATCCTAATAGCACTAATATCCATGACCAAAGATTTACGATTTTCAGAAAAGCTTCGGTAAAGTGACGGGTGTATCCGTCTTCAAATTGCCAAGTAATAAGCATTCCTATAAAACATATAATTCCTAAGTAAAAAGCTTTTGTGCGTATCCTTTCGATTGCATTCCAAAGAATAGGTCCGCAAGCGACCATGACAAATCCGAAGAAGAATAAAGTCATGGAAGAGAAAAAATTAAACCAATCATTAATTAGGTCATGGGTTATGTCATAAAAAGGTTCTAACAAAGACTCCAATAAATATAAAGGAATCGTAAAAATGTATAGTCCGTATGGTTTTTGAATTACCTTGCTAATCCAACGTATATACCTGTTTTTATTATTTTTCATATAAAGGAAAAAAGGAGAAAGCAATACGGAAAAAACTAGTAGATACGGAAGAAACCACAAGTGGTGCCAACTTAAATTGCCTTCTGGGTAAATGCCGTCATAGGCTATAGTGCTCAAGTAGCTCCAATACGAACCTTGAAATTGACCTTGTGCCAATCTTTCAAAATATACCTGTGGAGGAACAATAACGAGCATACCGAAAACAAGGGGGATCCCTAAACGCAAAAATCGCTCCTTATTAAATTGCCATATATTTCTTTTTGATAAGGCATAGAACGTACCCATACCAGAAATTAGAAATAATATTGGCAGTCTCCATTGATTTAAAAAAAGCATGGGCCACTTCAACCAATCATAGATGTTGTTATTTTTTATATGCCAACCCCAAGGCACAAAGAACATACCTGAATGATAAATGATTAAGAGTGAAAAAACGAATACTCGCAACCAATCGATATCATACCTTCTAAACTTTTTTTCCATAATCTAGTGATTTTCATCAAAGTTGAATTTTAAAATCAGGAATGATAAATTTTGGACATTACCATATGTCCTGAATTACAATTTTGGAGAAATTGACTTTGCAAATTTAGAGGGAGATATACCCGAAATCTTCTTGAAAGCATTGTAAAATGCAGACTTTGACTTAAATCCTACCGTCTCGCCAATAGCTTCAATGGTAAGATGACTAAATTGAGGGTCTACTAATCTCTCTTTAGCTAGATCAATTCTTTTGCTATTGATATAGTGATTAAAATTAGAACCAAAATCTGAATTTATAGTTTTTGAAATTTGATTTGGATGAATAGCTAACTGGGTGGCAAGATTTTTTAAACTGGCTTGGGTATTTGTATAAAACAAGTTATTGTCCACGAATGTTTCAATTTCTTTAAATGTAACTTCATCTGCTGCATTCGAAAGCGTTTCATACTTATCTGCAACCCATGATTTTTCAAAGAACTTAGATTTGGAAATAATAATGTATGTGGTGGCAAATGCTACTAAAGTTTGGAAAATGGCAATAAAATGGTCTCCGCCATCGTCGTCATATATGTAGAAAACTACAAATAGAAGAATGAAAAAAGTACAGAGTATAATGGCAGAATTACGTGTAAAAATGTATTTGGCAGACTTAAGGTTTGCTTTATCTGTGTCATTTCTATAGCGTTCTTCTTTAACTAGTTTTAGTGATAATAGCGTATATAACAGTAAACTAAATAAAATTAACCAATCAAATATATCTTTAATGTGATGGTATGAATAGTTAAATGTGTCTGGAACCGAGGCGGTACCTAAATTACTATAATACGCACCTAAATAAGCGTTTAGTTTAACCGAAACTGGAGCTGTGTAAAACGGAATCTGTGATAAAAGATAACCTAGCGGTAAAATTAAGTGCCACCAACCTTTACGTATAGAAATAGGTTTTCTTTTCAAAAATGCATAAATAGTAAAGTATAGAAAAGGACCTATAAGCAAAACAAAAACTTCAGAAGAATCATTCCATTCAAGAAGGTGTTTTATGAGTCCGGTGTAACACAAATAAGTATCCAAAAAAACCAGTGTTCCAAATAATAATAAAAATGCAAAATAGAGTAGTAATCTATTATTCATGCTTTTTACAAAAAGTAGGATACTTAAAAATAGATTTTGCGCCACTCCTAATAGCATTATGGTAGAAGTAAAGTTATGTCTAATAGGAATTTGCGCTATGAGGTCTTGAAGCGTATCCATCTTATTTATTATCTAAATAATCTTTCAACTTCTGTGGTCCTTCCAACAGTATTCTAACCACGCGTAATGTACCGTCATCCGTGGTATTAATTTGCCATTTGATTAGGGAAATAGATCCTTTTTCAATTTCTATTCCAGTAATACTTCTTGGGTGAACGCAGCTACCATCGTTAAAGAGAGGTATATCTCCAGGCTCTGGAAAACGAGGTCTGTGGGTATGACCTACAACAGTAACTTTTAATCTGTTCTTTAAAATCCATCTTTTAATACGGCGCTCTACTTTTATGAGTTCAGTGTAGTTTTTTGCGGGTGAAGTAGGGTCTGCTATGCCCCATACTTGTAGGGGTTTCCACAGTACCCTTACCAAAAATCTGCCCCAACGCCAAAAAGTGTAATTCCACCAATCTGCTTGGTGACCATGGGTAAGAAAAACTTCTTGTTGGGTTTCTTTATGTTTTAGTATAAGTGCTTCATGGTACTTTATGCCTTCAAATAGTGATTTATCTTTATCATCTATAGGTTCAAAATAGCTAGATAAATGCTTTTTTACATAAGCTTCATCCTTGTAGACCATATCATGATTTCCCCAAATCATGTGAAGTCTTTGTTCTAAATGAAATTGCTTCAATAATTTAAAAACATTTTTATGGGCTTCAAAAATAGATTCAAAATGAATGTTCTCCCAAAGCTCATCTCCATCGCCTAGTTCACAGTAATCAAAACCTTCTGAATAATAGAATTTTAAGGCGTGGTAGTAAATGTTTCTATTGTTTGCAAAATCGTCTGCAAAACTGTTATCGCCCCTATGACAGTCGCTAAATAGAATAAATTTTGAAGTGTCGTCAAACGGAATAGTTTTAGCGTTTTCATAAGCTCTATTAAGTCTGTTTTCCGATGACATACTGTAATTTTCGCTAAATATCCGAAAATCCCGTTAACCATAATGCTATAGTTGGTCAAAAAATAGGGTTGGTTTTGTAACTTTACACAAAATTAGTAGACTAACCAGAACATGGGAAAGCACGATAGAATGAAAATGCCGTTTAAGCACCTCATAAGTTTTGAAAAACTTCTTACGAAGTACGATGAACATTTGAAAGGTGACGACCCTTTTTTGGCAGCTACCGCCGAGCGTATTTTGGCTGTGGAAAAAGGATTTCCTGAATTACGGAATGGTTTTTCTGATTTTTCTTTATTGGAGAAAAATAAAGACTTGATCGATCGTATTTTACAAGATACGTTTACAGAGGCTTTGAGCAGTAACGAAATAAAGGTAGCTACTTTGCCCTACCAAGGTGTTATTATAAAATCATCTAAACGTTTTCAAAGTATAATTCATGAAGCCGGTGACGGTTATGAACCCGAGATAAGAAACGTTGGGGATGATATGGATTATATCATGAGCTGTGTGGTAGTATTAAATTACTATTATGGCTATAAGCTAGATTTTAGTAGACCATATTTTTATGATATTCCAGATGCCAATGGCGTAATGCGTCATTATCGTATTTTATATAATGCAGACTTTATTGATGTTATCCCTACGGACAAGGCAAAGGAAGTAACCCAAGAAGATGTGGACGAGTTATTGGCAAACCCAACTGATATTAAGCTTTGGAAGGAGAAGATTCCGCCAGAAAGTTTTATTTCTAAGGGATTTGTAATTGCCAATTTGTTCGATGTTACCATGGAGCAGGCAATTTCAAATATTAAGTCGAAATTGATCTCTAAGGACACTTTACAACCTGTAAAGTTTATGAATGATTTGCAGGAGACCTTTAAATCATTCTTTCGATTACCTAATATTAAAGTAGGTTTTGCTTCTTTTGATGCCAAAAAAGATCAGTTTGAAGAAGTTGTAGGTATTGGTTTTGATAGCTTTCTTTTACGAGGTAGGCATGCTATTGACTGTAAAGTAGCACTGTGTGAAGAATCTTATCATAAGTTAATAGATTTCAATTCTTATTTCACCATTACGGATATGGATCGAATGGTAGAGCAATCTGGTGAAATGCAACCATATAAAGGGTTACAGGATCAAGGTGTGCAAAGTGCCATATTTGCACCAATAGCTTATGAAGGCAAGCTATTGGGTATCTTGGAAATAGTTTCTCAGAAAAAAGGTGTGCTCAATGGCGTTAACGCACAAAAGTTAGATGATGTAATGCCGTTCATTGTTTCTGCCGTAGTACGTACCAAAAACGAAGAGAACAATAGAATAGATGCTATTATTCAAAATGAATGTACTTCTGTTCATTCTTCCGTCTATTGGAGGTTTCAGGAAGAAGCTAAAAGGTTTATACAAGATGAAATAGAAGGTAGATCACCTTCTTTTAAGGAAATTGTTTTTAAAGATGTATACCCATTATTTGGGCAAATAGATATAAAGGATTCTTCCCAAGCAAGGAATTTGGCTATACAAAGAGATTTGATGATACAGCTTTCTGAAATAGATAGTGTATTGAATATTGCTTTGAAAAAATGGAATTTACCTATCTATGAAGAGTTGATATTTAGGGTGAACAATCACTTGGATAGTATTAAGGAAATGCTCTACACCAATAGTGAACAAGCTATTTTCGATTTTGTTCAAGATGAAATTTCACCGGTTTTTGAACATCTTAAAAAAGCGGATAAGGAGATAGAAAATCATATACTGGCATATGAGTCCAAAATAGATATGGGTACCGGGTCTTATTATGATCATAGAAAAAATTACGATGAAAGCGTAACCTTGGTCAATAAAACCTTATCGTCGGTTATTGATAAAAGACAGGAAAGTGCCCAAAATATGTTTCCACATTACTATGAGCGTTATAAGACAGATGGTGTGGAGCATAATATGTACATTGGATCTTCTATTTCAGAGAGTAAAGAGTACAATCCGTTATACCTAAATAATTTAAGATTATGGCAATTACAGGTAATGTGCGAAATGGAAAATGCACATTACTCGTTAAAACCCAAATTACCTGTACCGTTGGATGCGGCATCATTAATATTGGTATATAATACATCTTTATCTATTCGTTTTAGAATGGATGAAAAACAATTTGATGTAGATGGCACGTACAATGCCCGTTATGAGGTAATTAAAAAGAGAATAGATAAATCTTACATTAAGGGTACAGAGCAAAGATTGACCCAAAAAGGAGTATTGTCAATTGTGTATTCACAGAAAAAAGATGAGCTAGAATATTTAAGGTATATCAAATTCTTGAAATCTAAAGGATACTTTACCAATCAAATAGAAATTGTTGAGTTAGAAGGTCTTCAAGGCGTGTCTGGTTTAAAGGCAATACGTGCTCAAATTTTATATAAAAGAGAGCAAGAACCAGAAAAAACCTATACTTACCAGGATTTAATGGATGCATTAAAAGAATAGTACCTGGCTTAATAATTCAAGTTTACGATCCGGACCAAAGAATTTAAATGAAACGGCAAATGCTATGACCGAAAGGATCATGCCGATCATGAATATGGTATATGTCCATCGTAAAAGAGCGTATTTTCTATTTAATACAATTCCAAGAAAGTAAAGATCTTTGGTCAGAGAGGTATAAATGTAATCTTTGTCCTTTAGCATTTCTTGTATGGCCCATTCATACTCGCTCAGTGCCATTTTATGAAAATTACCGAAAAATAACAGGTTTACATTTTTGTTTTTTACATCGTCTTTAGTGAATTCGCCACTAGTAACGTTAGGTCTTGTTGCCAATACTGCCAAAATCATAGATACCACACTAAAGAATACAAAGATTACGGTAGGGTAGATTAAGTAATCGTTAGATGGGTTATCCAATTTTGGAATTAGATTGGAGAGCGCCAAAGAAATTATTATGGCATTGACCGATAATAAAATATTGGCTTTGGTATCTGCAATATCACTAAGGGTAATATGGTTTTTTAAGGTAACCCTATAGAGTGTTTGAATACCACGATCAGGACTTTCGCTCTTAAATTGCGCTTTTAGTCGTTCTTTCTTTGCTAGTTTTTTTTGTGACTTTTTGTCCTTAACTAGCTTTCTTAAATTCTTGTCTTTTTTTTCCAGCCAATTCTCCTTGGCGTAATCCGTATAGAATTGATGGTCAGTTCTAAATACTTGAATATTTAGGTCTAACCATTCTTTTTGAGAGTAATTTTTTAAGCCAAGTAATTTAAGTTCTTCGCGCAAAAGGTCAGACGTTTCAAGATAACTGCTTTGTGCAAAATGAGAAGAATCCGCATCGCGAATAATCATGTCCATTTCATTACTTGGGGTTGCATTCCATTTAGTAGCAAGAATACAGGACTTCACTTTTGCTATTAATTCTTTTGCATAACCTTCTTTTGATAGAAACTCTTCGGCAATTTCACAACTACTTTCTTCGTGGTTTTTAGTACCTTTTGTGTAACCAGTATCGTGTAGCCAAGCTACTAACAGCAAAATTTCTCGATCCTGATCCGATAGAGAACAAGATTCAAGTAATTGTTTAGTACTTTTAACGACTCTTTGTGTATGTCTTAGATTGTGATATAAAAACTTATGATCCAATTGGTTGGTTAGTAAGTCTGTTACAAATTGTTGTGTGTTATCTAAGATGTCTGACATGGAAATTGAATAATAATAACCCAAATTACGAAAATTTAAAGAGGGCAAGGCTACTATGAAAAAGATTTATGCATATCTATCGGTTTTTATATTTATTACAAGTTGTGCAACCTATAGTACAAAATATGTAGATGATAAATATGCTGTAGATGTTGATAGTTCTAAAGAAGTTTCACATACGTTTTATTTAATTGGTGATGCAGGTTTGTCTCCTATTGGGGGTATGAATCCTGCACTCAAAATTTTCAAGAATAAGTTGGATAAGGCAGATAAGAACAGTACTGCCATATTTTTGGGTGATAATATTTATCCTGCTGGGCTACCGGATCCAAAAGATTCTACACAAGCCTATATAGAGGCAAAAAATCATTTAGATGCCCAAATAAAAACTTTGGAGAATTTTAAGGGCAGACCACTATTTATACCTGGTAATCATGATTGGTACACTGAAGGTTTAATTGGTCTGGAACGGGAAGAAAATTATATAAAAAGAGCTTTAAAAGAGAAGGAAAAAGACCCTTTTTTACCTGAGAACGGTTGCCCAATAGATGTCATAGAAATTGGGGAAGATGTTGCCATCATTACAATAGATACAGAATGGTACTTGACCAATTGGGACAAACGCCCCGATATCAATGATAAATGCGAGATCAAGAGTAGGGACAAGTTTTTTCTGGAATTGGAAGATGCCATAAAAGATTATAGGGATCGCACCACGGTAATAGCCATGCACCATCCATCAAACAGTTATGGCGAGCATGGAGGGCACTATTCGTTAAGAAAACAATTCTACCCAAAAAAAATGGCAGTGCCGGTACCTGTTTTAGGCACTTTTATCAATGTATTAAGAACTACATCTGGTGCATCCATTGAAGATAACAATAACAAGCGATATAGAGAATTGATGAAAAGGGTAACGACCTTGGCACAATATTCCGATCGGGTAATATTCGCATCAGGACATGAACACACATTACAGTATATCCTTGAAAATAATACGCCGCAAATTGTTAGTGGTTCAGGTGCAAAAGAAGGTTTTACAAAGTTGCTGAACGGTTCTCAGTTCAGTACGGGAAAAATGGGTTATGCTACTTTAGAAGTATATAAAGATGGGTCGTCAAGAGTTAGATTTTATGGTGTTGGCGAAAACAATAATGAAGAATTTTTGTTTACAAATGAAGTGTTGCCACCTACGCAAGTAACGTTTGAAGCTGAACTTACAGTCAGTTTCCCGGATTCTGTAGAGGCGTCAGTATACACAGATAATGAGATTGAAAAAAGTAGGTTTTATAAAGGAATTTGGGGTGAACGCTATCGTAAGTATTATGGGACAAAGGTAAAGGTGCCTACGGTACGTTTAGATTCCCTTATGGGTGGTCTTGAACCTGTTAAGAAAGGCGGAGGTCATCAATCTAAATCACTTCGTCTTCGCGCAAAGGATGGTAGGGAGTATGTCATGCGAGCTTTAAAAAAGAGCGCCGAGCTATACTTGCAGTCCATGGCTTTTCAAGATCAGTATGTATTGGATGATTTAAAGGAGACCTATACCCAAGAACTTTTGCAGGATTTTTATACGGGCTCACACCCGTATGCTCCTTTTACCACAGCGCGATTATCAGATGCTGTTGGTATTTACCATACAAATCCTGTATTGTATTATGTGCCAAAACAACCAGCTTTAAAGGAGTATAATGATTCTTTTGGAGATGAATTGTATATGATTGAGGAACACACTGGAGATGGTCATGGCGATTTGGCAAGCTTTGGATATTCAAATGATTTAAAGAGTACTGATGGCATGCTAGAAGACTTGCGTGATGATGAAAAGTATGAAGTGGACAAGGATCTTTATTTAAGAGCTCGGCTTTTTGATATGGTATTAGGTGATTGGGACAGGCATGTTGATCAGTGGAGATGGGCAGAGTTTAAAGACGAGAAAAAGGATAAGGTAGTATATAGACCTGTACCTAGGGATCGTGACCAAGTATACTCCAAAATGGGCGATGGTGCTTTAATGAATATTGCCACGCGTATAATACCAGGCTTAAGGTTAATGGAAGGTTTTAATGAAGAAATTAGAAGCGTAAAGGGCTTTAACTCTTCTCCTATGACCTATGTTTTGGATCTTACCTTGTTAGGAGAAACAGAAAAAAGTCAATGGTTGGCTCAGGCAAAATACTTGCAAGAGAATTTAAAGGAAAATGATATTGATGAGGCGTTTAAAGCTTTCCCAGAAGAGGTAAGGGATGAAACGGTCAATGAAATTAAGCAAACACTTTTGGCACGCCTAAGCCACATTCAAGAAACGGCAAATGAATACTACAAGATTTTAAATAAGTATGCTGTTGTAGCGGGTACCGACAAAGATGATTGGTTTGAAATCAATAGACTTAATGATACGGAAACTGAGGTAAAGGTTTTTAGAAATATAGGAGATAAGAAAAAACGTCTTTTTTATTATAAGATTTTTTCAAGTGATGATACCAAAGAACTTTGGGTGTTTGGTTTGGATGACGATGATATTTTTGAGGTTAAGAATCCTTCCAATTTTACGGGAGTAAAGGTGAGAATTATTGGGGGGCACAACAATGATATATATCGAGTGGATAATGGTAAGAACGTGGCATTGTATGATTTTAAGAGCAAGAAAAACACGTTTGAAAAGACAAGTGGGGCAAAAGTTAAATTATCAGATGACTATGAACTAAATACCTATCAACCACTTAAATTGAGAAATAGTTTCAATCAAATTATACCTACTATTGGTTTTAATCCAGATGATGGGGTTAGAATAGGTTTCTTAAATACATACACCTATAATGGGTTTAGACAAAATCCTTTTACGCAACAACATACGATAGGTGCATCTTATTATTTTGCCACAAGCGGTTTTGACGTAAAATATCAGGGAGAATTTGCCCATGTTTTTGAGAATTGGAACGCAGAATTGAAAGCCCGTTTTACAAGTCCTAATTTTGCGGTGAATTTCTTTGGTTTTGGTAACGATACAGAAAATTTTGATGATGACTTAGGGTTGGATTTCAATAGGGTAAAACTTAGACAAATAGACTTTTCACCATCATTGGTTTGGAGAGGACAGTTGGGCGCTAAGGTGAAACTGGGGTTGTCCTATGAGAACATTAGTGTAGAAGAAACCAATGATAGGTTCATAAACACTTTTTATCAACAAAATGGAGAAGAAACCAATAGTGATTTTGTTGGAGCTCATGCCACTTATACTTACGAAAACAGGGATAATGAAGCATTCCCAACCTTAGGAATGGGAACTTCGTTAGAAGCAGGGTATAAAGAAAATCTTTCTAAAGAAGGAGGTAGTTTTGGGTATATAATACCAAGCTTAAGTTTTGATTATAAAATAATACCAAGCGGAAGGCTGGTGCTTGCTACAAAATGGAAGGCACATTTTAACTTAGGTGATGAATACGAATTTTATCAAGCTGCTAGTATAGGTGGTATTGATGGTCTACGTGGCTTTAGAAATCAGCGTTTTACAGGAAAAACTTCCTACTATCAAAATACGGATATTAGATTTAGTCTTGCTAAAAAACGCACAAGACTACTACCTACTGCAATGGGGCTTTTTGGTGGTTTTGATTATGGAAGGGTGTGGATGCCTGAAATGAGTTCTGGTCGTTGGCATACCTCTTACGGTGGAGGTTTTTTCTTAAATGCATCAGATATTATCTCGGTGAATACGGCAATATTTGCCAGTGAAGACGGACCAAGATTTACTTTTGGACTAGGTTTCGGTTTTTAGAAAAGTAAATTATTTGATAGAATAGGTATATAGGTTACCACCTTCACTATGTGCTTTTTCATCGGAAATGAGTAGGGTGTCATCATTAAGGAAACAAACCGATTCTAATTGAGAACGGGCACCTAGATCAATTTCTTGCATGTTGCCCGTTGTAAAATCATCCCAGGTAAAATCTGTAAAAATGAACAGCTTACCATAGCTAAGCGCAACGATTCTGTCCCCTTTTGGAGATATGTCAATTGATGTAATTTGGCATATTTTCCAATCTTTACATGGGGTGAACGAACCTATAAGGGTTGCCTCATAAGTACCCTTGGTATCTGGTACTGAGTAAATATGGGCTTCTCCTGTAAATGCTTTAGACCTGTTTTTGGTTACTATGAATATTTTGCCATCGTGGTGAAAAATAGCTTCTGAATCGTAAAATAAACCCTCTTTTTTAGGTGGAAAATCTTTTTGGTCCGGATAGTGGAGCTTAATTTTAACAGCGTCAATTTTGTCTCCTGGTTCAATAGTAGGGTTGGGTAGTTTATAGATGATCAAATCTTTTCTTTTGTTTGCATTGTTTCCAATATCACCAATGTAGAGATTGCCGGCTTTATCAGTGGTTAGGTCTTCCCAATCTTGATTGTCACCATTTTTAACTTTAAGACTTTTAAGAATATCCCCCCTAAGGTTTATTTGATATATTTCATCTTTGTTGCCACCATCTTCAATGACCCAAACTGTAGAATCGCCATAAGTGGCCAATCCAGAGTTTTCATCCAAACTGCCTGGCAAATCTGCAATTACTTTTAATTGACCGTAATTAGAGCACGAGGTGAATACAGATAAAACTAAAAATGTGCTTAATACTATTTTATTCATCTTGATCAGCTAATGGCATAAATACTTCAGCTTTCCAACGCAAAGCATCGCCACCCATATTTGGGTTGTTAAAAAAGAATTCTATTGGATTTTTTTCTATGGCAATGTTCTTTTCTTCAGCATAGTCCAATAAAGTGTACCAAGCTCTATCAGAGGTCATGTAGTTACCATTGTAAACAGCCTTAAGTGATTTTTTGCCAATGAACTCTTTATAAATAATATCTTTTATTTGAGGCAAGGTATCGCTTTTAATAATGGGGTAGCAAAAATTAAAGCTTATGCTATCATTTTGCATATTCCAATCTGTGGTTTCAATAAATGGAATACCGTTTACCTGAATGCCATTACTTGCTATTACGGAATTGAGAAAAGGATAACTCTCCATCATGCCAAAAGCCTTGGTTATCTGTGTGGTTTTGTGTTCAACGCAGGCACAGTAAGTAGAAGGTAGGTTATCTTCTCCCATAAAAGTAACTTTAAATTCCTTTCTATGGGCATTGAGGCTCTCAATGAAATCGGTCACCGTTTTTCTTGATTGTTTTTCAAAATCGGTATCGTAAAATGGGATTACAAGTTTATTGCCCATACTATGGTCTTCATCTTTTACATTCACGATTAATTGTGAAGTAGAATCCGTAATGGGGGTTATGTTCCAATTATAGATATGGGTAGAATCTCCGGTAACAACTTTTTGTTCTAAATTACCCAAGTTATTAAGCTGTCTTACAGTGGCATTTGGTAAGGTATTGTTCCAAGCTTTTAAAGCTTGATTTATAGTACCAGTATTAGATTTGGCTACAACCCTTATTTGATAATCTTGTGGTTTAATAAGAAAATACCAAAGCAATGCAACCATTAATATGGCAATGGTTATAGTTAAGCCTTTTTTCATGCGTATTAATTATGTGCTAAACTTGAATTTTTCTTCATTTTAATTTTAGAGTTTAAAAGATCGCCAATTTTTCTACCTTGGCCAACACCTACTTCTACCGCAGCTCGGTAGTGAATTCCGCCGTACATTCTACTAATGGCAGCTTCATCGGCAGCTTCGTTAAAAGAATTGAATTTTCTTATAGGTAAGCCATAAGGAGTTTCGGTATCATCTTCAAAGCTAAAATCATCGCCAAAAATACTGGTCAATGCTGTAGAGGCCGCACCTGATACTACACTGTGTCCGCTGGTATATTCCGGAAATGGAGGGGTTTGCAAAATAGGTTTCCAGTTTTCATCTATATGTTGGTTGATCAATGTTTCGGGTCTAATAAGGTTGCTTCGGTATTTTTCATCCCAACAGCTAATGAAACCGTCAGCAATGGCCATAGATGTCTTGGTGTATGCAAATACGGTATCATCAAAATTACTATTGGTCTTTTTTGCCGCTATTTTTGTAATACCGATCCAATGTGCCCCTGGAGTAATTTTTTTGGTAGCGAACATCAAATGACCTCTAGTTACCGAAACATAAGGGTTGCAATCCCAGAATTTAGCAATGGCCACTTCTTCAGATTCATCTCCGGTTTTGGTGATATCATTACTAATATTATAAACCTCAATAAGTTCTTTATAGAAGTCGGAGTCTTTTTCTAATGAGAATGGGGGAGGTGGTACTGGTTTAAACTGCGATGCCGAATCAATAATAAATGGGCGAATTTTATTCCAGTGTGGTTCTATACCATCCATATAAGCAGGTGGGGTAGGTTGCCATCTCGCCGGGTTGTCTGTGTTGACCGTAAATTTAGGCATTGTTCTGGTTTGACTGTAATTGTCCTTGCTCATCCATTCTTTAATATGTTCTGCCACTTTTAAGCCGTAGGTTTTAGAGGCTTCAAATTCCGGTTCGTTCATATGTTTCCATTTTGTGAACAAACTATCTTGCAGTACATCAAACTTATCTTCAGAAAAGATGAGCTGTCTACTGATGTTCATATGGGCAATTAATGCGGATAATTGTGGATTAATAGCAGATGCGGTATCTATCGCCGGTATTGGATTTAAATCTTTTAGTTGACCGGACAAAGATTGGTAGTCAGGATTTGTTTGAGCAACAATCTCATATGCCGCAATGTTTGGGTATGCAAATATTCTACTGGCTACTGGCGGAGAGAAAATATCATGGATCATGATATCTATAACATGGTCAATGGAATTATGTAGATCGTCTGGAGAAATCTTAATTGGTTCTTGTTTTTTCTCTGTACAGTTTGCAAATAAGACAACTGCTAAAAGTATAAATACATATTTTTTCATTGTACTAAGGTTTGAGTATTTGGTACACCTCTGCTGCTTTGTCATTAAAGGTGAGCAATATATAATTGTTGTTATTGAAATTGATTATGTTCATATTACGAATCGATTTTCCCGTTAAATCGAGACCAATTTTATTTGCTAAGGTAATATTGCTGTCGCTACTTATCAACGCCCCGGGAAAAGAATCAAAACGGCCATGGTATGGTTTAACTCCAAAATAATTTCCGGCTGCGAGTACCTCTGTTTTAAGATCTCCGTTAAAGTCAAACTCCAAGAAAGACATTATAGGTGCCAATTGCAGTTCATAACTAAAAGGGACAAAAGAGAATTTACCATTGTTATTTTTAAGATAGCCAGAATTTAAAGTGTGCACTTCTAAAATTTCCGCATTTGCTAACATATTCTCACCTAGTATTTCATCTATGGATTTGCCAGCGAAAGAATGGTAGTTGTTGAATTTTTTACGAAGCGAAACCATTTGGCTGGCTAATTCTTTTAATCCGTCTACAGGGTAATCTTTACCGTCTTTGTATGTACTTACAATGGTTTCTGTTGCGCCATTTTTATCAAGGTCTCCATAATACATTTTCATAGGATGTTCTTCTGATGTGGAGAACTTCGTATTCAAACCCCAATTGCCTAAAAGATAATCTTGGTCACCATCACCATCAATATCAAAACTTGTGACAGCCTGCCATAAACCGTTTAACTTATCGTTTTCTAAAGGATATATTTCTTTGAAAGTACCTTCATTATTTTCAAAAAACCTAGGGGACATCCATTCACCTACAAATAAAAGATCTTCCCATCCGTCATTATTGAAATCTGTGACCAAAGCATCGGTAATCATACCTAGATTCTCAAATGTATTGTCGGCTAAGCTAAAGTTGCCGTTTTCATTTTTTAATAAATAACTGTTAGGTTTATTTCCATAATCTGCACTTATAGATTGGTTGCAGACTAAAAGGTCCAAGTCATCGTCATGGTCGTAATCAAGTTTTAAGAGCACGGATGTGTTCTCGAACATTTCTGGAAATTCTTTTTTAGAATAAGTTTGATTATTTGATACGTAGTAGGAATTTGTAAGAGGCTTCATTTCGTTGTAAAAATCTGCACCACCTGTCCCTACAATCAAATCGTTTTTTCCATCATTGTTAAAATCTGCAATTATCGAAGTGATATCCTCTTTAATACTATCCTTGTTTATCTCTGGATAATCCGTTTTTTGAAAGACAGTGTCACCTTGAATATAAACTTGAGAAGGAATGTATTTTGAGCCACCAAAGAAAATATCCTCTTTACCATCAGCGTTTAAATCGCCTACACTTACTGCCGGACCTCTGTCTGACATTTGATAAGGAATCAATTTTTGACGTAAATAATCGCTATAAGCATCTTCATTATGAATATAGTCAATGCCTAGGTTGTTCAATGTTTTTTTGAACAGTAATTGCTTTTGAAAGTGTAGGCTATTATAATCAAAAGGTTTGTTTTGACTTGGACTAATATTCAATGTTTGATTTACTGCTATATTTTTTAAAGTCTGATAGCTTTTGTCCGGCCATATGATTTTTAAGGAGTCAATAGTAGTAAGGTCACCGTACCCAAAATGAATTATAGGTTCTGAGGAAGCCTGGAACCCACGAACCGTATACATTTCTTTAAATTGCTGAACACCGTTTGCGTAAGAGAAAATTTTAGTGCCTATACCAAATTTGTTTTTTGCCGTATAGTCTAATTTAATCTTAAGCCAGTGGGCTTTATCATTAGTAGTGTTCTCTTGTATTTCCGCAGGGCTATAAAGATTGTTAGTGACTAAATCTAAGTCGCCATCATTATCTAGGTCACTATAGGCTGTAGCACCGGTTATTATAGTGTCTTGGGCAATCCAGTTTTTTGATTCATCGATAAATTGAAGGTCTTTTGAGCCCTTAAAAATCATATTCCCTATAAAACCCGATGGCATCATTTTCAGTGCCTTTTGATCAACAAGGTTGGTATTATTGATTTTTGATCTTATGTTATCATTAGAAATATAGTTAATATAATCTAGATCATTAGGTCGTTTAGGTATGCCGTTACTAATATATAGATCTTGCTCACCGTCTTGGTTAAAATCCCCGAATAACGCGCTCCAGCTCCAATCTGTTGCCGCAACGCCACTTTGTAATGCGGTTTCTATGAATTTACCATCGGGTTGATTTACAGAAAGCATATTTCTTGTATACTGATTATGGTATCCAAAAGTTTCGGTTTTCATTTTTTGAATTTGGATATCATCATCACCCTCCGATGATTTGAGAACAACTTCATCTCTGCCCAACATATCCAAAGAAATTAAATCTGGTAAACCGTCATGGTTAATGTCTGCCACATCACTTCCCATAGAAAATCGTGTGGTATGTCCAAAAGCCTCTTTAATACTCTCTTTAAAAGTACCATCACCATTATTTAGGTAGTAATAGTCGTCCTCATGAAAATCATTCCCAATATAAAGATCAGGGTAACCATCCTGATTAAAATCAGAAACGGCTATTCCTAGTCCGTATCCATTTACTCCGCCATAAATACCGGCTTCTTCGCTGACGTCAACGAATTTACCATTGTCATTACGTAGCAATTTGTCGCCAGTTTCGTAAATACGATTATGTCTTATTTGCGCATTACCGTAAGAATCTTGGGTGTGTATGGCATGGTTAAGGAGATACATATCTAAATCACCATCTAAATCATAATCCAAAAATGCGGCAGATGAGCTATAAGATTCAAAATCAAGATCAAATTCAGCTGCGCTTTCTTTAAAAGTAGCATCTCCTTGATTTATGAACAGCTCATTATATCCATTGAATCCGTTTAGACCAACAACTGCACAAACATAAATGTCCAAAAGACCATCACCGTTTACATCTCCCATTATGGCTCCGGTATTCCAAGAACTATTACCCTCAACGCCTGCCTTTTCAGTAATATCTTCAAACTGTAAATTGCCTTTGTTGAGGTATAACTTATTCTTTACCTGATTTCCGGAAAAATAGATGTCAGGTAAACTGTCATTATTGATGTCACCAATGGCAACACCACCACCGTTATAAAAGTAGAGGTAATCTAATATGCTTAGGTCTTTGGTTTCGGTAAGTGTATTTTCAAAGGTGATGCCTGTCTCATTAGCAGGGCGTTTTGTAAATAATTCACCGGAATTTTGTTTGCATCCTAACGCAAAAACCAAAACAGATATGTACAATAACTTATTCCTCATTTAATCTATACAGTTTTGGAGTGTGGTCATTAATTGCGGCAATAATAAATTCGTTTCCGTTTTTATCTTTTATGGTTTTTAATTGCTTTACTTCATTACGTATAAAGAAACCACTGTCAGAATAATTTTGCCATTTAAAATTTAATTTACCGTCACCAAGAAGGACATTTCCATAGTTGGCATCTAGTCTAGAGTATTGAGGCTTAAATTCAAAATTATTACCTGCCATGACAAGGTCTAAGTTTCCATCTTTATTTACATCTAAACATTGAATGCCACAAATACATGAGAATTGTACTTGTGGTGGTAAAATTTTAATGTTGAAATTACCATTACCTTCGTTAATAGCAATAACAGATTCTGATATGTTTACCTGCTTTTGTATGGTATTATCTAGAATATCTTTTGAAAATAGGTCTTGAATAGTCTTCGTTGCATATTCTGAAGCTTTAATATTCTTCTTCTTCAGTGCTAATATTTGTGTGGTCAATTCTTTTTTCTGGTGTAACGGGTAATCGCCATTGTCATAGTTTTGGGTGGTAATTTGCTCAATGGTACCATCATTGTCAAAATCGTTCACCCACATTTTCATAGGCTTGCCAGGAGCTGGTTTGTAATGGATATTACTACCCATATTACCAAGAATTAAATCTTGATCGCCATCATTGTCTAAATCATAGGCCTCAACAGTTCCCCACCATCCATTTAAACTATCTAACGAACTTGTAAATTTACTAAGCCTTCTGCCAGAGTTTTTATAAATTTTTGGGCTTCCCCAATCAGATACTGTAATCAGGTCATCCTTACCATCACCGTCCATATCTACCCAGCTGGCATCCGTAACCATACCGGCATCTTTAAGGTCGTATGCGGAACGTTCAGTAATATCGGTAAAAGTTCCATCACCGTTATTTGATAAGAATAAGTGGTCTGGGTTTACACCGTAAGTTCCTACAATACTTCTTGAGCCTACAAAGACATCTACATCGCCATCGCCATCAAAATCTGAGGGAGAAATTACCGCAACATTTTTATTGATGCTTGGAAGTTTGTTGGTGCTTAAAGAGAAATTTCCTTTGCCGTCATTTATGTAAAGTCTAATTCCATAAGAACCTTGATTGCCTATTTCATTACCACCGGTACCAACCATAAGGTCAAGATCACCATCTTGGTCGGCATCAAAAAATGATGCTGTTGTATCTTCTAATTGAGCTTCTTCAACAAAGAAATTTGTTATGGGTTTAGAAAGTGAACCATTGCCATTATGAAGATATAGTGCGCCAGTTTGGTTTTTTGCACCACCAATAAAAATATCATCATTGCCGTCTCCGTTTACATCGCCAACCGCTAAACCAGGACCTTCTTCTGCCAATGATTTTGATATTAATCCTTCATTATCAAAATCCATATAATTGTTTTCTTTATGGGCCAAGAAAGTATTGTTTTCTATAGATTTCAACAGGGTAGAGGCTTTGGTGTTTTTGACTTTGTATATATCTGTAGCCTCTTCTTGGTTAAAGGTAATGGTCTGGTTTGCCTTTACGTTTTCAAGTTTTATTGTAGTGTCGTTTGGCCATATGATACGGACAGAATCTATAGTTTCAGTAGTGCCCAAACCAATGGTCATAGGGTAATCTACAGAAGATTGAAAACCTCTAGAAGGCATTAATGTTTGCTCTATAATGTTATCTGTGTAATATAAACGGGCCACGGTGCCTATTCCAAATTTATTACCTTCTCCACCTCTGAATTTTAAAGTGATATGGTTGTTGTTAGACTGCGTTTCAGAATTGTTACGGTATACAAAGGCTTCCATGTTTACGTTGTTGACTACCAAGTCTAAATCGCCATCATTATCTAGGTCACCATAAGCAGAACCGTTTGATTTACTTGGCAGTTCAAAACCCCATTGTTTATTGTAATTACTGAACGTGATATCACCATTATTTCTGTACGCGTAATTTGGTAATTGGGTAACCGGCATTTTGTTTATAATAGAATCAATAGACTCCTTTCTTCCGGTCAATGCCATTTTTTGAATGATTTCATTGGCAAAGAAATCCACGAAATCAAGGTCTGTCAAATCATGGTTAATGCCGTTAGTGACGTAAATATCTTTTAGTCCGTCATTATCCATATCGAACATGAGTCCAGACCAGCTCCAATCTGTAGCTTCTACGCCACTATAATATGCAATTTCAGAAAAAGAGCCATTACCATTATTAAGCTGCAGCGTGTTCTGAATATATTGCTGGTGGAAGTCTTTGCTCTGTTTTAACTTAAAAATATTATAACCTTCAAATTCCATCACCGATTTTACACGTTGATCCGGTTCAGGTAGCATATCTGTAATAAAGATATCAGTAAGGCCGTCATTGTTAATATCTGCCATATCAATCCCCATGGCGGATAAACTTAGGTGATTGGTCCATTTTTGAATCTCCTCACTAAAGGTCCCGTCTTGGTTGTTAATGTATAAATAATCCCTTTCGTAAAAATCGTTGGAAACGTAAATATCTGGGTATAGGTCATTATTGATGTCTACTACCATTACCCCTAATCCGAAACCAATTAGACTACCATAAATACCGGCGTCTTCACTAACATCTACAAATTTACCGTTGTCATTTCTTAAAAGCATATCGCCAACACCTCTAAAAATTTTTGGAACCCCTTCCCAATCTTGGGCTCTTACTTCTCTTTGTTCGGCATACCCTAAGCTACTTACTGGTATATTACTGTTGTTTAGAATATAGGCATCTAAATCACCATCTTTATCATAATCAAAGAAAGAAGCATGGGTTGAAAAACCTGTTTCCGCCAAATTATACTCATGGGCTTTTTCTGTAAAAGTGCCATCACCGTTGTTGATATAAAGATCATTGTCATGATTGTTCCCCTCCATATTACCAGCGTTACTAACATAAATGTCTAGGTAACCATCATTATTGATATCTGCCATAACCACACCTGTTGACCAAGGTTTGTTTCCTTTTACACCTGCCTTTTCCGATATGTCTTCAAATTTTAAATCTCCTTTATTTAAAAAGAGTTTATTGGGTTCCATATTACCTGTGAAAAAAACATCGGATAGCCCATCATTATTAATGTCTCCAATGGCAACACCGCCTCCGTTATAAAAATTGCGGTATTTGAAAATGTTGAATTCTTTTGAGTTCGCAACTTTATTTATAAAAGATATACCCGTTTCTTCAGGTCTTAAAAGTGTAAAAAGTGTAGGTTCACTATTATTTTCAAGAGTGTTACCGTCTTCTTTTGAACCGCAGGATTGTATTAGTAAAAAAAATAAGCCAAGCAAGCATAGCTTAAGAAAATTGAAGTTCATTCTTTTTATGTTTGAAATGGATTTTTGAGTAATAATATGCGCTGTAAAAATTGAGTTAGTCACCTGTGTAATAGGTTATTCAAAAATGATTTGCAATATAGCCAAATACCTAATATTTGTTAGGTTTATTTGCCAAAAGTAGACGTTAAAATTTAAAGAAATCGTTATAGTGTTCGTTGTAAAATGCGAATAATGAGATTTTGCCGCATCTTTTTAGAAGTAATGAAAATAATCCAATATATTTAACCTTGACTAAGTAACAAACAACTCAACAGATGATAGGCATATTTTCTTTCTTAGGCTTCACCATATTGGTAGCCGTAATTTCATATTTAGCAACTAGAACAACAGATGAGCAAACCTCAGATGGTTATTTTCTAGGGGGTCGAAGTTTAACGGCAGGCGTAATAGCTGGTTCATTATTATTGACCAATCTTTCTACAGAGCAAATTGTAGGGCTAAACGGTAGTGCATATACAGATGGTTTATCTGTAATGGCATGGGAAACCTTAGCGGCGATCGCAATTGTAGTAACAGCCATTTTTCTGTTGCCAAGATATTTAAAAGGTGGGTTGACAACCATACCGCAATTCTTGGCCAAAAGGTTTGATGTTACAACAAAGACCATTACCTCTGGTCTGTTTTTAACAGGGTATGTCGTAGTGTTGTTGCCTGTAATACTGTATTCAGGGTCGGTGGCGATTAGCGGTATGTTTGATGTGCCCACATTATTGGGGGTTTCTGATAGTACGGCATTAGTAATTTGTATATGGGGAATTGGATTGATAGGATCCGTATATGCGGTTTTTGGCGGATTGAAGGCTGTGGCTGTTTCAGATTCTATAAACGCAGTTGGTTTATTGATAGGTGGATTGTTGATTCCGATATTCGGATTAATGGCCATTGGGGATGGAAGTGTTTTCGGCGGACTTGATATTTTGGTAAGTGCGAATCCTGAAAGATTTGATTCTACGGGAAATCCAGGTCAAGAAGTACCTTTTGCAACTATTTTTACAGGAATGATGTTGGTACAGTTGTTTTATTGGGGTACCAACCAACAAATTATACAAAGGGCATTAGGGGCAAAAAACTTGGCCGAAGGTCAAAAAGGATTATTGTTGGCTTCATTTTTAAAAATATTAGGACCATTAATTTTGGTTTTACCGGGCATGATCGCATATCATTATTTTGATGGTGGTTTAGCTTCAAGTGATCTGGCTTACCCAGAATTGGTAAGAGCGGTTTTACCTAAGCCATTAGTTGGCTTCTTTGCAGCTGTATTGTTCGGTGCAATTTTAAGTTCTTTTAATAGTGTACTTAATAGTTCTGTAACCCTATTTGGTATTGACATCTACAAACAACATATTAACCCAGAGGCACCAGAAACTACGGTGGTAAAATACGGTAAGATTTTCGGGATATGTTTGGCGTTAGCGGCTATGTTCATAGCTCCGCTTATAGCAAATGCAGGAAGCTTGTTCAATTATTTGCAAGAAATCAACGGTATTTATAGCATACCTATTTTCACCATAATAGTTGTTGGATATTTGACTAAAAGAGTTCCGGCTATTGCCGCCAAAGTAGGTATTCTATCAGGTTCTGCATTATATATAATTAGTCAATTTTGGTTGAAGAATAAATTTGTAGATGCAGCATTGGCAGATGCTAATGCAAAAGGTATTACAGACCCTATGCAATTGAAATTGATTGAGGCTGATGCGTATCCTCATTTCTTACACATAATGGCGATATTGTTTGTGACCAATATTGTTATTATGTTAATTATTGGTGCTATTAAACCAAGAAAAGCACCTTTTGTTTTGGAGTATACGGATCAAGTATCCATTACACCGTATAAGTATGTGAATCAGGCAGGTATAGCTATTTGTTGTATTGTAATCGGCATTTACGTGTTCTTTGCAAAGTAAGAATTTTACAACTCATGAGTTAAATAGCCACATCAAGTATTTGATGTGGCTATTTTGATTTATTTGGTAGCTGACCTATGTTTCATTCTATTTCTTGATTAGTGTAGAATAGAAAGTATTCTTGTAAATGATATGATAGGTTGTATAACGCGAAAATACTTTAAAAACCGTACCATATTTTGTGGCAAATGGCTGGTGCTAAATTCAAGTCCTCTCTGCAATAAGTTCTTGTGAGCCATTGTTATCGGTATGAGAAAGAAATAATTTGTCGAGATAGAATGCTATGTAATAGCAAATATAACTGTAGGCAATAATAGGGAAAGATCTTTTTTTTGGTGTAGTGAGTAATATTTCCATTGAATTTAGCCAACCTGGTTTGTAATTAGATATTAGCTAAAGAAATCTTACAGCTCAATTTGTTCAAATAGCGTATTATATAAATAAAAAAAGCCTCCAATATGAAATTGGAGGCCTTTTCAACTTAAACTAAAAATTATGTTTGCTTAGTATCCTGGGTTCTGTACTAAGTTAGGGTTTGCAAGCAATTGAGCTTGTGGTATTGGGAACACATTGTAATCATCATTATTGATGGTTCCTTCGGCTTTAAATAACCAATCTCTACCAAATTGACCAAAGCGAATTAGGTCATTACGTCTCCAAGCTTCTTGGTACAATTCTCTACCTCTTTCATCTAAAATATCTTGCTCAGATACAGTACCTAATAATTCTTGAGTGTTACGTATAGTTCTTAACTCATTGATCATTGCCGTAGGGTCACCACCACTTCTAAACATAGCTTCCGCTTTCATCAAATGAGCATCAGCATATCTAAATACGATTTGGTGACTAATAGAAGCTTCTCCATTTCTAGCAGCATACTTCTGAATACGTATACCTGTAGTTTCATCATTGTTAATAAAGTTTACGTTACCCGCACCATCTTTAAAGTCTCTTTTGAAAGTAAGGGGAGCTCCTTGTCTATCTTGTAATGGAGTTCCGTCTAGGTCATATTGTTGGTTGATAAGAAAACCATATCCAACATTTGACCCATCTACAAATCCGTTGTTATCAGATGCGTATGGTTGACCTGCAAAAGGAGTACCTATAGTTGGTACACCACCTCTACGTTCTTCTTGTCCGTCAACAGGATTTTGATCTGCATCTAATTCATTTGATTCTGCATCACCTTCAAATAGGTCGTAAAACTCAGCAAGTGTACTAAAACCGTTCCAGCCACCACCTTGTATGCTTGTACTGTTGTAGTGAAGTCCCATAACAATTTTGTTAATGGTATTTGCTTCTAAAGCCCAAATAGTTTCAGTGTCTGCATCTGGTAAGAAAAGGTCAAAGTAGCCTTCTTGCAGTGCATAACCTTCAGCTGTAATTTCATCAACTAAAGAGATTACTTCTGCCATATCTGAAGCTTCTGGAGCTGTGCCAAGATAAATATGCTTGTTCAAAAGAACTTTAGCTTTTAAATATCTTGCAGCGGCTTTACTTGCTCTTAAGTTAGCTTCGCCACTACCTGCAGGTGTAGCAGGGGCATTTGCAATAGCCGTATCTATATCGGCAAGAATGAAATCCAATGCTGCTTGACCCGCAAGTACTTCAGGTACAGAAGAAGATGGTAATTCGGTATCTCTATAAGGAACTTGACCAAAGTTGTCCAATATAACCCACATGCTATACGCTCTTATGAAGCTAGCATCTCCAATGTTGGTGGTAGATGGGTTACTTCTTGAATCTAAAACCTGAGAAGCTTGTAATTGGTTTCCATTCCATAATTGAAAAACGTTTACAATAAAAGAGTGCTGACCGTTCCAATCATGTGTATGTAGAACTCTCCAAAGTCCATTATCACCCCAGTCACCTCCACGCGTAGGAATCAAATGCTCATCTGAAGTTACTTCTTGAAGTGCAAAATAGTTGTCTTGACCAGCATACTGTCCGGCAAGTGATCCATATAGATTCGTAACCGTAGAAGAAGGATCGGCCAAGCCTTGAAATCCTTCTGAAATGATCGAATCTGTTTCTTCTATTTCTAGGTCGGTACAGGAAGAAACCCCTACCAACGATAGAATAGAAAGTGTTAAGATTTTAAAATTATTTTTCATGATATACAATTTTTTTTAATTAAAATGATGCATTAATACCAAAAGTGAATGTTCTTGGTCTTGGGTAAGAACCATAATCAATTCCTCTTGATGGTACACCAGAACCTAAATCACCAGTATTAGCTGTAACCTCTGGGTCTAAACCACTATAATCAGTGATCAAGAAAAGGTTTTGCCCGGTAATTGAAAAACGTAAAGAATTTAATGCTCCTTCGCCAGATAATGGTACGTTATAACCTATGCTAGCATTTTGGAAACGTACAAAATCACCTTTTTCCAAGAAACGTGTAGAAGCATCTGCAGAAGCTCCTGGGTCTTCACCACTAGTCAATACATTTTGTGTTACGTTTCTAGAGTTAGAAAGTGCACCGGCTGTAAAGTATGCGTTTTCAGTGTTATTGTATACTGAGAATCCAAACTGACCTTGGAAGAATACAGAAGCATCAAAATCCTTAACTTTTAAGTTTAAGCTTAAACCTGTAGTAATATCTGGTAAAGCATCTTCACCAACAAAGGTCTTGTCTTGGAAAGGATCACCAACACCATTACCATCTATGTCTTGGTATGTTGGAGTACCTGCACTATCAAAACCAGTGAAGATTGGTAAAAAGTAAGAATACAATGATTGTCCTGAAGCAAAACGCTGTGCAAATGCACCTGTTAAACCAGGACCGTTAATTTCACCCGTGTCAATAAGTCCATCAAAATTTTGAACCTCATTGTCGTTATAGGCAATATTAAAATCTGCGGAAAAAGTAGCGTCATCAGTTCTTACAAAATCGTAAGCCAATGCAAATTCAATACCTTGGTTAATGATACTGGCATCAACATTCTGGAACTGGAACGGGTCAACTGCAGGTGCGGCTGGTGGAGTCTGTAAAAGAACATCTGTAGTTTCAGTTCTATAGATATCAATACTACCACTTAAACGATCATTGTTGAACCCAAAATCCAAACCAGCATTTAAGTTAAAAGAAGATTCCCATTTTAAGTCTGGTCTATCTGTAGCAACAATTGCTGTACCATTTGCGTTAATTTCAAGATTTTGTTGAACTGTTAAATCTGAGAAACGTTGTCTTGCTACGAAGTTACCGTAACCTAAACCATCTTGGTTACCAGTGATACCTGCACTTAAACGTAATTTAAGGGTAGATACGTTTTCGCCAACAAAATCTTCCTCGTTCATTTTCCATGCAAATGCACCGGAAGGGAAATATCCGTATTGATTTTCAGGACCAAATCTGGAAGAACCATCAGCTCTCATTGTTGCTGTAAATAAATATTTATCGTTCAACGTATAATTCAATCTTGCAAAGAAAGACTGTAGCTCATCGGTATTGTCAAAAGAATTTGTAAAGACAGAAGTAACAGCGCTGTTAAGGCTTCTTCCTAATTCTTCTTGAGCTACAACCGTTGGTAATAATCTATTGATTAAAACTCCATTAGTGTTGGGAGCATAATACGCTTGTTGGTAAGATCCGGTTACTGCATTCTGTAAGTCGTTAACCGCACTTCTTAAATCTCTTCCCATAGCATTTAAGTCACTAGTAGAATAACCTCTACCGCCTGCATTAAAACCAAAAGTTTGGAAATCTTGGTAGCCAAAACCAACTAATGCCTCTAAACTAGAATTTTCAAATTCTTTGTTGTAGTTCACAGTTGCCTCTAAAGTTTTATTGTTTCTTTCTAAAACACCATAGTTTCCACGTCCTATATCCGTAACACCATTAATGTTGTTGATGTCCTTTGAGATAACAGATGTGTTAGAAGCTTCAGAAATGTCCAAACCTGCATTTAATTTGGCAGAAATTTCAGGGGTAAAATTGTATTGAACAGAACCGTTTAAAAGGTATCTGTTTGTATTGGTGATGTTCTGAGTATTGTCAAGTGCATTTTGCGGGTTAACATTTAAACCACCTGCATTAAAGTTTGAGCTAGCTGGCCATGTTGGGTTAGCGGCATAAGCACCACCTAAAACATCACCTGCAGCACCTGCCTGTGCACTAATTGGTGCTTGAGAATCATTAATACGTGCAATAGACATTTGTAGTCCTAAAACTAATTTGTCTTCTAAAAATCTTTGGTTAAGATTTAATCTACCTGTAATTCTTTCTAAATCGGAATTTTCAACGATACCAAATTGCTTGCCGTATCCAAAAGTAGCCCTTACGTTACCACTACCGTAGTTTTTAGAATAAGAAAGGTTTTGGTTTTGAGAAGCAGTTGATCTCAATACCACTTGTTGCCAATCTGTATTAGCTCCAAAATTTACCGCACTCGCATCACCACCTACAGAAGTTACACCAGATAAAAATTCAGATGCATCTAAAAGATCAAAAGTATTGGCAGCCTTAGATATGCTTAAAGAGCTAGAGAAGTCCCACACGCCTTGGCTACTTCCTTTACCACTCTTAGTAGTAATAATAACAACACCGTTAGCACCACGCGAACCGTAGATTGCCGTTGCTGATGCATCTTTTAAAATACTGATGCTTTCAATATCATTTGGGTTAATAAAGTTCAATGGGTTTTTAACGGCACTTTGACCAAAACCGGTCTCACCTTGTGGAGATGTATCTCCTCCACCCAATGGAACACCATCTACCACGAATAATGGGTTGTTATTGGCACGTACAGAGTTAGAACCTCTAATGTTAATTTGAATACCGGCTCCAGGCTCACCACTTGTTTCTTGAATGTTGACACCTGCAGTTTTACCTTGTATCAGTTGTTCTGGTGAAGCAATGTTACCACCGTTAAAATCTTCCGCAGTAACCGCTGTTACGGATCCGGTTGCATCTTTTACGGTAGTTGTACCATAACCAATAATTACAACCTCTTCCAATGCTTCAGCATCTTCTTCTAAAGTAAAATTGATTGAAGTTCTACCGTTTACCGCTACTTCTTGAGTCTTGTAGCCAATATAACTTACAATAAGTACTGCACCTTCTTCAGCGGTCAAAGTATAATTACCGTCAAAATCGGTTTGTGTACCGTTCGTAGTCCCCTTTACAAGAACACTAGCTCCTGGTAAAGGTCCACTTGCATCTGAAACAGTTCCAGATACTTCTTGTGCCTGCAAGAATCCGAAGCATAAAAATGCTCCAAGAACCAACAGACTTTTTAGGAATGTAATCTTCATAAATTGTTAATTTAAGTTGAGTTAATTTAATTTCAATTGTTAAAAATATGCAAAAAGGCGTGTTGTTAATGTAAAGTGTAAAGCTAAATAGTTACGAAAACGGTTTCGTGTTGATAACTTTTAATTTTTGCGAGTATAATGAATGTCAAAGGGGGGTTTTTATTATATTCATAATTATATATCTGTATTAATGTGAAAATATGATTATCCTGCAAATATATAAAAAATAGATTTTTGAATATATTTACCGTTTTCATCTCCGTAGTAAACTTTAGCTTTTAGAAAAGATTAAGTTCTTATCTTAAATTTTTAAACCTTCTATCTTGAAACCAAAAATTACTTTAAAAGACATTGCTAGAGAGCTAGACGTATCTATTTCTACAGTTTCCAAAGCGTTAAAGAATAGCAAGGAAATCAGTAAGGAAACTAAGGATAAAATAAAGGCTTTTGCAAAATTCTATAATTATAGACCAAATAATATTGCTCTTAGTTTAAAGAATAAAAGAACAAAGAATATTGGTGTTGTTATTCCAGATATAGTGCATCATTTTTTTACTACGGTTTTTAGGGGTATTGAGAAATATGCGAATGCTATGGGGTATAATGTCATAGTATGCATTTCCGATGAGTCTTATGATAAAGAGGTCATAAATATGGAAATGTTGGCAAATGGAAGTATTGATGGTTTTATTCTTTCATTAAGCGCTGAAACACAAAAAAAGAACGATTTTACCCATTTAAAAGAATTGCTTGATCAAGGGATCCCAATAGTACTTTTTGATCGTATAACTTCTGAAATAGATTGTGATAAAGTTATTTTAAACGATTTTGAAGCTGCCGGTGATTCCGTAACACATTTTGTTAAGGCTGGTGCAAAAAAAATAGCTTTAATAACCACAGAAAAATATTTTAATGTAAGCGAAAGTAGAAAGGAAGGTTATTTAGCAGCTTTGAAATTAAATAATATAGCATTAGATGATCGTTTAATTTTAACACTTCCCCATGATCGGGATAATACAAATTTAATAACCGAATTTTTTCAGAATAACGATGTTGATGCAGTATTATGTGTTAATGAGATATTTGCTATTCAATGTATGAGTATTCTTCAACAAATTGGTTTTAATATACCTGAAGATATATCGATCATAGGGTTTACTGACGGAATTCTTTCAAAGTTTTCATCCCCTAAATTAAGTACTGTGGCGCAGCATGGTGAGAAAATGGGAGAACTAGCGGCCAAACTATTGATCCAAAGAATGGAATCTGTAGAATTAGTAGAGGAGCCATTTAAGACAGAAGTTATTAATGCAACTTTGGTAAAACGGGGTTCAACAATTAATTAATAGTTATAATACAATGGGTAAAGTAGGTTTTATATTTGATTTGGACGGTGTTATTGTGGATACCGCTAAATATCATTATTTGGCATGGCGTAAGCTGGCAAACGAATTGGGTTTTGAATTTACCAAAGAACAAAATGAACTTTTTAAGGGCGTAAGTAGAAAAAGGTGTTTGGAAATTCTTTTGGATATAGGAAATGTCAAGGCAACACAAAAACAATTCGATACTTGGATGATAGAGAAGAATGTAGATTACCTCGCCTATATTGAAAAGATGGACGCTAGTGAAATTCTACCAGACGTACCAAGGGTATTAAATTTTTTAAAGGAAAGAAATATTCCTATTGCCTTGGGTTCTGCCAGTAAAAATGCGAAACCTATATTGGAAAAAGTAGGTCTGTTATCATATTTTGATAGCATTGTAGATGGTAACAACGTTACCAAAGCAAAACCAGACCCAGAAGTGTTTTTAATTGCCGCGGACAACCTAAAAGTTAAACCGGAATTATGTGTGGTTTTTGAAGATGCCGTAGCGGGTATTCAAGCGGCTAATGCGGCAGATATGGTCAGCATTGGAATTGGGGATCCAGATATTCTTAAGGAAGCACAGTATAATTTTAAGGATTTCACAGAAATAGATAATCAGTTTTTGGAATTATTATTAAATAAAAATAAATAAAGATAGCTATAGCTAGTTGCTTTATTTTTGATCGTAACACAACAAGAAACTAATGAATCAAGATTATATAAAACCAGATAAATGGTGCATTATTGAAGAAGGGTTTGATAAGGAAAATGTCAAATCCTCTGAAAGTATTTTTAGCATCGGTAACGGCGCCATGGGGCAACGTGCCAATTTTGAGGAAACCTATTCAGGAGATACTTTTCAAGGTAGTTATATTGCCGGGGTCTATTATCCAGATAAGACCAGGGTAGGTTGGTGGAAAAATGGTTACCCGGAGTATTTTGCCAAGGTTTTAAATGCACCTAATTGGATTGGCATCAACATTAAAATAAATGGCGAAGAATTAGATTTAGCCACTTGCAAAAAAGTTTCGAATTTTAGACGGGAGTTAAATATGAAAGAAGGCGTGTATACACGTAGCTTTTTGGCGGTAACTTCAAATAATGTGGAAATTGAAGTGGTGGTAAAACGATTTTTGAGTTTGGAGATAGATGAAGTAGGTGCTATTTCATATCAAATCAAAGTATTGAATGCCAATGCATCCTTGGTGTTTGAGCCATATCTTGACAGTGGTATTACCAATGAGGACAGTAATTGGGACGACAAATTTTGGAATACCACAAATGTAAGTATCGAGGAAAATCGTGGGTTTATTGAAGCGCACACTATGAAAACGGAATTTAAGACCTGCACCTTTATGCAGGCTTCTTTAGATTATGAGGGTGCCACAGTTGTAGGTGTTGCATCGGAAAAGACGGATAATTTCGTTTCATTGAAATTTGAACAAGAGGTAGATTCTAACACAACTGTAACTTTAACAAAGTTTGGTGGTTATACCGTTACACGAAATCACCCAAACGACGCGTTGAAGCAAGTTGCTTATAATAAACTCAGTGAAGTAAGTGAAATTGGCTTTGAAGGGCTTTTACAAAAACAGAAAGAGGCTTGGGCGGCAATTTGGGAAATGAGTGATATTGTCATTGAAGGTGATATAAAAGCGCAGCAAGGAATTCGTTTTAATATTTTTCAATTGAACCAAACGTACTTGGGGACCGATTCTACCTTAAATATAGGACCTAAAGGTTTTACCGGTGAAAAATATGGTGGTAGTACGTATTGGGATACAGAGGCATATTGTATTCCTTTCTATATGGCTACCAAAGATGATAAAGTGGCTAGAAAACTATTAAAGTATCGCTACAATCATTTAGAAAAGGCTATTGAAAATGCTAAGAAATTAGGCTTTTCAAACGGTGCGGCATTATATCCAATGGTGACTATGAATGGTGAGGAATGCCATAATGAATGGGAAATTACCTTTGAGGAAATACATAGAAATGGAGCCATAGCCTTTGCAATTCACAACTATTTTAGATATACCGGTGATTATAGCTACATACCAGAAATGGGCTTAGAGGTTTTAATAGGCATTTCAAGGTTTTGGCATCAGCGTGTTAATTTGTCAAAAGACAAGAATAAATATGTAATGTTAGGGGTTACGGGGCCTAATGAGTATGAGAATAATGTCAATAATAACTGGTATACCAACTATTTGGCAAAATGGTGTATAAACTATACGCTGACCCAATTAGATAAGGTTAAGAGCGGTTATCCGGATGATTACCATAGGGTTGTGGGCAAAACCAAACTTACCGATAGGGAATGTGAAAAGTGGAAGAAGGTTGCCAATAAAATGTATTTCCCTTATTCAAAGGAATATGGTGTTTTCTTGCAACAAGATGGCTTTTTGGATAAAGAATTGGTTAAAGTGGATGATTTGCCAAAATCTGAAAGACCTATTAACCAAAAATGGAGTTGGGATCGTATTTTAAGATCACCTTATATAAAACAGGCAGATGTGCTGCAAGGTTTTTATTTCTTTGAAGAGGATTTCTCTACAGAGGACCTGGAGAGACATTTTGATTTCTACGAACCTTTTACCGTTCATGAATCTTCCTTGTCCCCTTGTGTGCACAGTATTCAGGCAGCTAAATTGGGAAGAATGGAGCAAGCATATAATTTTTATTTAAGAACATCTAGATTAGATTTAGATGATTATAATAAGGAGGTAGAAGAAGGCTTGCACATTACGTCTATGGCCGGTACTTGGATGAGTATTGTTGAAGGTTTTGGTGGTATGCGTGTGGTAAACGATAAATTATCGTTTAAACCTCAGATTCCAAATCAGTGGAATGCATATTCATTTAAGGTTAATTTTAGAAATCGGATCATAAAAGTGAACGTAACCGCTGATTGTACCACTTTTCAATTAATTGGAACAAAAGAAGTTTCTATTCGTGTCAATGGTAAAAAAGTAGAGTTGTTTCCAGATGAGTTGATCACCGTATAATTTCTTGTTGAAGTTAGTACTAAAAATTAAAATGCCCCATGAATCATAAAATTGTTATTTACCATGTATTTACCAGGTTGTTCGGAAATACGAATACCAATAATAAGCCTTGGGGCACTATTGAGGAGAATGGAGTAGGCAAGTTTGCTGATTTTAATAAAAAGGCACTAACGGAAATTAAGAATTTGGGTGTTACCCACATTTGGTATACCGGGGTGCCGCATCATGCCGTAATAAATGATTATACTGAAATAGGAATATCAAATGATGATCCAGATGTAGTCAAGGGCAGGGCTGGTTCTCCTTATGCTGTTAAGGACTATTACAATGTTAACCCAGATTTGGCTAAAAATCCATCAAATAGGTTAAAAGAGTTCAAGTCACTTATTGAGCGTACACATAAGGCCGGCATGAAGGTGATTATAGATATTGTGCCTAATCATGTAGCTAGAAAGTATGAGGGGAAAACTAATCCAAAGGGTGTTTCTGATTTTGGATTTGGAGATGATACATCCGTAGAGTATCAAAAGGACAATAACTTTTATTACATCCCGGGGACGGAATTTAAAACCCCACAATGGCAAGATGGTTATATTCCCTTAGGTGGTGATGCTCCAAATTTTTCCTATCCAAAATTAAAAGAAATTCCTGCAAAGTGGACCGGTAATGGTTCTCGTAGTCCGCAACCGGATATGAACGATTGGTATGAAACTGTACGCATCAATTATGGGGTAAGACCAGATGGTGGACTGGATTTTGATATGCTGCCAAACGATTATGGAGAAAAAGACCATAAAGAACATTTTGAGTATTGGAAGAAAAAAGTAGTGCCAAGTTCTTGGAGAAAATTTAAGGATATTGCTTTGTATTGGTTACATATGGGTGTTGACGGTTTTAGGTATGATATGGCAGAAATGGTCCCTGTAGAATTCTGGAGTTATATGAACTCATCTATTAAAATGAAAAATCCCGATGCTTTTTTAATGGCAGAAGTCTATAATCCAGATTTGTATAGAACATACATTCATAAGGGAAAAATGGACTATCTATATGATAAAGTGGATTTTTATGATGGACTTAAACATATTATGAAAGGCTATGGTTGGTCTGATCACTTACCGGTTGTACAAAATGGTTTACGAGATATAGAGCATCATATGCTCCACTTTTTAGAAAACCATGATGAGCAACGTATTGCTAGTCCAGAATTTGTTGGTAATGCAGAAATTGGGAGACCGGCAATGGTTGTTTCCGCTACCATAAGTACATCGCCTACTATGATTTATTTTGGTCAAGAAGTAGGTGAGCCGGCAGCAGAACATGCAGGTTTTGGTAGTCCGTCAAGAACTTCTATTTTTGATTATATAGGTGTGCCGCATCACCAAAGGTGGGTCAATGATAAAAAATTTGATGGCGGCCAATCTAGCCCCAAAGAAGCCGCTTTGCGAGATTTTTACAAACGTTTGTTGAGCTTTACCATCAATAGTGAGGCTTTAATGGGTGCGTACAGAGAGATTCATTTCTACAATAAAGAAATTACCGAAAATTATAATCACCGTGTATTGTCCTATGTTCGTTGGTCGGAAAATCAAAAATTAATAATAGTCTCAAATTTTGATGTAAACGACCATTTTTCGTTCGACTTAAAAGTACCTGTAGATTTGGTGAATCTGTGGAAATTAAAAGAAGGAATTTATCCACTGCACGATGCTCTTTATGGTCATGTGAATTCTTTACGTATAGAAAATGGTGAAGGTCATATTTCAATTAACCTAAATCCTTTAGAATCCTTTATTTTTGAATTAAAATCATAAACCCATGCTTCATAGAACTATCCTGGCTTTTATTTGTTTAACCTTAGCATCATGTCATATGAAAAAAGAACCTTTAGTCATTGGTCATAGAGGAGCCATGGGCCACGAAACTGAAAATACCTTGCCATCCATTCAAAAGGCATTGGATCTTGGGGTTGATATGATAGAGATCGATGTTTTTAAAATAAAAAGTGGGGAAGTAGTAGTTTTTCATGATGATAAGCTTGATCGAATTACTAATGCACCTGGCAACATTGAAGATTATTATATAGTAGATTTAATGCAGGTAATTGTTGATGGGGGGCATAAAATACCCATGCTGCAAGAGGTATTAAAACTCATTGATAATAAAGTGGCATTAAACATAGAGCTAAAAGGTGCTGGTACGGCAGATAGGGTAAATCATATTATGAAGTATTACATTGAGCAGAAAAATTGGTCGCCCGATAATTTTATTATTTCCAGCTTTAATTGGGATGAGTTGAAAGATATGCGCAAATATAATTCTAATGTTGCCATTGCTGTATTAACGGAAGAAGACCCTTTAGAAGCAATACCAGTAGCAAAAGAGTTGAATGCTGTGGCCATTAATCCGTATTTCAAGAAATTAGATAAGGAAAAGGCCGAAGCAATACATGATGCCGGGTTTAAAATTTATACATGGACGGTAAATGAACCTGCAGATATTGAAGCAATGAAAAATGTAGGTGTAGATGGCATAATTACCAACTTTCCTGAACGAGTAAATTAATGCATGATGTTCTGGTCATTGGTGGCGGTGCAGCCGGTTTTTATGCAGCCATTCATATAGCTGAGAGTAGACCGCAAACCAAAATTGCAATTTTAGAGCGAGGTAAGGAAGTACTCACAAAGGTAAAAGTCTCTGGTGGTGGGCGTTGTAATGTAACCCATGCTGAATTTAATCCTGTAGATCTAAGCAAAAACTATCCACGGGGCCAAAAAGAGTTATTGGGTCCTTTTCATACCTACGCAAGTGGAGATACTATCGGATTTTTTGAGAAACGTGGCGTTGCCCTAAAAATTGAGGAAGATGGTAGAATGTTCCCGGTCACCAATTCCTCACAAACCATTATTGATTGTTTTCTTTCAGAGGCGGATAGATTAGGTGTTCAGGTAAAAACACTTTGTTCTGTAACGGGTATAGAGCAAATTAAAGAGGAGGAAGGAATAATATGGAAGGTTACCATTGGTGATGGTCATATGTATTGTAAAAAGCTCATTTTAGCTACTGGGAGCAATCCAAAAATGTGGAATTATGTACAAGCGTTAGGGCATAGTATTGTTCAGCCGGTTCCTTCGTTATTCACTTTTAATATTAAAGATGAGCGTATTTTGGATATTCCTGGTGTGGCTACACATGCAGAGGTCAAAGTGATACCTAAAAAGAATATTAGCAAAAAGAAAGGAAAACTAAAACTAGATACTGCCGTTTTAACTTCAGAAGGACCTTTGTTAATAACACATTGGGGTATGAGCGGACCCGCTATTTTAAAATTATCCGCTTGGGGAGCAAGAATTTTAGAGCAGTACAATTATCAGTTTAAAATACAGGTAAATTGGGCCCCGGAGTATCATCATGATGGGTTATTGGAATTATTTCTTAAGGTAAAGCAGGTAGAAAAGAAAACCGTTATAAGAACCAAGGTACTGGATATACCTAAGCGCCTGTGGGTTAATTTAGTGAAAGCCTCTAATATAGGTGATACCTTAACATGGCCCGAAGTTTCAAAACAACAGTTGTCAAATTTGGCGGCACAATTAACAGCGGGTATATTTCAAGTAAATGGAAAAAGCACTTTTAAAGAAGAATTTGTAACGGCAGGTGGTGTAGATTTAAAGGAAATCAACTTTAAGACTTACGAAAGTAAAATACTAACTAATCTTTATTTTGCTGGTGAAATTATAAATGTGGACGCTATTACTGGCGGATTCAATTTTCAGAATGCGTGGACTGGAGGTTATATTGCGGCCCAAGGTGTAGTTAACGATCTGAATACAAATATTGAATAATATGAACACCTATATTGCATTTTTAAGAGGCATTAATGTAAGTGGCAAGCATAAGATTCAAATGGCCGAGTTAAAAGAATTGCTCTCCAAGCAAAAATTGGAAGATGTTAAAACGTACATACAAAGTGGTAACGTGGTATTTAAAAGTGGATTGGAAAATTCCAAAGAATTAGAAAATCTGATATCTAAGGCAATTCTCAGCTATTTTAATTTTAACGTTCCTGTCATAGTGATGACCATTTCTAAATTAAAAGAAATATTAGATCGGAATCCGTTTAAATCAGATGATGAGAATTTGCAAAAACAAAATTACTTTGTTCTGCTGAATGAGATACCAAACGTAGAAGCTGTAGATAAGTTAAGCAAAGAGACATTTAAAACTGAAGATTTTTTAGTTACCAATGACTGTATGTATCTAAAATGTACAGCAGGTTATGGTAAAGCGAAATTGAATAATAATCTTGTTGAGCGTAAGTTGAAAGTTAAGGCAACTACTAGAAATTACAGGACAATGAATAAGCTGTTAGAACTGTCCAATTAGTTCAATTCCCATATTTTAAAATTTAGGGCCGTAGCAAAGCATACCCATAAGAAATATGGGGTCAATAGATATGCTGCAAATTTACTGACTACCTTAAACCATTTTATAGTAAGTGCCAGAACAATTAATAGCGCAACAATGATCAATAGGGCCAATAAGGGCTGTTTAAGTCCAAAAAAAACAATGCTCCATAAACCGTTTAAGAGTAATTGAAATCCAAAATGATAAAGTCCGGTCTTAACCCATTTATGGTGAAAACCTTTTGCCCAGACCCAACCAGCAGAAATACCCATCATAATGTAGAGTACACTCCAAACGGGGGCAAAAATCCAATTAGGTGGATTAAAACTTGGCTTGTTCAGTGTTAAATACCAGCAATTTACAGAGCTCTGCGTAACTACACTACTCAAGAAACCTATAGTAGAACATATTACAATGCCGATAAATATGTAGGTAAGCTTTCTTTTCAATTGGCTGGTGTTTAGCTCTAAAATAAGGATTTATTTTAATTGATAGCCCTAAAAACTATATTTGCACAAATTGAAAATTCAATGTCAGAAAAAGATTTTATTCCATCATCATACATTACATTGAAAGAAGAAGGTATTGTTGGGTATACATCACCTAGCAATATTGCATTGGTTAAATATTGGGGAAAAAGGGAGAATCAAATACCTGCCAATCCGTCTATAAGTTTTACGCTGGCCGCTTGTATGACCAAAACCAGTGTAGAATACAAGAAAAAAATAAGAAAGGATAACGAATTCTCTTTTGATCTATTTTTTGAAGATCAGCCAAAAGAAGAGTTTAAACCAAAGATTAAAACATTCTTAAAAAGGATAGAAAAATATCTACCTTTCTTAAAAGAATATCATTTGGTCATAAAAACATCAAATACATTTCCGCATAGTAGTGGTATTGCTTCATCTGCCAGTGGAATGTCTGCTTTAGCTTTATGTTTTATGGAAATGGAAAGGACTTTTTCGGCACCAATTACTGATGATTTTTTCAACAATAAGGTATCCTTTATATCACGCTTAGGGTCTGGAAGTGCATGCCGAAGTATTGAAGGTCCTTTGGTGCAGTGGGGAGAAACCTCTTCGGTTGAAGGTAGTTCAAATTTGTTTGGGGTTAAATATCCCTACAAAGTACATGATATTTTCAATAATTTTCATGATACCATTTTGTTGGTAGACAAAGGGGAGAAACAAGTAAGTAGTACAGTTGGTCATGAGCTTATGCATGGTCATCCGTTTGCATCGCAAAGATTTGAACAAGCTCATGAGAATTTAGATAAGCTGCGTACAATATTGGCAGAGGGTAACTTAAATGATTTTATTAGTATAGTAGAAAGCGAGGCACTTACTTTGCATGCTATGATGATGACTAGTCATCCTTATTTTATTTTAATGAAACCCAATACGCTTTCTATTATAAATGAAATTTGGAAGTTTAGACAAACATCCAATACCCATGTTTGTTTTACATTAGATGCAGGGGCAAATGTACATGTGCTATACCCTGAAAATGAAAAAGATATCGTTTTTCCGTTTATTAAAGAGAAGTTAATTTCTTTTTGTCAAAATGGGCAGTATATTTGTGATCGAATTGGTCTGGGTGCTAAGAAGTTGTAAATGATTTGCACACTATTTGTGTGCAACCTACGTTTGTAAAAAGAACGGTTTTACTATTTTGTTTAACCTTTTTGGGTAAAACGTTCAACTTTATGTGTTTCTTTGACTATATTTATATAAGTTCAATGCTTGCTTAGTTATTAAAAATGAAAGGACCTTTATTTTATTCAAAAATTCTTCTCTTCGGGGAGTATGGCATTATTAAAGATTCCAAAGGCTTATCCATACCTTATAATTTTTATAAAGGGGCCTTAAAATCTGACGCAAGTGTTTCTAAAGAAGCAACAAAATCTAACAAGAGTTTAGAGGCTTTTGCCCTGTATTTGGAAAAGTTGACCATAGATGAGCCTAAATTGGTATCATTTGATTTGGATACTTTAAAGTCGGATGTTGCAGCGGGTATGTATTTTGATAGTTCAATACCACAGGGGTATGGCGTAGGTAGTAGTGGTGCTTTGGTTGCAGCAATCTATGATAAGTATGCTAAACATAAAATTACCGTTCTTGAAAATTTAACCAGAGAGAAATTGTTGAAACTAAAAACGATATTCGGTAAAATGGAGTCGTTCTTCCATGGTAAGTCCTCTGGCCTTGATCCTTTGAACAGTTATTTAAGTTTGCCCATTCTCATTAACTCTAAGGATAATATTGAATCAACAAGTATTCCATCACAGAATGCAGAAGGTAAAGGAGCTGTATTTTTATTGGATAGCGGTATTATTGGTGAGACCGCTCCTATGATTCAGATTTTCATGGAGCAAATGAAGAATGATGGATTTAGAAGTATGTTGAAAAACCAATTTATAAAGCATACGGATGCTTGTGTAGAAGACTTTGTAAATGGCAACATAAAATCCCTGTTCGGTAATTTAAAACAGCTATCGCACGTAGTATTGGATAACTTTAAGCCAATGATACCGGCAAAGTTCCATGATTTATGGAAAAAGGGTATAGACACCAATGACTATTACCTAAAATTGTGTGGTTCAGGTGGTGGTGGCTACATATTAGGGTTTACAGAAGATTTGGAAAAAGCTAAAACTGCGTTAAAAGATTATAAACTGGAAGTAGTTTATAATTTTTAGGTAATTTCCATAATGCTTAATAGAAAAAATAAACTCTTACTGTTAAAGGTATTGAGTCTGTTTTCAGTAGTTAGGGGGTATAATATCTTAGTTATAGCTCTAGCTCAATATTTGGCATCTATTTATATACTTGCTCCTGAACTTCCGGTACGTAGAGTAGTATTGGATATTAATCTCTTTGTTATCGTATTGGCATCTGCTTTGGTTATTGCGGGTGGTTATATCATTAATAATTTTTATGATGCTGAAAAAGACCTCATAAATAAACCAAGAAAAAGTATGCTGGATCGTTTGGTAAGCCAACGGTTTAAGCTTACTACTTATTTTGTGTTGAATTTTATAGCGGTAATTGCGGCCAGTTATGTTTCATTTAAAGCTGTATTCTTTTTTTCCTCTTATATTTTTGGTATCTGGATCTACTCCCATAAGCTAAAAAGAATTCCGTTTTTAGGTAATTTTATTTCCGCCACATTAGCTATTACTCCTTTCTTTGTGGTGTTTATTTATTATAAGAATATACAGACGGTAATATTTGTGCATGCCGTATTTCTCTTTTTACTTATTCTTGCTCGAGAGATAATTAAGGATTTGGAAAATATCTCTGGTGACTTAGCACAGAATTATAGGACCATTCCTATTATTTATGGCGCAAGAACATCTAAACTAGTAATCTCATTTTTAATTCTTTTGACTTTAGTACCGTCGTTATTATTGATTTTTAGATTTGATGTAGGCCACATGAACATCTATTTTATAATATGTGTTCTTCTATTACTGTTGTTTATAGTCTTATTGTTTAGGGCCAAGGCACGTAAAGATTATGTTTGGTTGCATAATATTCTCAAATTGATCATAGTAATGGGGGTGTTCAGTATTCTTCTTATTGACATAGACTTAGTTTTAAATAGAATATTGTAGTTGTTGGTAATATGTTGCATATAACTATTTGAACCGCAATGCAATTTGCTACCTTTGTGCAAAATTGTTACAATTATGAGCAGGGATGATTCTAGTAGAGGTAAGAAACCGTCGGGTAGGCAAGGTGGTAATTTTAAAAAAAAGAGCTACGCCCGTGGTAATTCGCCCATTAAAAAAAATGTAACTCCAAGTAAGCCGCAAGATCCTAATTCAATTCGATTAAATAAATACGTGGCCAATTCTGGTGTATGTTCTAGGAGAGATGCCGATATATACATTGCCGCCGGTAGTGTAACAGTAAATGGTAAGCCTGTAACCGAAATGGGTTACAAGGTAAAGTTAAGCGATGAGGTAAAATTCGATGGTCAATTATTGAATCCGGTCAAAAGAGAATACGTACTACTTAACAAACCAAAAGACTTTGTTACCACCATTCGCGATGAAAGAGGTAAGAGACACGTTTCTGGATTAATATCAAGTGCTTCTAAGTCAAAATTACTTCCCGTTGATAAATTGGAAAAAGAACATACAGGTTTACTTTTGTTTACCAATGATGGTAATATGACCAAGACGTTAAAAAGCCCTATCAACGGTCTACGTAAAATATATCATCTAGTACTTGAGCAAGAATTACGAAGTGCTGATTTAAAGAAAATTCAGGAAGGGGTCGTTGTAGATGAAAAAGTAGTTCGTGTACAGGATATAAGTTTCATTGCAGATGCTCCCAAAAGGGAAGTTGGTATTGAAATTTATAGTTCTAGAAATAAAATTGTAGAGCGTTTGTTTGAAACCTTAGGATATAAAATCCAAAAATTGGATAGGGTAGTTTATGGTGGTCTTACCAAAAAAGATTTACCAAGAGGGCACTGGAGATATTTGACAGAACAAGAAATCATTAATTTCAAAATGATCAAATAGTACATGCTCCTTGTCTTAATAAAGGCTATAGGATATGAAATTATTTCAGTGTACCAATTGTAAGAGTACGGTTGTTTTTGAAAACAATACATGTTTAAACTGCGGTTTTAAACTGGGTTATTCATCATATTACAATAAAATTGTTTCTTTAGATCCAAGTGCCGCTACATGGCAGGTTAAGGAACTGGATGGAAAGACCTATGAATATTGTGAGAACTATAAGCACACGGTCTGTAACTGGTTGGTTGACGTTTCTAGAGATCGCAAATTCTGTCTTGCCTGTACCCTGAACAGAACAATTCCACATCTTTTAGATGATGATAATCTTAAAAAATGGAAACATATTGAGGTCGCGAAGCACAGATTGGTATATCAATTATTGCGTTTTAGACTACCGGTAGTTAGCAAAACAATAGATGATGATAAAGGTTTTTGCTTTGATTTTTTGGAGAAAGATGAGCTTCCAGAAGAATCAAAAGGATTAAAAACGGGTCATGCAAATGGTGTAATTACCCTTATGATAGCGGAAGCGGACCCTGTTGTTCGCGAGCAGGTAAAACAGCAAATGGCAGAGCGATATAGAACTTTACTCGGTCATTTTAGGCATGAGGTGGGACATTATTATTGGGATTTGCTAATTCGTGATAATCCGGAGGTATTAGCGGATTTTAGGAGCATTTTTGGTGATGAATCTCAATCATATGCAGATGCATTGACCACCCATTATAATAATGGTCCAAAGGCTAATTGGCAACAAAGTTTTATAAGTAAATATGCATCATCCCACCCTTGGGAAGATTGGGCAGAAACGTGGTCCCATTACTTACACTTAACCGATGTATTGGAAACCGCATATAATTTCGGTCTCAAATCAAATCCTAAAATAATTGCTAAGAAAAGCCTGAAAATGAATGCGGCTTTTGATCCATATACCGTTACTGATTTTAGTAGAATAATGGAAACAGGTATTCCCCTTTTATTTACACTTAATAGTATGAACCGTTCTTTGGGAGAAGACGATCCCTATCCGTTTATAATCTCAAAACCTGTAGAGAAAAAATTAGAGTTCATTCATAAATTGTTAAAAGGGATTTTATGAATTCATTAATTTTCTGAAAGAATAAGAGTTAGTATTTTATGCTATAGCATTATTGCATTAAAGGTTATACGGGTAAATTTATCTGAGTTCATTTCAGTACGTATGGCACAGGTAGAAAAGATTAATAGACAGAATTCCAAATTTAAACTAACCCATCTCCCTAAGTTATTACTGAAAACGTATCATGCTTGGATAGAAAAGGAGCCATTTCAGATTAGTGCTATTATAGCATATTATGCAATATTGTCATTGCCAGGTCTGCTTATTTTAATATTGGAATTAGTTGGCGGTATTTGGGGTAAGGAAATAGTTCAGGGAGAATTGTTCGCTGAAATTTCTTCTGCCATGGGACCAGAAACCGCACAATCTATTCAAGAGATGATCAAAGATCAAGGTAGTCAGCAAACTTCATTAATTGCTACCCTTTTAGGGATCGGTGTGTTAATTTATGGTGCTACGGGAGTATTTTATCAATTACAAAACGCATTGAATGAAATTTGGGAGGCAAAACCTAAATACACAAATGAGTTTATTTCTACATTGTTTATGCGTTTAAAAGGTTTTGGTTTTATAATTATTATTGGCTTTTTATTATTGGTTAGTTTTGTATTGACTTCTCTATTATCGGCATTTTCAACGCAGCTCTCCAGACTTTTGCCAGATGGTATGTTAGAACTTGGGTTCGTTTTAGATCTAATATTATCACTTGGTTTTATCTACTTATTATTTGGGGCTATGTTCAAGTATTTGCCCAGTACTCATGTTCGTTGGAAAGCGGTTAAAGTAGGTGCCGCACTTACTGCTGTATTGTTTTTACTTGGTAAATATGCTTTGGCATTCTATTTTGGAAAAGCGGAACCCGGCTCTACCTATGGGGCGGCCGGGAGTATAATTTTGGTCATGCTTTGGGTGTCCTACTCTAGTTTAATAGTCACTTTTGGAGCGCAGTTTACCAAGATTTATTCTGATAAGTATGTGAAAATCAGTTGAGTTTTTTCATTTTATCATGAATCTCTTTTAAGCATAAATTACCTAGACTTCCTTCATGTGTATGATGAATATCTCTTTTTGGAGTAAAAGTACCTGCATTGATCTCCATACCCATTTTCTTGTAGGCATCTCTAAACGGCATACCGCTTTGTACCAACTCATTTAATGTGTCCACACTAAACAAATAATCATATTTTGGGTCGTCTAGAATACTATCGTTCACTCTGATTTCCTTTAGGCTAAAAGTTAAAATCTCTAAACAAGCCTTCATATCTTGAATTGCCGGAACAATAATTTCTTTCACCAATTGCAAATCTCTGTGGTAACCACTAGGTAGATTATTGATGACCAATGTCAATTGATTAGGAATAGACTGTAGTTTGTTGCACTTGCCACGTACCAACTCAAACACATCGGGATTTTTCTTGTGTGGCATAATACTGGAACCAGTGGTTAGCTCATCTGGAAAAGAAATGAAATCGAAATTCTGACTCATATACAAGCAAATATCCATGGCCATTTTAGATAGGGTAGCCGCAATGTTGGCAATACCAAAAGCGGTAGCTTTTTCAGCTTTTCCTCTACTCATTTGTGCTGCAACCACATTATATTTCATGGTTTCAAAACCCATTTCTTTGGTGGTAAAACTACGGTCTATAGCAAATGAACTACCGTAACCGGCAGCACTACCTAACGGATTTTGATCTGCAACTTTGTAAGCCGCTTCAATAAAATAAAGGTCATCTATTAAGCTTTCTGCATAGGCGGAAAACCATAGCCCAAAAGAAGATGGCATGGCAATCTGTAAGTGAGTGTAACCTGGTAGCATAACATCTTTATGCTCTTGTGCTTTTACCAAAAGAAGGTTGAAAAGCGATTTGGTCATCGCCTTTATTTCTGTCAATTCATCTTTTAGGTATAAATGCATGGCTACAAGAACTTGGTCGTTTCTAGAACGTGCAGTATGTATTTTTTTACCGGTATCTCCTAGACTTAGTGTCAGCATGTATTCAATTTTAGAATGCATGTCTTCAAAAGAATTTTCTATAGAAAATGTGCCTTTTTCTATTCGCGCGGCAATATTATCAAGTTCTTTTACAAGTTCAGCGGTTTCCTTAGGGGAAATCAATCCTATTTTACCCAGCATTTTTGCATGTGCCTTAGAGGCAATAACGTCGTATTTTGCTAAGTGTAAATCCAATTCTCTATCGTTGCCAACTGTAAAGTGATCAATTTTTTTATCGGTGCTAAATCCTTTATCCCAGAGTTTCATATGTTGTCAGTTATCAATTATAAATTAAGCAATGAACAGCTTATTGGTAATTGGTTATTGTTAATTGTTGATTGAAAGGAAGCCTTTTAATAATTTAATATATAAATCTATGCCTTCTTCAATTTCAAGTACATAGATGAATTCGTTGGCAGAGTGGGAGCGTGTGCTGTCCCCAGGTCCTAATTTTAACGATTGGCAACTTAACGCTGCTTGATCGGATAATGTAGGTGATCCATATGTAGTTCTGCCCAAGGCAATACCAGATTGCACCAACGGATGGTCTTTATCTATTTTCGATGAATTTAAACGCAAAGATCGCTCCTTTAATTCGCATGGCGCATCCTTCTTTAATAAATCTGCAATTTCTTTATTGCTATATGCATCGTTTACACGTACATCTACTACTAAATCTACCTGTGCCGGTACCACATTATGTTGTTTGCCAGCATTTATTTGGGTAACCGTCATTTTTACATCTCCCAAGGCTTCAGAAGATTTTTCAAAAGAATAATTCTTAAACCATTCCAGAACTTTAATGGTGTTGTAAATGGAATTATTATTGTTTGGATGTGCGGCGTGCGATGGAGTACCTTTAACAACAGCATCAAAAACCACCAATCCTTTTTCAGCAATAGCAAGTTGCATCAAAGTAGGTTCACCAACAATGGCTACATCTATATGTGGAAGTTTTGGCAATAAACCGCGCAAGCTATTTTCACCTGCATTCTCCTCTTCTGCAGAGGCGACCATTAAAATATTGTGATTTAAGTCTTCTGCATTGTAATAGTTTACAAAAGTAGCCAAAAGGGAAACCAACGGTCCGCCAGCATCATTACTACCAAGACCAAACAACTTGCCATCTTCAATGTGGGGCAAAAAAGGATCTTTGGTGTATGCCGTATTTGGTTTTACCGTATCGTGGTGCGAATTCAGTAATAATGTAGGTTTTGAGTCGTCCCAATATTTATTTTTAGCAATAATATTGTTGAGGTCTCTTTCCGTAGGTATGTCATATTTTGCCAGCCAAGCCTGTATTGCATCGGCTGTTTTATCTTCTTCTTTAGAAAAAGATTCTATTGATATGAGTTGCTTCAGTAATGCAATTGCACTTTCTGTAAGTTCTGTTTGGTTCATCTTAAAGTTTTATTGTCGTGAACAGTTCTGTGTTTTTATCTAACATGGTAACATCGCCCAGGCAAACTTTTGCTACGTTGTGGTTTAGGGCATGAAAGCAATTATGAAGTTTTGGCAACATTCCGTCAGCAATGATACCATCGGATAAAAGTGATTTATAGGTATTGGTATTAATGTCTTTAACTACGCTGTTTTCATCGGCAATATCCATTAAAACCCCCTTTTTCTCAAAACAATAATACAACGTAGTTTCAAAGGTAGGTGCCATGCCTATTGCAATTTCAGAGGCAATCGTATCTGCATTGGTATTCAATAACTGTCCGGCACCATCGTGCGATAAGGCACAGAAAATGGGTGTTAAATCCGCCGTTAAAAGCTTGGATAATAATGCAGCGTTTACACCATCTATATCGCCTACAAATCCGTAATCAATTTCTTTGACAGGACGTTTATGAGCCTGTATGCTATCACCATCTGCACCGCTTAATCCAATTGCGTTGGTGTTTTTAGCTTGTAGTTGCGCAACTATTTTCTTGTTTGCCAAACCGCCATACACCATGGTTATAATATCAACGGTTTCGGCATCGGTAATACGCCTGCCATCTATCATTTTAGACTCAATGCCAAGTTTGGTTGCTAATTGAGTGGCTAATTTTCCACCGCCATGGACCAAAATTTTTAAGCCTTCAAGTTTAGAAAAGGCAGTGAGAAAAACGTCTAGGGCGTTTTCGTCTTCTATGACATTACCACCAATTTTTACAACACTTAATTTATTTTTCATAATCTGCAAATTTGAACATGAGTACCATGGCGATTATTAGAATAATATTACTGACCGGACCCATATAGGCTTTCCAATGAGCGGTGCTATGGTCAATATCTACCATATTCATTACAAAAAGGATGAGGGCGAATAGCGCAATACCAATATAGATCCACTTATTAATTTTCATTGCTCTCCAGTATTTTCTTTAACACCAATTGTGCTGCGTAGGTTCTGTTATTTGCCTGTTCTATAACCAAAGACTGGTCACTATCCAAAACTTCATCGGCAACAACAACATTTCTACGAACAGGAAGACAGTGCATAAATTTTGCCTTACCTAATTTTTTAAGTGTCATTTGCCAGTTTGGATCTTGCGATTTTATTTGACCATAATCAGTATAACTGCTCCAGTTCTTTACATAAACAAAATCGGCATTTTCTAAAGCCTTCTCTTGGTTGTGCTCAATAGTACAATCTTTTGTGATGTTAGGGTCCAGTTCATAACCTTCAGGATGCGTAATCACAAAATCGGCATGTTGCTTTTGCATCATTTGTACAAATGAATTGGCAACGGCATGTGGTAGAGCCCTTGGGTGCGGCGCCCAAGAAAGAACAACCTTAGGGTTGTTTTTAAAATTGTGTTCCTCTAAAGTAATGGCATCGGTTAATGCTTGTAATGGGTGCCCCACAGAGCTTTCCATATTTACGATAGGTACCGAAGCATATGTTTTAAAACCGTTGAGCACCTCTTCCGCTTCATCTAGTTCCTTATCTACCAAACCGGCAAAGGCACGGATGGCAATGATATCGCAATACTGTGAAATTACTTGGGCGGCCTCTTTAATATGTTCAGAAGTTCCTTGGTCCATAATGGTACCATCGGCATATTCCAAAGCCCAACCTTCGCTACCAAAATTCATCACAATAACTTCCATACCCAAATTCATTGCTGCTTTTTGGGTACTTAAACGTGTACGAAGCGAGTTGTTAAAGAATAACAATCCAATAGTTTTGTCTTTACCTAATTCCTTAAATTTTTTAGGTTGTTTTTTTAGTGTTATGGCTTCTTTTACCCAGTTGGATAAAACGTCTATATCGTTTATTGAAAGGTAATTCATGATGATGTTATTTTTGTAAATGTGCTTTTATTTTCAATGGCATCAACAATAAAGTTATCGTTCAGCCCATTGGTGATCCAGGTTTCAATACCTGCTTTTTGTGCAATGGTGGCTGCATCAATTTTTGACTGCATGCCACCGGTGCCGTGGGTAGATTTGGATTCCCCTATTTCTTTTAGCAATTTGGTCAGGTCTGAAACGGATTCTATTGTTTTTGGTGTGGAAGTCGTTAAAGATGATTTTGTGTAAATACCATCTGTATTTGTAGCAATGATAAGAATGTCAGCAGATAAAAGCGATGCAGTTAAACCGGCCAATTTATCGTTATCACCAAATTTGATCTCATCAGTAGCAACGGTATCATTTTCATTAATGATAGGAATGAAGTTGTTGGCAACAAGAACATTAATGGTGTTTTTAATATTCGCTCTAGTTTGCTCATTTTCAAAATCGGAATAGGATAACAAACATTGTGATGTAAAGAGCCCAAGCTCCCTAAAATTTTCTTGAAAAATGCGCATTAGATGAGGCTGGCCAATAGATGCCAATGCCTGCTTTACATTAATTTCTTCTCCATTATGTTCCAACTTAACAAACTGCCTTGCAGCGGCAATGGCACCGGAACTCACAATAATAAACTCGAACTTATCTTTTAGAGCGGCAATTTGCCGACCAATATCCTCAATTTTTCCTCGGGAAATATGATCAGTGTCTTTGGTTAAGGTATTGGAACCTAATTTCAATAAAATTCTCTTTTTCAACATTTTAATATCGTTTATGTTAGGTGAAATCTTATTTTCCTAACTCCTAACTCCTAACTCCTAACTCCTAACTCCTAACTCCTAACTACCTTACCTGTCCATTTCCTTTTACGTACCACTTATTGGTTACTAAATGCTGTAATCCTATAGGGCCGCGTTGATGTAATTTATCCGTACTAATGGCTAGTTCTCCTCCAAGACCAAATTGTCCGCCATCCGTAAAGCGGGTAGATGCATTATGGTATACCGCAGCGGTGTCCACAGATTGCATGAAAACGTCTGCTTCCTCTTCATTTTTAGTAATGATAGAAGCGGAGTGGCCGCCTCCATAGGTATTGATGAGCTGTACGGCTTCATCTACATCTGGCACTTGCCCTAATACAATTTTATAATCCAAAAACTCTTCAAACCAAACAGATTCATTTTCCATTTGAGAGGTGCCATCTAATCCGGCTAATTTGGCATCGGTCAAAATTTCAACATTGTGTTTTTTAAGGGTCTTGATCAAATGACTTAAAAATTCTGCCTTGCGTGGTAAATCTCTTGAAATGATGACTTTGTCAACGGCATTGCAAGCGGAAATTTTTGTGGTCTTTGCATTGACGATAACATCCAGTGCCATTTGCAAATCTGCCTCGTGCGAAACATATACAAAGTTATTTCCTCTACCGCTTACTATTACCGGGCACTGTGCATGTTGCTTAACAAAAGCGATCAGCTTTTCGCCGCCTCTAGGTACAATTAGGTCTAGTTTTTGTGTTGGTTTTTCTAAAAACTGCTGAGTTTCTGTTCTAGAATAATTAAGGTAAGTCACCCAATCCGTAGCACAATCGCAAGACTCCAAAGCTTTGTGCCATAGGTTTACTAAAACCAAATTGGAGTTCAAAGACTCTTTGCCCCCCTTTAGCAATATTTTGTTGCCCGATTTAAATGCGATGCCCGCAGCTTCAATGGTAACATCTGGCCTAGATTCATAAATAATCATGATCGTACCGAAAGGGGCGGTTTTGTTGCTTATCTCTAAACCATTTTCATGGGTAAATTGAAAACGTTCTACATGCAAAGGGTCTGGCAAGGCAGCTAATTTTTTTAAGGAAGAAATCATTTCTGCTACCTTGGTCTTGTTTACCTTTAAGCGATCAACCATTGCAATATCGCCTGATTCAAAAGAATTTAAATCTTTTTCATTGGCAGATATTAGAATTGATTCTTCTTGCTGCACCAATTCGGCCATACGCTTAAGTACGGCATTCCTTTTAGATATGCTTAGGGTTGTCTTCATGATAGGGCTTTTTTAAGAGCTGTAAAAAACACGTCTAAATCTTGTTTTGTAATATTCAGGGCTGGTAAAATTCTTAGCACTGTTTTATCTTTTGCCCCACCTGTAAAAAGAAAATGTTCGTGAATTAATTTTTTACGGAGATCGGCAACCTGAAAATCAAATTCAAGCCCTAACATTAAGCCTTTTCCTTTTACCCGTTTTACTTGTGGAATTTCTTTTGCTTTTTCGTTGAAATATTCACCTAATGCTTTAGCATTGTGAATTAGGTTTTCTTTTTCAATTACTTCTAAAACTGCCATGGTGGCTGCACAAGCCAAATGATTGCCACCGAAAGTGGTGCCCAACATTCCGTATTTTGCCTTTATACTTTCATGAATAAGAATACCACCTACCGGAAAACCGTTGCCCATTCCCTTAGCAATACTAATAATGTCCGGTTGAATGTTATGATGTTGAAATGCAAAGAATTTTCCGCTTCTGCCAAATCCGCATTGTACTTCATCTGCAATTAACAATGCATCATTCTCTTTACATAACAAAGCAATGTTCTGTAAGAATTCGGTCGTAGGTTCATCTAAACCACCAACGCCTTGAATTGATTCGATGATTACGGCACAAACATTTTTTGATATTTCCCTTTCAAAACCCTTACTATCGTTTAGGTCGAGAAAAACAACTTCATGTTGCAGGTTAATTTCAGCATTGATAGATGGATTGTCCGTTGTTGCTACCGCAGCAGAAGTACGTCCATGAAAACCGTTGTTAAAGGCAATTACCTTTGATTTTCCGGTTACAAAAGAAGCCATTTTCAATGCGTTTTCATTTGCCTCTGCGCCAGAGTTGCACATGAATAGATTGTAATCTTCACAATTGGATGCTTCACCCAATTTGTTGGCCAATTCTACCTGTAAAGGGTTTTGTACCGCATTGCTATAAAACCCAATATTATCCAATTGGTCTTTTAAACGCTTTACATAATGTGGGTGCGTATGACCAATGGAAATAACGGCATGCCCGCCGTAGAAATCCAAATAATCCTGTCCTTGGTCATCAGTTACTACAATGCCTTTTGCGGAAACCGGGATTACATTATATAAAGGGTAAACGTCAAATAATTTCATAGTTGAAAAGTTTCAAGTTCAAAATAATGAACGGGTTGGGTAGCGTGTTTACTTGTTTTTGAATTCGGTGATCTTGTCGTAAGAGGAAATAATTCCGCGTATCAATGATGAGCTTAAACCTTGGTGTTCCATTTCATTTAAACCGGTTATGGTACAACCCATAGGCGTGGTAACACGGTCAATTTCTTCTTCAGGATGATTGCCGGATTCTATTAAAAGGCTTGCGGCACCGTTACACGTATGCATGGCAAGTTCTTGCGCCTCTTTGGCATCAAAACCAAGTTGTATAGCTCCTTGGGTGGTGGCACGTATTAAGCGCATCCAAAAAGCTACGCCACTTGCACAGATTACGGTTGCAGCCTGCATTTGACCTTCGGGAATTTCCATAGAATGTCCCATTCTATTAAAAATGGCTTTTGCCAATTCAACCCTTTTTTTACCTTTTTCGTTGCTACAGATACAGGTCATGGATTTACCCACGGAAATAGCCGTATTGGGCATACTTCTTATGATAAAGTTGTCTTTGCCAATTACCGCTTCTATTTTTTCAATACTAAATCCGGTAATAGTAGAGATGATTACATGTTTATCCGTCAATAGATCTTTTATACTTTCTAGAATGGCGGCAAAATGAATAGGCTGTACGGCAAAAATTAAAATATCTGAATTTTCAACGGCTATTCTATTGTCATTTGTAACGGTAACCTTATCATATTTCTCAAATTCTGCTATAGCTGTGGTATCTCTCTTGGTAAGGTACATACTGGTAGCACCATTACTGTTCAATATGCCTTTAGCAATAGAAAGTCCTAAATTACCTGTACCTATAATGGCTGTTTTCATGTTTGGTGTAGTATTAAGTAAAAGGTGCTAAGTAAAAAGTATGAAGTAAACCGTAAATTTCATATCACTACTTAAAATTAGTCCCCATTAATTTTATTTCAATCTTATGTTATTTCAATAGTCCATCAAATCATTTAGAAGACTCCGGCTTTTAAATTAAGTCCTAGGTTTTCTTCCAAACCGAAAATTAAATTCATGTTCTGCACCGCTTGCCCAGATGCACCTTTTAATAAGTTATCTATGGCAGAGGTGATCAACAGCACATCTTCATGTTTATGTAAGTGGATGTGACATTGATTTGTATTTACCACTTGTTTTAAATTGATGGGCTCATCTGATATTTGGGTGAACACCGCATCATTATAAAATTCCTGAAAGATTTTTTTAGCATCCTCTAAACTACCCTCAAATTTGGTATAGGAAGTTGCCAAAATACCACGGGTAAAATTCCCTCTATTGGGCATAAAATACAGATTGCCAGTATCTTTTTGAAATGAATGTAAGCTCTCGTTAATTTCCCCTAAATGCTGATGTGTAAAAGGTTTGTACCAGCTAACGTTATTATTTCTCCATGAAAAGTGCGATGTGGAAGACGGACTAACACCCGCACCGGTACTACCGGTAACAGCATTTATATGTACTTCATTGTTCAACAACCCGGCTTTTGCCAAGGGTAGCAATGCCAATTGGATAGCAGTTGCAAAACAACCTGGATTAGCTATATATTTTGCATTTTCAATTTCGGATTTGAATAATTCCGGTAAACCATAAACAAATTCCTTACCATTGAAATTGGCGTCGGTGTGCAATCTAAAATCATTGCTCAGATCTATGATAACGGTATCTTTTGAAAAATGATGCTCGTTTAAAAATGCGGTAGAATTACCATGGCCTAAACATAGAAAAACAACGTTTACATTTAGATTTACATTACCCGTAAACGCTATATCAGAAACTCCCAATAGGTCTGGATGAGCCGTTGTCACCTTTTTTCCGGCTCTAGTAGTACTGAATACAAAATCGATTTCAGTTGCTGGGTGATGTAGTAAGATGCGAATAAGCTCACCTCCCGTATAACCAGAACCACCAATAATACCTGCTTTAATCATAATTTTCTTTTGTGTAATTAGTGCGAAGTATTAAGTATTAAGTACGAAGTACTTAAACAACACTTTTAATTCTTTACTTAATACTTTGTACTCATTACTTAATACTATTTTTCCTAACTCCTAACTCCTAACTCCTAACTCCTAACTATTTATCCCCATTTACATGGTTGTAGATTTTTCCGGAATTTGAAAGGATCTTAATAAATCCTTTAGCGTCATCTGCTGTCCATCCTTTATTGACCTCGCCATATTTACCAAAAGCATCGGTCATTAAATCATGTTTAGATGAAATACCGTGTAACCTGAACTGAAATGGATATAATCCTACAAATACATCTCCGGAAACCGTTTTTTGAGTATCTGTCAAGAAGGTTTCTATGTTACGCATTACAGCATCTAAGTAATTGCCTTCATGCAATAACATGCCATAGAAATTGCCTTGTTGTTCCTTTTGATATTGTTGCCACTTTGTAAGTGTATGTTTCTCTAATAAGTGGTGTGCTTTTATGATAATTAAAGAAGCAGGAGCCTCAAACCCAACTCTGCCTTTGGTACCTATAATAGTATCGCCAACGTGAATATCCCTACCAATGGCATATTTAGATGCCAAAGCCTCTAGTTTTTCAATATTTGCAACAGGGTTGTCTTTTGCACCATCAATAGCAACCAATTCGCCATTTTCAAAAGTAAGTTTTACCTCTGTAGGGTTCTTTTCCTGTAATTGGCTTGGGTAGGCGCTATCTGGTAAGGGCTTTTCTGAAGTTAATGTCTCTTCACCACCAACAGAAGTACCCCAAAGTCCTCTATTGATAGAGTATTTTGCTTTTTCCCAAGGATAATCTACACCGTTTTCTTTTAAGTATGCGATCTCTTCTTCCCTAGCTAATTTGTTATCTCTAATAGGCGTGATGATTTCAATTTCTGGGGCAATGATCTGGAAAATCATATCAAAACGTACTTGGTCGTTACCCGCGCCTGTACTACCGTGGGCAATATAGCCAGCGCCTATTTTTTTAGCGTAGTTTACAATTTCAATCGCCTGTACAATTCGTTCTGCACTTACGGAAAGTGGGTAGGTATTGTTTTTAAGTACATTACCAAAAATAAGATACTTTACTACTTTATCATAAAAGGTCTGTACGGCATCTATAGAGGTATATGATGAAGCGCCCAGTTCAATAGCTTTCTTCTCAATTTCCTTTATTTCCGCAACAGAGAAACCTCCTGTGTTCACGCTTACCGCATGAACTTCAAATCCTTTGTCTTTTGATAAATGCTTGGCGCAATAAGAAGTATCCAATCCGCCGCTGTATGCTAGTACTAATTTTTTCATTGTATGATGTTCAATTCCGGCAAGCCGGATAATTATTTATTTTGGTTCTATAGGTTTTGAGTTAAGAGGTTAGAAGAAAGAAATAAGACTTTGAACATTAAATCTGTAATTGGAAAAAGTCATTTTAAGCTCCATAACTTCTATTCTCTTATTTCTTTTTCAGAAACAAACTCTCTTTTATACTTTTTAATCTTGTAAATGCCTTCCCGTTCATTTCTTTAGTGTTCTCAGTTTTTTTCTTTGTGGTAGGGTCATATAACATACCGGTACAGAGACACATTTTTTGTTCAGTTCTCGTAAGGATGTCAAAATTTTTACAAGTTTGGCAGCCTTTCCAAAACTCAGGGTCATCTGTAAGTTCAGAAAATGTAACAGGTTTATAGCCTAGTTCGTAGTTAATTTTCATCACTGCTAAACCTGTGGTGATTCCAAATATTTTGGCATCTGGAAATTTCTCCCTGCTTAATTCAAAGATTTTGGCTTTAATACTTTTAGCTAGACCTTGCCCTCTATAATCTGGGTGTACTATGAGTCCGGAATTTGCTACAAATTTCTCGTGTCCCCATACTTCTATATAGCAGAAACCCGCAAATTTATCTCCGTCCAATGCAAGTATGGCATTACCGTTAGAAAGTTTTCTTTGAATATACTCTGGGGTTCGTTTTGCTATGCCGGTACCGCGTACTTTGGCAGATTCAGCTATGGTATCGCAGATATCCTGAGCGTATTTAAAATGTGATTCGTTAGCAACAATTAAGTTCATTGCCAGTTAGATTTAAAAGTGTAAAAAATAAATTTGATTTGTTGTGCGGAAATGGACTCACCTAATTCCATAAATATATCTTACCCTTACGGGCGACGACGGCGAGATGTGAACGGGCGCGCTAGAGCCACTGGGCTCAAGGTGCTATATAAAAAGTAGTTTATTTCGTTCATTACGGGGTAAATGTACAAATTATATTTATTTGACATCCCGCATGACATAATTTTTACAAAAAGTTTACTTTTTGTTACGATGTGCAACAATTTCATAAGTCAAATAGGCAAATACTGAAATATATTCAATGCCTAAAAGCCAAAGGCTTTCTTTGAAATCTGCTTGGGAATATGCATAATAACTAAGTACTACGGCGGCAGACCAAATAATGGCATATCTATATGTAGTAAAAATAGATAGTAGCACTAAAAATATAATATACCAAGGGTGTATTGTGGTAGATATGAAATAATAAATGGTCAAAACCCACATCATTGACCAAAGTACCCTGTTTAAGTCGTATTTCTTGGGAAAAAATGTAAATAACCCTACAGTAATAACAGTTATTAGTGGGGTGATTTTACCGTATTCTTTAATGAACTCCCAAGGTTTTGCGTCAAAATGAACGGCTGTTTTTTTGGCAAGGTTATAGAGGCTCGAGTTAAATTCAAAATTAGAGAACCAAAGTTTAATGGTTCTACTATAGTTGTCTATAAATTCTGGCGTGTTAAAAGGCAGAAAAAGAGCTATGGACGTTATGCCGATAATGCTATAGAAAACAATGCTTTTTTTCCAACCCAGATATTTTAGAAAAATAGGAAGGAATAAAAGAGGTACTAATTTTATGGAGATGGAGCAGGCAATAACCATTGCGGCGGTTTTCCATTTATCTATGGACAATAAAAACATCGATAGAATAAAGAAAAATAACATGACCCCTTCAAAATGAAGATTTCCGGTGAGTTCAACTATTACAAGCGGATTAATGAAATACCAGAATATTAGATGCGGAGATCGATTAAGGTTTTTTAATAACCTTCTGCCAAAATAGAAAATACCTACATCTGCCAGAATAATAATTGAACGCATAGCGAATAATGATCCAAAAAGACTCTTGCCGCCAAGAATAGTGGCCAAGGCAAAAATAAGTTGATTTAATGGGGGGTAATTACTGTAGTGCCTTGCGCTTAAACTACCCATACCGTCGTACAGCTCTTGGGCATTCGGTATTATTGATACCATGTTTTGCATTAACTCATCTGGAGTGTATAGATAGGGGTTATTGCCATTGGCTACTAAATGTCCGTCCCAAATGAATCTATAAAAATCTTGTGAAAGATTAGGTTCTGCAAATAAAAATACCAGTCTACAAATGATGCCTATACCCAGTAAAAACCTAAAGTTGTGTTTTTCAAATTGTATCAGCTTAAAACAGAAAAAGAATAGGGCAACAAATAGGGTAAGCAGTTTTATGAAATCTGTTCTAGGTAAATGATAGGCAAACGTATAGTAGAATACAAAACTTAATACCGCTAAGGTGAGGGAAACTTTATGGAGTTTCAAAAAGTTTTTAAAGCTAGTTGGCATTAGGGGTTTTCAATTTAGTAACAGGTCAATTTAATGGTTTTTTATTGATTTTTAATTTAATGGACCATCAATTTTCCTAAAAGCTCTTTCATCATTTTAGCTGCCAAATATGCGGTCATATCATTAAAATCTCGATCAGGATTGTATTCCACAATATCGGCACCAACAATTTGGGCGTCTATACCCTGAATTAAATCTATAACTTGACGAGAAGAGAGTCCGCCCGGTTCATGATGAGAAACCCCTGGTGCAAAGGCAGGGTCAAAACCATCCATATCTAAAGAAATGTACAAGGGATTTTTAAAATTGGGTATTGCAGTTAAGTCCAAGTTTCGCATTTCATGAATGTCAACATCGAACTTTTTTACTTGATCTGCCTGATGTTGATTTAAGGTACGAATGCCTATTTGAACAAGTTTTACGGCATAGCCGTTTTCCATAATTCTGGCAAAAGGACAAGCGTGAGAGTAAGGATCGCCTTCATAGTCATGGTATAGATCCGCATGGGCATCAATATGTAGAATGTCAAGTTTTGGATAATGGTCATGAAACGCTTTAATAATCGGGAAAGTTATGGAGTGGTCGCCACCCAAGGTCAGTAACTTTTCACCATTTTCAATATTCTTTTGGGTAATAGTGGCGATATCAAAATAGTCTTCAATATTGAAATCACCATTATCCGTTATTAGGTCATTTTCTATTGTTGTTCCAAGCTCCGTACATAAGTTCATAGAATCACTGTATAGTGCTTTTCTGATTAGGGCAGGTGCTTTTGCAGGACCTCTTTGAAAAGATGATTTTGCATCCCAATTAATGCCTTGAATATTAATTTTATTCATAATACTTTAAGTTGATGGGTTAATACATAGTATTTGGATTTTCAGATTTCTCTGGTATTTGCTGTATAGCATCCCAATGTTCGCATATTTTTTCATTTGTATCAAACCTGAAAAAATCCATTGTAACATATTGGTCATTTCCTGGCCATACTTGGTGCGTATGTAATGCAACCAAATCTCCTTCTGCAATGCAACGTACAAATTCAATAGATTTTTCAGGGTATTCTTTTTGCATGCGTTCAAAATAATCTATAAAACCTTGCGTACCATTGGCAACTGCGGGATTATGCTGAAGGTATTCTTTGCCAACATACATTTCTATGGCCAGTTTTGGGTTTCCTAAATATGCCGTTCTGTAAAAAGCGATGGCGTTCCTTTTGTTTGTTTCTAAATTCATCATGATATCTTGTAGTGGTTTAATGAAAATATATTTTTCTGAATTCCATTGGGGTCATCCCTGTATTTGATTTAAAGAATTTTGAAAAATAGGCATAGTCAGAATACCCCAAGGTGTCTGCAACATTGGCTAGGTTGTCATTAGAATGAACGATCAAACGTTTAGCTTCTAACATGATACGCTCAGAGATCAAGGTAGTTGTAGTTTTGCTGATGGTCTTTTGAACCACTCTGTTTAAGTGTTTGGTTGTAATACTTAGTTTTTCAGCATAGAATTTAGGTAATTTTTCGGTGTAAAAGTGTGCGTTAATTAATTTTTCCAGTCGCTCAAGTATATTCGCATAGCTGTTAGATCCTAATTTTTCTATAATAGTGTCGGCAGTATATGCACGCGTTAATTCTATGTATATATAGTGTATAAGACTAATGATTTTAGCTTCTCTTAGTAAATTTTCTTCTCTGTACTCTGTGAAAAGTTCTTGAAAACCAGTGGTTAGGTGTATCAGTTTCTCTTTAGATAATTGAAGCAAAGGCGGGTTTTGGTTGGAATAGTAAAAAGGAAAAGAATTTAAGGAATGATCCAAAAATTTAAGTTCATAGAATTCTTGAGAGTGAAAGAAAATATAACCTTCTGGTTGCGATTCAAATTTCCAAAAATGAGTTTGCCCAGGTTTTAAGAAGAAGACCTTTCCGGGTTCTATTGGGTAGGTGTCAAAATCTATTTCATGTGTGCCGGTGCCTTTGGTAAAAATAACGCACAAGTAAAAATTATGGCTATGAGGTTTATTTATAAGATTCTTATTGATTTGAATATGGTCTGCAAAAGAGTTTACATAAAGACTGTGTAACGGCTTGTTTTTTAAAAACTGACTAATATGTAAAATGGGTATTTTCATATAAAATGTCTTAAAAGTACAAATATATGTGCTTATGATACGACCGAAATCTTTATTTTATGTCTTAATTTTGCAGTATAAAAATGGGGTCATGAGTAAAGTGTTGAATGTTGTAAAATGCAAATGTCCTAATTGTAATGAGGGTAAGGTCTTTAGTGGGCAAGGAAATGTTTTTTTGTTTAAAATGCCAACAATGAATGAAAGGTGTTCTGAATGCAATTTTAAATTTGAAAAAGAAACGGGCTTCTTTTTTGGAGCTATGTTCGTTAGTTATGCCTTGGCTGTGGCACAAATGATAATAAGCCTTGTATTGTTTTGGTATTTTGTAGATCTGTCACCGTTGCGGGTATTTACTATTATTGCTTTGGTAACTATACTATTGAGCACTTTTAATTTTAGGCTATCAAGATCTATTTGGATCCATTTATTCTACAAACTTTAAAATATTGATTTAAGTAGGGTTTGTCATTTCTTTGGCAAGTTTAACTACTCTTTCTGTTATTCTATTAGGATCATTTTTTCTCCAGTTCATAAATAAGCTAATAGTCTCATCTAGCGCTATAAACCTAACGCCAATTGCATTTGAGAATTTATAGGATAACGGTAGTATAGATATGCCTAGGCCTTGTGCTACAAGATTAATGATCATACCTCCAAAATCAGATTCAATAACAGTTTTTGGCTCAAAACCGTTTTTTTGAAAAAGACTTCTTAATAGTGAAGGAAAGTAAGTGTTTCTATGTAAGCCAGAAATAATGAATTTTTCATCTTGCAACACCTTTAAATCCTTTAAGGTTGTATTGGTCAACCAATGTTTCTCTGGAACAACAAGGCAGATAGGTTCAGTATGTAATTTATACGACATTATATGAGTGTTATTTATGGCATCTCTATTAAAAGCAATATCGGTATCATAATTAAGTAGCAATTTTTCATGGTTTTCATCTATAGGCTCAGTTAATTCTAGTTTTAAATCTGGTATGCTAGCGTTGATTTTACTTAAGAAAAGCGGTAGATAACTAAAGGCAATAGAACCTGGGTAAGAAAGGGAAATATGGCCAGAAGTGCCTTGGTCTATCTTCTTTGCCTGTTTTTGAAAATGATTAAGGTCATTGATGGTAGTTGCCCATTTGTCCTTTAGGAAAATACCCGCATCGGTGAGTTTTACATTGCGTTTATCTCGTTTAAATAGTTGATAACCAATTTCTTCTTCCAATGATTGAATTTGTCTACTTAAGGTAGATTGAGATATGAACAATTTTTCTGCAGCTTTCCAAAAATGAAGTTCCGTGGCAAGGCTTAAAAAATATTTTATTTGCTGTGTAGTCATAATTAATGCAATTTATGCATTAAAAAGCTACAAATATGTATTTTTCATAAACCTTTAAAGTCATTTCTTTGCCTTGTGGATTTTTAAAATTATAGAGCTATGGGTATAGAAAATTTTGTAACCTTTATGGTATCGGCATTATTGTTTATAATGACACCTGGTTTAGACACTTTTTTTGTGCTGAACAAGTCTTTGGGACGAGGAAGAAAATCTGGAATACAAGCGGCATTAGGAGTAAATGTGGGTATATTGACGCATACTTTGTGTGCGGCAATGGGAGTATCCGTATTATTGGCCAAATCAGCCTTTGCCTTTGCCGCAGTTAAATATTTAGGTGCTGCATACCTCATTTATTTAGGGGTGGCAACTTATAGAAAAAGAACCGATTTTGATGGTTTAGAGCAATTGTCAACTAATGGTCAAAAGGTGAAAAGTGATTTTTGGTCAGGATTTTTGACTAATTCATTAAATCCTAAAGTTGCATTATTCTTTGTTGCTTTTTTTCCGCAGTTTATATCCGCCAACCAAATACATAACCCAATGCCGTATGTAATGTTAGGTGTAACTTATGCGTTTATAGGGGTGGTTTGGTATATTATTTTAACCTTGTTCGCAAGTGTTTTTTCTAACCAGATCAAAGAAAACCCTAGTTCAAGTAAACTGTTAAATAAAATAGGAGGCTTGGCATTTATTTCAATGGGTATTAAAATAGCCTTCTTTAAATAAACGATTATAAGTATTAAATAATCATCACTGATAGTTTGGGGTAACTACCTGCTGAAAGCCATGAATAGGGGAATTTGTACGCAAACTAATTTTATGTTCTCAGGTTAGGTGGTGATTTTTAAATTTTTATACCTTATTTTGAAGTCGAAATTTTGCACTGTTGCTTATGAATACTGATAAAAAGGGTATTAAACCAAATAAGATTCCTTGGCCAACCAAAAAGGCTATGCAACAAGTGTATGAAATGAATCTGTGGGGTAGTGGTACTGAAGATTTTTATTCGGGTGAAGGTTCTCATAAGCCGGAAATTGTAAAACCTTATATAGAGACATTAACTACTTTTTTAACTTCATTTGAAAACCCTATTTCCGTGTGTGATTTAGGATGTGGAGATTTTAATATAGGTAAAGAACTGGTAAGTTATACCCAGAATTATGTTGCCGTTGATATAGTACCCGAATTAATTACGTACAACAAGAAAAAGTTTAAATCAAAGAACGTAGAGTTTCAATGTTTGGATATTGCGGTAGATGACCTTCCTGTTGCAGATTGCGCTATCTTAAGACAAGTACTACAACATTTATCTAATGCCGAAGTTCATCAGATTACCCGTAAGTTAATGCAGTACACCTATGTTATTGTTACGGAGCACTTACCAAACAAAAAGTTTGTTGCCAACATAGACATTATTTCGGGTCAAGGTACAAGGCTTAAAATGAAAAGCGGTATAAAGTTACAGGAGTCACCTTTTAACTTAAAAACAGTGAAGTCAAAAGAGCTGTTAAGGGTTGTTGATCAACACGGTGTCATTGTAACCACAGCGTATAAGTTGAGTTAATGTATTTTTATCACGCTATGCTCCATGGTCTTTATTCGGTTTTAATGGTAAAGGTAGCTGTTAGTCCAACGCAGAAATTTCTAGGTAATTTATGTACTCCAAATATTGCTCTTGAGTGTTGACCTTTTTCATTTAAAACCTTTACGAACAAATTAGATGCTCCATTGACAACATTTGGCGATTCGTCCCAGTTTTCTGCTGACTGAAAGTAGGCGTCAAAATGATTTAAACCTATAATTTTATGAAAACCAATTCTACTTTCTGCTTGAGCCAATACATTTAAGGCGCATAGTTCCATAGCTTTATACCCTTGTTCTGTTGAAATTTCATTCCCTAATCTACCTTGGTATAAGAACTTTTCATTTAAAATAGGAAATTGAATGGCGATGTAAGCTATGTTATCTCTAATATTTAAAGAAACATAATTGCCACCTGGTGTTGATATTGTAGGAAGTTCAAGTCCTAGATTTTTGAGATTTTCTTTAGGATCCATGTTTTAAATTTTGATGCTATTCTCTATAGTAATCACAATATAAAGTGAAAATCTTTTTTACCCTTTATTGTAGAAAAAATAAATGTGTAAATGGTCTTTCTGGCGTTCAGGTTACATTAGGATGTCTTGAAAATAAAAAAAGATAACCCAGTTGAGTTATCTTTTTAAAATATTGCAATTATAGTGTTTTTAAGCCCTTGAGGTCAAAGATTTAAAGAATACAAACCCAAACCCTAGAAATAACATAAAATGGAATGGAAAAAGTCCAAAATCATTTAATGGTATGGCGCTGTACATGCCAAACATGAAGTAGAGCATTAATGCAAATTCCAATATCATATTGGGCGATAATTTTTTAGCTAGGTATTTGTTTCCCTTCCAACTTTGTTTTAATGAGCTAATGTTGAATTTTGGAGTACGTACAAATTCACTTCTTTTACCCATATGACCTTCAAGTACGGCAATGGTGTTATGTAAAGAGAACCCAAGGGCAACCGAGAAAAAAGTAAAGAAAATTCGTATATAATCTATAAAATTATCAAAGCCGCTACCTTGTATACTCTTGTAGGTAAACCAATAACAGACAAACAATATAATGGTGCTTATCGTGAACAAGCTTAACAAAGAGAATACCCAATCCAAATGACCATAGGTATTTTTAATATAAAGCGATGGTATGCTTAATATAGCTACCAAAAACACACATAAGAACATGGAACTGTTCAACAAGTGCATAACACCATGGAACTTGGTTTTAAATGGAATGTTCTTTGCGGTAATAACGCTCCAAACCGTTTTTCTAAAGTTCTCTGCCCCACCTTTGTTCCAACGAAATTGTTGTGAACGAGCGGCACTGATAACTACAGGTAGTTCTGCCGGGGTTTCTACATCTTCTAAATACTTAAATTTCCAGTTTTTTAACTGTGCGCGGTAGCTTAGGTCCAAATCTTCTGTGAGGGTATCTCCTTCCCAGTTACCGGCATCAAGAATACACTCTTTACGCCAAATACCTGCGGTACCGTTAAAGTTGATGAAGTGACCTTTACTGTTGCGCCCTACCTGCTCTAATGTGAAATGAGCATCAAGAGCAAACGCCTGTATTTTAGTTAAAGTGGAATAGTCTCGGTTTAGGTGGCCCCAACGGGTCTGCACCACACCTATTTCTTCATCTTTAAAATAGATAACGGTTTTTTTAAGCCAGTCTGCAGCCGGTAAAAAGTCTGCATCAAAAATAGCGATGAATTCACCTTTAGCTATTTTTAATCCTTCTTTTAAGGCACCTGCCTTAAAACCAGATCGGTCTGTTCTTGTAATATGTTGTATGTCTAGACCGGTCTCCTGTAATTTAGCTATGCTTGCAGCGGTAGCTATTACGGTATCATCCGTAGAATCATCTAAAACCTGAATTTCCAATTTACTTTTTGGGTATTCAATTTTTGCGATGTTCTCTAAAAGCCTGTCCATTACATACTCTTCGTTAAAGACCGGAAGTTGTATGGTTACGAACGGAATTTCTTTTGGGTCTAACAGATTAAATTTTGGTGCCGTTTGGTTCTGTCTCTTTTGTGATAAATAATTGATCAACAGATTTAGCTGTGCCAAGCTGTAAAAGAAAATTAATAGTAAAGAAATACTATAAATTACGATGATGAAATATGCTAAAGCTAGTTCCATATTATTTAATACTGTATTTGAAGATCCACCCCAAAATTTTTATGCCAGCAAATATACTACCTTTTACGGTTCCTGATACTTTTGAGATACCAATTCTTCGTTTGTAACGTACTGGTACTTCGGTATATGTCATTTTTTTCTTAAGAACTTTTAGTTGCATTTCAACTGTCCACCCATAAGTTTTGTCTTCCATGTTCAATTCTTTGAGCTTTTCGTATTTAATTGCCCTAAATGGACCTAAATCCGTAAATTTTGCGCCAAAAAACAAACGCATTAAAAATGTGGCCAACCAGTTGCCAAAAACCTGTTGTGGGGTCATGGAACCCTCTTCTCTTAAACTTTTTTCTCTGGCACCTACTACAAAATCAATGTCATTTTCCAAAATTGGGGCAACTACCTTATCCAGCTCTTCCGGATAATCAGAATAGTCTCCATCAATAAATACGATAATATCTGGTTGTTCAGATTTTTTTGCTACATAATCTAACCCGTGCAAGCATGCAAAGCCATAGCCTTTTTTGTTTTCTGTGAGTACCGTTGCACCCGCGGCTTTTGCATTTTTTACTGTGTCATCTGTAGAGTTATTGTTTACAACGATTATTTCAGATACCGTTTTGGGCAGTTCGTTGATGACATGTGCTATAGAATCTGCTTCGTTAAAAGCTGGTATAATTACCTTTATGTCTGTCATTATTTTAAATCAGATAAACTATTTTCATGTGTAAAGGCCCTAAAAGATGTCCATTCTTTAATTTTTTCTCCTTTACTATATTTTTCGGCAGATATGAGTTTTGCATCTTTATATTTTAAACAATATCCGTCCTTTATTCCATTTGTTAATTGACATTTATGGTTAATACGCCCTTGTGGGTCGTAAAAGAGCCACCAACCAATTTCACTATTATCTTTAAACCGTCCTTCTTTAGTTCTAACTCTGTGTTCATCAAAGAAAAACCAATATTTGTCTTTTTTACCGTAAGAATAAAATCCTTGTTGAGATTTGTTTCCGTTAGGGTGGTAAAAAGTCCAGTAATCTGTTCTTGTATTATACCGCATCCATCCTTCACTTTCTATGGTGCCGTCATCATAAAAGTTACGCTTATAATGTTTGTCTTCGGGCTTTATAAAAGCTAACAATCCTAAACAGATCAATATGGCGTATGTGGGTTTTAATAGCTTCATATTATTTCATTTAATTCACTGGTTTCATACGGTATGCAATTTTACTTGCTATTTGTCCCTTTGTATGGTGTAGTGGTTTTTTCCCTTGTTTAGTGCAATATTTTTGCCGCCCCAAACCAGCTTTCCGATCATATTGCTTGGAATGGTTATTACAGCGGATAACGTTTCTTTATTTTTTTCTAGTTCAAATTCAATATTCCCTTTTGATGTGGGGAGTAAACCTTTAATTTCATTTAGCTCACCAAAAGCAGGAACGATCTCAACTTCTTCAAAATCATTTTTTACGGACCGGATGCCCGCCAAATAATTGAAATAAAAATAGGATGGTGATGCACTCCACGGATGAACCTCTGAACGTGTTGGTTTTTCTGTACTTTCAAAACGTTCTAGGGTAGTGGTCATATGATCGGTGATCATTTGCTCCCAAGGTTTTTGTGCAAGGTCGAATAGCTCTGGTGCACCAACTTTTTTTATCGCTTCAAAAAGATAAAAGCGATAGTAATAGGTAGCCTGTAATAAATCTTTTTCGGTTAAAATTTTCGACAATAAATCCTTTTGCTCTGACAATGGTATGGCATTGGTCAATATGGCCATGATATTGGTATGTTGATCATAAATGGTCTTGTCTGGTCTTTCAGCAAAGAGCTTTCTTTTGGCATCGTAACAATGTTCGTTGACCGATGCTATAATTTCTTGCGCTCTATTTTTATAGCTGTTATAGGTATGATCATCTCCTATTTCTTTAAAAAGTAGTGCGGCGTTCTGTAGTGCATGCACATAATGTAGGCTTACAACGGCAGAATTAAGACCATCATTTTTTGTTGCCGTACCACTGCCATTATTGGGTCCTGTATACCAATCAACGAAATAGCGATAGGGAGTTTTGTTTACCAAATTAAGCTCATTCATGTTCTTTTCAAAACCAGCTAAAGTATTGACGATGCCGTCTTTGTAAGTATGTATAAATGCTTTGTCGCCAGAGGTTTTGTAATAGTCTGCAATCATATCTACCCAAACCAAAGAATAGGTAGGGTAAATAAATGTAGAGCGTAGAGGATAGGCGCCCAATATATTGCCATCAGAATCCCTGGAATGATCAAATTGGCGAATGGCATTTTTGGTATGTGCCGTATTACCGCTCATTGCCTGCCAAATTAATGCCTGTATTTTGGTATCGCCAACATATTGCATGGTCTCATAATAGGCATCGCTCAAAAAATAATCTTGTGTGCAGATATCTATAGTGCGTTTGCAGATATCAAAAATATCATTGTACAAGGTATTGTCAGATGTAAACTTTGCGACGGATGGTATGGTTGTTCGTGATCTATGGTTTACAAACTTTTCTAGAATAAGTTCTTGGTCTTTGGTAGTTATTTCAAATGCTATAAAACGGAAAGTGCGCATCCAATTAGGAATAAATTTTTGAGCCACATTACCGTTAGAAATAACTTCATCGTAATACCCTAAAAGCTGTTTGTTTTCAATATTGTTTCGATCACCTTTTTCATTGTTTTCACCAAAAAGATTCTCGGCATATTTAATAGTGATTTTGGCTGATTTTCCTTTGCTAAAAATCAGTTCAGGAAAACCGTTGGTAACATATTGTCGATCGATTAAAAAAGTAATATTCTTGTTTGGAGCAACTCTAAGTTCACCTGTTTTTGGGAAAGCGGTGTCAAGAGGGTTACTTGACCTTACAATACTACCTACAGGTTCCTCATCCCACGAAAGCAAAGGCAAATTACGAGGTTCTAACAAATAGGCAATGGAACCGCCCATGCTACTTGCATTCTCAAAAAAATCAACCTTTTTCCACTTGGAATCATCATAATCCAACGTTTCCCAATTTGTTGGGTAGTGGTTCATATCAACAATATCGGTTGGATTGTTTGCATAGAATCCGCCAACGATCGCCTTTTCTCCATTACCTCTCCAAACCACTTCATTGGCTTTATATGATTGGTCTATAGTACTTAACCAATTATCATTGTTTCCTGTGGTATTGATAATCTTTGCATTGTTGGTAACGCCATTTACCATAACACTAGTAAATATGGACTGCATGCCCAAGAATCTCCTTTTTCCAAAATTGATGACCTTAACGGCAATAACGTTTTTGCCCTTGTTTAGATAGTCTTTTAAGTTTAAGGTTTCAAATTTATAGTGCTGAATGTCGCTTAATTGCGGACCGTGGGTAATAAAATGCCCATTTACATATAGAAAGTAATGATTGTCTGCAGAAATATTAATGATGAAATCTTCTTTAGAATCGGTGATATTGAAAGTGTTTCTAAATAACACTGCAGTGTCCTCTCCTCCTTTAATATCTGGGTGGCTAACCCAGCTGGCGCTTATATTTTCCTTACCATAAATTACCTCAGGATAATTGATTTCTTTTTGCCCCTGCAAATGCAAAGAGAGGAGAATTATGATAAAAAGAAAGCGATTCATTTTTAATTTCTATGGTGGTTATTACGTTGTAAAGGTCATGAAAGATTAGCTAAAACCAATCTTTCATGTTCTTTTTCCTAGATGATAACTTTGGGCACTTTCTAAATGACCCTACTGAATACCACTAGTTTTTGTTTACAAGATCCATTAAATCAACATCATTGCCCAACAAAACTTCCTTAGAGTCTATACGTCCTTTTTCTGGTCCGTTCTCTAATTTTAATACACCTCTAGGGCAAACAGCGGAACAGATACCACAGCCAACACAACTAGATCTTACAATGTTTGCGCCTTTTTGAGCGTAAGCACGAACATCTATACCCATTTCACAGTAGGTAGAACAGTTACCGCAAGAGATACATTGACCACCATTGGTAGTAATTCTAAATTTAGAGAACATACGTTGCTGAAATCCTAATATTGCGGCCATTGGGCATCCAAATCTACACCATACACGGTTTCCTAAAATAGGGTAGAAACCTGTTCCTATTACCCCGGAGAAAATACTACCGATCAAAAAGCTATAGGTAGAACGTAGGGTTTCTGCTTTAAAAATGAATATGTTTCCAGAGCCACTAAAAAAGTGCATACCTATTAACACCGCTATTATGGTAAAATATCCAATAGCGCCATATTTGGCATCTTTCTCAAGTTCATCTCTTTTGTAAATCATTACCCATGCAAATACAGCGGTTAAAATAATGGCAACGCCAGAAATAAACATGGTTTTTGTTAGCCAGTATTTACTGGTGTCATTACCTAAATAAGAGTAGATTACCGCAGTAGTCATTAAGGTTACGAATACTACTACACTGTGTACAACCCAGCGCTCAACTTTCCAGGCGAATTTAGATTTATCACTTAATTGACGAAAAGAATCTCCAGCAGTTTCTGCCAGGCCACCACAACCACAAACCCAAGAGCAGTACCAACGTTTACCATATTTATAGGTTAAGAAAGGAGATATAACAAATATGGATATGATCCCAAAGAATAACATAGTCATACCTACACTGCCAGAATCTATGAAACCGTTAATACGGTAACGCTCAAAATTATAATAATTTAAGGGCCACATATTCTTAAGGTCATAATAGGGTAAATCACCGTTTAACCTTGCCATAATTTCTGGGATAAAGAATGCAAATGCCGTTTGAAAGAACATAACACTTACTGTTCTTAACTGTTCGTATTTATTGTGACGGTATTTCCAAATAAATTTAGCTCCAAAAGCCAAAATAGCTACGGTATATAGCGTACCATAAACAAACCATTGGCTAGCTGGGTTGCCACTTAAAGCTTTGCTCAAGGGGTCAAATAATGCAATTAAACCAGTGTTGTCACCATCTTTTACTAGTCCTAAATATTGCGGATAAAAGTAAAGAACAATGTAGAATCCTGTTAAGGCGATACCTGCCATCCAGGCTAGTACACCTCTGCTGGACATTGATTTAAACCAAACCCCATCATTTTTTATCCCTTTATGTTTATGTGCATATGCAGCTTGTGAAAACCAAATGATTCCGGCAAAAATGGCAAGAATAGCTATTGAAAGCCATAGTGCACTATTGCCTAAATTTAAATTGAACAATTGTAAAATAAGAATGCCCATACCGGTCATACCTGTTATTACAGCCAATTTTTGGCCAGTGTTCAAAGCTTTTGGCGGTTCTCCCGCAAGTGACATACTTCTATTTAAATTACCCATGGTAGGTGTGTTTTTATTTTAATAATTGAGTTAGGCGATGCTGAAAATTCGTTTCCAACTTTTTTTCTTTGGATTAATGTTCTTGTTGTAATCGCTATTGTATTTGGCAACAATTGCGTCCTCATGTAGTTTGTAGAATTCCGGATCAAAGTTGGCATCTTTTAAGTAAGTCATTACATGATCAATATCTTTGTTCTCCGTTAACCATTGGTCAAAGATCTCATGTCTCATGCGTATGCCAAAAGTGTTGATGCCTAAAAATTGATTAGTGTCTTTGTCGAACGCTACGGTAATACATATTTTTTCTTCGGGGTGTCTCCAATGAAAATGCTGTTCAGTTTCTTTTTTGCCTCGTTCACTAAAAACCCACCCGTAAGTTTGGTACTCTACATCTAAAAATTTCGCAGAGTTGAACCAGTGACCGGGATTATACTTTCTTGGGTTTCCACAGATAGTCTGTGCTAGGGTTTCGCCCATCATTCTACCAGTATACCATACGGCCTCTATAGGTCTTCTGCTACCTATGCCTTCATGTTGCTCTGCGCAATCGCCAATGGCATACACATCTTTTATGTTGGTTTCTAGAAATCTATTTACTTTAACACCTCTACCTATTTCTATGCCAGAATCTTTTAGAAAATCTATATTAGGGGCAACACCGGCAGTTAAGCCAACAACGTTACATTCTATGGTTTCACCTTTATCCGTAACAACCGCTTTGGCATGCCCATTATCATCGGCAATAATTTTTTCAAGATTAGTGTCTAACTGTAAATCTATATGGTGTTCAATTATATGTTCGTTGATCATTGCGGATTCTCTTGCGGGTAGCACACCGTTCCAAAAACTTTTTTCACGAACTAAAAAAGTGACCGGTATTTCTCTAGAACGTAACATTTCTGCCATTTCTATACCTATAAGTCCGCCACCAACAATTACCGCTCTATTACATACCTTGTTGTTAGGGGCATTTTTTTCTAGCATTTCAAGATCTTGTTTGGAATACAGTCCTTGTACACCTTTTAAATCTTGACCGGGCCAGCCAAACTTGTTGGGTTTTGAGCCTGTTGCAATTACCAATTTGTCATAAGAAACAGTAGAACCTCCTTTTAAAAGTAATTTTTTAGAATCGGTGTCTACTTTTTCAACAAAACCGTTCATAAGATCAATTCTGTTCTTTTTCCAGAACCAGTTCTCATAAGGTTGGGTATGTTCAAATTTCATGTGGCCCATGTAAACATACATTAGGGCTGTTCGCGAAAAGAAATAATCGCTTTCTGCAGAAATAATAGTAATTCTTTTGTCCGATAGTTTACGAATATGTCTAGCTAAAGTGACCCCAGAAATGCCATTACCTATAATTACAATATGATCCATAAAATGATTTTGTTGGTGGTTGTGTCGGTATTAAAGGTAATAACTTAACAGCTACATTTTAATTTAGAAAGATTATAAACTTGTTATAACTCTGTGATACTTTTAAGCGTAGTTTGCGTTTTAATGAAATTAAAACGTCTTTGTAACATCCAGAAAATCAGTGATTAATTGAGACGTAAGTATTGAAAAAATCGTTGAAAAATATTTTTTTGTTTGTATGGTTTTTAAAAAATGACCGACTTAAACAATCTCAAAAGCAATTTTAAATTAAGATTACCATGAAAAAAACTATTATACCTTTTTTGTTTATCCTTTTTGCTGTAAACAGTATAACGGCACAAGATTTAACAACTTTTTTTAGCAAAAGCGATAGCTTTTTTAAAGCCAATGTGGTGAACGGCAAAGTGAAGTATGCCGCAATTAAAAATGACCCAAAAAGTTTAAATGAGGTTTTGGAAATAGCAAAGGGTATTTCGGTTTCTAAATCTGATGCTACACAATACCAAGCCTTCTGGATCAATGCTTATAATTTATTGGTCATAGACGGTATTATAAACAATTACCCATTAAAGTCACCATTGGATGTTCCTGGATTTTTTGATAAAACTAAACATGAGGTTGGCGGTAAATCCATAACCTTGAACGGTATAGAGAATAATTTGCTGAGAGCGGAATTTCCTTCTGAAGCAAGATTTCATTTTGTATTGGTATGTGCAGGTTTGGGTTGTCCTCCTATTATAAATACGGCATATAAACCGGCTACATTGAACAGTCAGCTACAAAAACAAACGGTTTTGGCATTGAACAACCCCAATTTTATAAAAGTGAATAAGAATAAGGTGCAAATTTCACAATTATTCGAGTGGTATAAGGGAGATTTTGAACAAAAAGGAAGCACCGTAGATTTTATAAATACCTACAGAAAAGAACAATTACCAGAAAAGGCAAAGGTATCTTACTATCCTTATGACTGGTCTTTGAACGAAACCAAATAATCAATTTAGAATTTTAAAAAAAACCAAAGATGAGAGTTTCAACAAAAACGATATTTTCAATAGTTTTCTTTTGCTCAATAATATCGGGCTTTGCCCAAGATAGTTTGCAGCAGAAAAGTAATATTCAACAGTATACACCTTCAAAATTGGTAGGTAAGGGTCAGTATGATGTAAAATGGTTCAACAATTTATACACACAGACCAAAAGTACTTTTACAGACGGTACTGAACCTAGACAAACCTTTTTTACCTCTACGTTAGAAGGATATACAGGTGTAGGAACCAATAAACGATGGAATATAGGTGCTATTTTAGAATTTAGATCTAACGTGATCGGAGATAGAAGTGCTACTGATGTTTTTAAATTTGATGGCGAAAATAACACAGCTAGATCTGGACTAACCTCCATTGCACCATCTGTAAAGTTTGTGCCAATAGCATCGGTAAGTAATTTTTCCATACAGAGTTCTTTCTTTATTCCATTAGTGGATAATGAAACTGAAAACGGGGTTTTCCTAGATCAAAAAGGTTACATATGGCAGAATAGATTTTTCTATGACTATACTTTTCCGGGAGACAAATGGCAACTTTTTAGTGAAATAAACTCAGAGTTGAGTTTTGGTGATAAAGAAGAAAGCTTTGCCAATAATAGTTTAAACCTGACCCCAGGTTTGTTCTTGAGCTATTTTCCTTCTAGTAAATTCACAGTTTTAGCTTTGGCGCAACATTCTCAACGATTGGATTTAGGTAACAATTTTGCACAAGATTTCACTGCCATTGGTGGTGGTGCAAAGTATCAGTTAACAAGTGCCTTGAACCTAGAATTGCTGTATACTAATTTTGTACGCGGTAGTAATACCGGTTTAGGACAAACATTTAATCTAGGGTTAAGAGGTATTTTTTAATTTTTATTTGAGTGTTTCTTAAAAGAGTCTATTGTTGTAAGGCAATTAGACTCTTTTTTGGTTTAAGTCATGTTGTTTTTAACTAAAATTGATTCCGTACTTAATTTGTTCTATATTGAAAGTCAAGATGAAATGTCCTTATGGTTTATGATTTAAATACCTCAAAATGTAAAGGTATGCTGTTGGTTGTTGCAGTACTGTTTTTGGTATGCTCATCTGCGTTTGGGCAAACCAATGAGGTAAGTCAACTGCAGATTTCAGGAACAAAGCGGACTAAGATTTCTTTTATTGAAAAGCTGGTTACCTTAAAGAAAGGTATGGAGTTAGATTCTGTAGTAATGGATCAAGATATTCTCCGTTTAAAAAAGCTGCCCTCAATATCTCACGCATATTATAAGGTGAATTTATTGCCTAGTGACCAATGTATTGTGCAGTATGTTGTAGAGGAAAATTTTACTTTAATACCATTTGCCAATCTGTTTAGTTCTTCCAATGATAATTTCGCATTTAGGGTAGGGCTGCAAGAATTTAATTCCTTTGGTCAAAATATTACTTTAGGAGCGTTTTATCAGTATGATAATTATAGTTCTTTTGGGGTAAGTGTAAGGGCACCTTACTTGGTTACCAGTAAGCTGGGTCTAGCGTTAAACTATAATAATTTTACAACACTTGAGCCGGTGTTTTTTGAAAACGATACCGCAGATTATAGGTATAGTAATACAGGATTTGAGCTGTTGGCTTTGTATGAGTTCAATTTATTCAACAGAATGGAATTTGGTTTCAGTTTTTTTACTGAGGATTATGCGTATGTTGACGGTGCTACCAGTGCAGATGTTCCATTGAACTTAAATGTTGATAAGCATTTGTTCAAATTTATTTATGATTATAACGGGTTGGACTATTACTATCATTATTTAGACGGATTTAGAAGTCAACTAAATTTTCAGTACGTAGGTAGTACCGATGATAATTTACCTGAATTTTTAATTGGTTTTAACGATTTCACCTTTTTTAAAAGAATTGGAGAACGGGGAAATTGGGCCAATAGATTGCGTTTAGGTTTGGCAAGTAACGTGGACAGTCCGTTCGCTCCTTTTACCGTAGATAATAACTTAAATATAAGAGGTGTAGGCAACACTATAGATAGGGGTACCGCTATGATTGTGCTGAATACGGAATACAGGCAAACCATCATCGAAAAAAATAAATTTGTGCTACAAGGAAATTTCTTTATTGATGGTGGTACATGGAGAAACCCGGCTGGTGGGTTTGATGACTTATGGAAAAGTGAAAACCTTAGAATTTACCCAGGTGTAGGGCTCAGGTTTATGCACAAGCGCATTTTCAATGCAATATTTAGAATAGATTACGGCTACGGAATCACAAAAGACGGAGACAATGGTATTGTCTTTGGTATTGGTCAATATTTTTAGCAATCTTTGTGTCTTTATGAGAGGTCTTCCGCAAATTATGGCATAGACCTTGCGTTTGGTACCAAGATGAATTACAATAATTTTACCATAGTAGTATGTATGTTTTTAAGTGTTTTTTGCTTTGGGCAAGATTCATTAAAAACTATTGTTGCAGAACCTGGTGACGGTATATTGTCACTGTTAAGAAAGCAAGGTGTTGATCCCTATGAAGTGTTCGATGAATTTGTGTTGTTGAACAATGATAATTTACGCGATAGTGTACATCTTATTGCGGGTAGAACATACATTATGCCAGCTGTAAAATTAGATACTGTGGCAATTGTAGATTCCCTGCAGATACAGTCTAAGGAAATTAAGGAATTGGAAAGTGTTTCTTACGATATATTTGGTGAGAAGCATAAAAATGTCATTGAGAAAAGTGAGCGATTAAAAGGTACTATATATTATTTAGTGAGCGGTCATGGCGGTCCTGATCCCGGAGCAATGGGCATATATGCCGGTAAGGCCATTGCAGAAGATGAATACGCATATGACATAACCTTGCGTTTGGCAAAAGAATTGCTTTCCCATGGTGCAAAAGTCTATATTATTATACAAGATCCCAATGACGGTATTAGGGATGATTTTATTTTAGAGATCGACCATGATGAGGTGGCTTATTTAGACAAAACAATACCTTTAAATCAAGTTGCGAGATTAAAGCAGCGTGTAGAAATTGTAAATGATTTATATAAATCTAATAAAGGCAACTATCAAAGATTGATAGTTACACATGTAGATAGTAGAAGTGAGGGGCAGAACATAGATGTGTTTTTTTATCACCATGAGCATAGTAAAAATGGTAAAAGGTTGGCGCAAAGTATTCATAAGACCTTTGAAGCCAAGTATAAGAAATACCAACCAAACCGAAGCTACTCTGGTACTTTTGAGGATAGAACCTCTCTTTATTTGGTGAAAAAGACTCACCCTGCTATGACCTTTATTGAAATTGGTAATATTAGAAATGCCAAAGATCAAGTAAGGATCGTAGATCCAGATAATAGGCAGGCATTGGCAAAATGGATCAGTGAAGGGGTGTTGCTGGACTATGAAGGGGAATAGAACTACTACTAACTGTCTAAATTGTTCTGCTATAAAAAAACCTTTACGGTTGTTATGTCCGTAAAGGTTAATATATAAGATTGCAATTAAATCAGTAGATATCTAGTTTAAATCAGCTACTAAAACATCCCAATTTTGAAATTCTCCTTCTGCCACTTCTTCTTGTTGACCGTAAAGAATATATATTTTTCCATTGATTACGGTCATAGAATGAATGGTTTCATTTTCAGAACTTGTTAGGTTAGTGCTCAATTCAGTGAATTCATTGTTTAATGTATTGTACACCCCTAAATAAGGATCAATGTCAACCTGAGTTAAAAATCCGTCAGGGTTACCATCTGCATCGGCATCATCTGTAAATGTTTTAATTTGTCCTCCCACAATTATTAAGTTTTCATGTTTACCGGTGTAGGTAAAATGGACAGATGATGGCATGGTTTCAGTGCTCAAATCCCCTGTTTCAAAATCATAGATATAAATAGTATTTTTTGCATTTTGACCAACGAACTCTTCTGTACCGCCAAAAACATATAGTTTGTTTTGGACGGTTTCTGCGCGGGCGCCACTTCTAATTTCTGGCATGGTAGTTTCAAGAGAAAGTGATGAATTAAGATCATCCCATTTATAAATTTCATTACCAACATTTTGTGTGTCGCCAAGAGATCCGCCTACGATAAAAATTTCGTCGTTTATTACGGCAGACCCATGTCTAGATAATGCAATCTGACCTTCATAAGAAGCACTGGTAGGATTTGTCTGTAAGCCTAAATCATATGTATTTATATATTGCCCGCCAACTACTTTTAGTTTATTGTCTATAATATGAAGTTGTTTTGAAACAAAATCTCCTTGAAAAAATAATTGATCAGTGAGGTTTCCGTTTTCAAGATCGAATCTTGAGACACGTTCTGGATTCATGGATTCTGAACCTCTCATACCATCTTCCCTTGTTACAATATAGATACTGTTGCTGCTATTTGATCCTGTCATTCCTGGGGACATCCCGCTAACTGCATTTGATGGATAGGTGAAAGCAGGTGAAAAAGATAATGTTTCAGTGGGTACTTGTACATAGTCCTCCACTGTTTTTGGGCTAAGTATAATATCAATAGTTGATGAACCTTCGCCTAAAACGGTTCCTGTAATTGTATTTTCGTCTACATAGGTAAATGTAAAACCAGGGCTTTCCAAGTTAGCGCTACTTTCACTAACAAAATCAAAGGATGTTTTAAAAGGAGATTCATAATAATCTACCAAGGTTTCCTCTATTGTTGTAGCCTCGGTTTCAATGAAATTTCCTGGTCTCCATTCTAACGTACCGTTAAAGTCTGTTTTAGAACCTGCAAATACTTCATTGATGAAAATAAGCTCGTCGTCAATAACATTAAAATTATTTGAAATATTAAAAGTCCCTGAATTATTGGTCAAAATAGCTTCAGTAATTTTCCATGTTTGTTGATTTCCATTTGTAAGGGAGTTTATGACAGTTTCCCTTTCTTCGGCTAAAACAACTGTAGGGTCTGTAACTTCCTCTTCTGGTTCCTCAATCTGTTCTTGTTCTTGTTGTTCATTTTCGGTTACCTCGGTTTCGTCTTTATCACAACTGATAATAAAAAGAGTTAATACAGTAAAGAAAAAGTGCTTTAATACGTTGGTTTTCATTTTGGTATAGTTTTAAATTAACATTTATAAATGTAAAATGGTAGATACTGGAGAACAATACCCGTTATTGGGTAATTTTAAAACTTAGACCTACTTATAGTAACTAATAGGTGTCGTAAAATTTTTTAAAATGTGAAGAAATAAAAAGGCGCCAATAATTTAAGCGGCTATATGTTTTAGGTAATATTGGTATAGGTCTTTTGGATTTGCGCCTAAACGATGTTTTAAGTGGATCATGCCAAAATGATACTGTAGCCTAATCATGCCACGTTCTTCGTACCTTCTGGCAGAAGTGGTTACAGCAGAAGAAATTATCTTAAATGGTTTTAGTTTATAGACTCTCTGAATAAATTCATTGTCTTCATATACAATATAGCTTTCATTAAAACCATTTAGATGGTGAAAAAGTTTACGGGTAATGAAAAGTGATTGATCACCACCTCTGCAAATGTGGTGGTTTATACGGGTGCACCAAGAAAAGAATTTTAAAAATCTACTGTTGCTGTTAAAGCGCATTTGAAAGCATCCTACTTCAAATCCTTTTTTGAATTCTTGAATGATCTCTTTGTCAAAACCCTCTGGGGGTAAAGTATCAACATGTAAAAAATAGAGAATTTCACCGTTGGCATTTGTAGCACCAAAGTTCATTTGTGCAGCACGCCCTTTTTTGCTTTTTAATACTGTGGCTCCGTATGCTTCAGCATTGGTAATTGTTTGGTCCGTGCTACCGCCATCAATGACTAATATTTCTTTAATGCACTTGGTTCGTGCATTGGCAGAAATGGAGAAAAGCACATCTTTAATGTACTTTTCTTCATTTAATACCGGTATAATAATACTAATGGTTGGCTGTGGGGTACTCATAAATCAATACTTGCTAACTTATGGTAGTCAAATACTGGAGTACCTTACAGTTGCTTGATCAATTCCTTGAATAATTTCACCATTTTTGGTTCTGTTTTTTCGGCAATGGAGATAATTTCACTTATATCAACAGGTTTTAGGTTATCTGGGTCGCACTCATCGGTCAAAACAGAAACGGCTACTATGGGTAATGATAAGTGATTGGCAACTATGACCTCTGGTACGGTACTCATACCTACTGCATCTGCACCTATTAATTTGATCATTCTGTATTCTGCCCTGGTTTCCAATTGAGGTCCTACAACAGATGCATACACACCGCTTTTCAATGAAATGTCATGCTCTTTTGCAATGGCGGTAAGTTTGTTGCGCATATCCACATCGTAAGGTTCGGACATATCTGCAAAACGTTCGCCAAATTCGCTTACACCTTTGAATGCTAATGGAGAGCCTCCTTGAAGGTTAATATGATCTTCTATCAACATCATATCTCCTTTCTTAAAATCTAGGTTTACCGCACCAGCGGCGTTAGAGATAAACAGTTTTGAAATACCTAACATATGCATTACGCGAATAGGGTAGGTAATGTCTAGAAAGTCATACCCCTCATAAAGGTGAAAACGACCTTGCATGACCACAACTTTCTTTCCGGATATGGTTCCATAGACTAATTTTCCTGTATGAAATTCCACGGTGGCCAATGGGAAAAATGGAATGTGGTTATAATGGGCATCTATGGGATCTTCAATACTATCTACTAATTTTCCCAATCCTGTGCCCAGTACAATACCAATTTCTGGGTTGTCAAAACCTTTGTTCTTAAGGTAAGCTACAGACTCTAAAAGTTCTTCTTTCATCATTTTGTCATATGTTTTAAAAAAGGGGCAAAGGCTTCAATATCCTTTATATCCTCATAATAATCAACGTCGTTTTTTGTTTCTAAAAGGGCGGTTGTTTCATTTTTCAGGTCTGCTAAGGTGTCCTTTAAAACGGTTTCCGTTCCCCATGATTTATTTTTAAAAAGTTCGGGCATAAATTTTTTCATGCCCAATAAATAATATCCTCCATCTTCTGCGGGACCTACTACAAAATCGTTTTTCTCTAAAGCCTTAAATGCATCTTCTAAATCATCTTGAGAAAGGTCTAGCATATCACTGCCAATGATAATGATTTTTTGATATTCGTTATGAAAACCTTCTTGAAAGGCATTTGCCATACGAATGCCAAGGTCATCGCCTATTTGTATTTTTTTATCAAACTTAGAATTGTCCCAAACATCGTTATTCCAAATTTCTTCTGAGTAATACACCTGTTTTTCGGCATAAAGATTTATGGTAATGGCTACCGTGTGCGCTAATAAGAATTTGTAAATATCAAATGCGGCTTGGTCACCTACAGTTGCAGCTAAACGCCTTTTGCCTTTACCAAGTTCTGGGTTTCTGGTGAAAATAAGCAAAAGGTTGTTTGAGTTTGCGAGAGTGAAATCTATAATTTTCTCGTCTTTTTCCGTTTTATTGTTTTGTAATATTCCCAATCTGATTCTTTAAATTTTCCTAACTCCTAACTAGTACACCTTAATTCCTTCTTGTAAAAGTTTGCCCCAATGCCTGCTAAAAGCATGAACACTATCGGTAGGTATTTCTTTGCTGTTAAAAACTTGTCCGCCTTTATTTTTCCAATCAAAAATTCCCCCATAAAGATTTAGAATTTTTGTATACCCTAATTCTTTTAATTTCTCTCCAATATCTTCTGAGCGTACACCAATAGAACAGTATACTATAATAGGTTGTGTTTTGTCAGGTAAAGATTCTAGAACTTTTTGCTCGTCAAATGTTTTGTATCCTACCCAAATGGCATTTTTTAGGTGACTTACCTTAAATTCTTCTTTTTCCCTTGTATCTAAGTATGCAATAGAATCGGTAATCGGTAGATTATCAAAATATACATAAGGTATAGTACCTTGGTTCCAAGAATTCAAAGCCTTGGTAATTTTGTCTTGACCTAAGCTTTTATTAGAGAAGTGTAATAAAATCACAAGACAGAATATTAATTTAGAAATTAGTATTTTCATCTTTACAAAGGTACTATAATTAGATTTCAAGAAGTGCCGGTTGAAAAGTGAATTTATGGTTAAAACTTTGCAAAATAAAGGCTTACAGGTGTTTGTCTTGATAATGGGTATTTTAATAACTAGTTGTAAACAAGACGTTAAACAAGAAGTCTTCACGGAAGATGTAGAGCCAACAGGGTATTATATAGAACCCTATAGATCCCAATATCATTTTACACCAGAAGAAAAATGGATGAACGATCCAAACGGACTTGTCTATAATGATGGGGTATATCATTTGTTCTATCAATACTACCCGGATAGTACCGTTTGGGGACCCATGCATTGGGGTCATGCGGTAAGTAAAGATATGATGAAGTGGAAGCACAAGCCGGTTGCGCTTTTTCCAGATGAACATGGATTTATATTTTCTGGTAGTGCAGTTATGGACCACAATAACACTTCGGGTTTTGGCACGGAGGATCAGACGGCAATGGTGGCTATTTTCACCTATCATGACATGGCGGGCGAGCAAGCAGGTAAAAAAAATTTTCAAACTCAGGGCATTGCCTATAGTTTGGATAATGGTGATAGTTGGACCAAGTATGAGGGCAACCCCGTAATCGGTAATACCGGCATTAAAGACTTTAGGGATCCCAAAGTGTTTTGGAACGATAAGGCAGAAACTTGGACAATGCTACTAGTGGCAGGTGATCATTTGCAAATATGGAACTCTCCTAATTTAAAAGAGTGGGAAAAAGTTAGTGAGTTTGGTAAAGAGCAAGGTGCTCATGGAGGTGTTTGGGAATGTCCAGATTTATTTCCGTTGAAGATTGAAGGTACCGATGAGGTAAAATGGGTATTGTTGATCAGTATTAATCCGGGTGCACCAAATGGGGGTAGTGGTACGCAATATTTTATAGGAGATTTTGATGGAGAAACATTTACCTCGGACCAAGTGGAGCATAAGTGGATAGATTTAGGTAGGGATAATTATGCAGGAGTAACCTATAACGATGCACCTAATGATGAACGTGTTTTTATTGGATGGATGAGTAATTGGGACTATGCAAGAGATACACCTACCGATAAATGGCGAAGTGCAATGACAGTGCCTAGAGAATTGACCTTGCGGAAAGTAAATGATGACGTGTTGTTGTACAACTATCCGTTAAAAAGTTTTGAGAGGCACGTAGCAATGGCTTATCCGGAAAGTGTTTTGGAAATCTTGCCTACGAGAAAAAGAATTATGCCTCTTAAATATGGGAACCAGAGTAAAATACAGTTTACGCTTTCCGTGCCCAATGCGCAAATGTACTTTAGAAATAAAAATGGCGATAGCGTAAGTATAGATGTTGATAGGGATAAGAAAGTTGTCACTTTTGACCGAAGAAAATCGGGTAAGGTAGACTTTAGTGAAAAATTTGCTCCTGGTGTTCAGCAAATGAAGATTCCGAATATACCGGACGGACCTATAGAAATAATGATGCTTTTAGACCATTCTTCGTTAGAGCTATTCATCAATGAGGGTCAGTATGTGATGACCAATCAAATTTTCCCCAATGAGTTTTTTAGGGCTTTGACCATTGTGAACAATTCAGAAAACGAATTAAAAATTGAAGATTTTACAGAACATAAGGTAGAACGGGTTTGGGATTAACATGTTGTAAAATCATTGTATGGATTGCGACTATTTAATTTACGCTAAAATTTAATCTTTATTTCCTTCTATCTATTGGTAGAAATTTGCTTCACTATATTGTGGTAATATCGGCTAAAGTAGTCTTTAGTCGATATTAACAGCACAGCACCTACTTTGATTTGCAAATTTTCATTGGAAACTCTACAATTTGCCTACTTACTAATTATAAAGTAAAAAATACAGCTGTTATGGTGTGTAGGTTGGCTATCCTTGTATATTTTTGGTGTAGAAAAGAAAGGGATATAAACAAAAAAATCCTTACCGTTAAGTAAGGATTTATTGTGGTGCCTCCAGGAATCGAACCAGGGACACATGGATTTTCAGTCCATTGCTCTACCAACTGAGCTAAGGCACCATGCTTGCTGTAAGCGGGTGCAAATATAATTTCAATTTTATGATTTCCAAACTAAATCGTAAAAAAAGAAAAATGTTTTTTTAATTTTTAATCTTTGCAACATGAATTTAATTGTTGATGCGGGTAATACAAATGTCAAATTAGCAATCTTTAAAAAGTCGGAAATAATTCATTTAGAGACTGTTGTTGTAGATTTGTTTGTTGAGGCGGTAAAAAGAATTTTCAAGGAATTTCCTAAAATAGAATTTTCAATAATTTCTAGTGTAGGGTCAATTTCAAAGGACCAGATTAAGGTTTTGGCTATTTTTAGTGAACTTCATGAGCTTAGTCATGCGTCAAAAGTGCCGTTTAAGAACTCATATGCCTCTCCACAAACTTTGGGTGTAGATCGTTTGGCCTTGGCTACGGCTGCCTATTATTATAATCCACATCAAAATAATTTGGTTATTGATGCCGGAACCTGTGTTACGTATGATATGATCAATGATTTTGATGAGTATCTAGGCGGCGCAATTTCCCCGGGCTTGCAAATGCGGTACAATGCTATGCATTACCAAACATCTAAATTGCCGTTACTCGAAAAAAAGGAGCTGTTAGACTACATTGGCAACACCACTGAAAACTGTCTACACAGTGGGGCGGTTAATGGAATTACACTGGAAATAGACGGTGTCATTGATCTTTACAAAGCTAGATTTAAAAATTTAACAGTTATTTTAACCGGTGGAGACACACTATTTTTGTCTAAACGATTAAAAAATACCATATTTGCGGATTCCAAATTTCTCCTGAAAGGGCTTAATTATTTGCTGGAATACAACAAGCACTAAATGATCAGAAAAATTGTAATTACAATTGTATACATAACCACTATTGGTTTGTACGCTCAAGATGGTACTGTTTCTCCTTATTCTTTTTACGGAATAGGTGATTTAAAAAATAACAGTACGGTAGAAAATCAAATGATGGGAGGTATTGGTGTATATGCCGATAGTATTCATATCAATTTAAAAAACCCAGCAGCTTTTGGTAAGTTAGGTCTAGAAGTTATGGACAGGGAAGGATTGGTGACCTATACAGCAGGAGTCTCCAATAAACAATTTACGCTTAAAAGTTTCACAGCAGAAGAGGAAAGCTCTATTACAAGTTTAGATTACTTGGCACTTGGTTTTAGTGTAGGTAAAGGTTTGGGTATGGGGTTTGGTATAATGCCATATTCTTCGGTAGGATATAATTTGGTTGATGATCGTACCGAAACAGGCGGGTCGTTGACTAATGTTTATACGGGTGAGGGTGGTTTAACCCGCGCTTTTTATTCAATTGGGTATGAAATTGTAAAAGACTTAAGTATTGGTGCAACCGTTAATTTCAATTTTGGTACACTTGAAAGTGAAAGGTTGCAGCAAATAGAAGATGTGCAGTTTGGTACATTTGATAGGCGTTCATCTAGAGTAAATGGTTTTGATTTCAACTATGCTTTAAATTATACGCCTTTGATTAAGGGTAGGCAAAGACTTCATACATCGGTTCGTGTGAACACCCAAGGTAATTTGGTTTCCAAGAATGATAGGCAATTGGGTTCTTTTTCAGTAGCCAGTGGTGTAACCATAGAAGAGCTAGAGGTGAATTTGGCTGCTCAGAATTTAGAGAATACAGAATTAAAGATACCGACCACTACTACTTTGGGTATTGGTTATGGTGAAGATTATAAATGGTTTGTGGGTGCAGAATATAGTTTTCAAGAAATGAGTTCTTTTGAAAATGTTTTCTTGGGTTCAGCTAATGTGGCGTATGAAGATGCAAGTTCATTTGCCTTTGGTGCCTTTCTAACCCCTGATCATGATTCATTTACAAGTTATTTAAAAAGGGTTACCTACCGTGCAGGTCTACGTTTAGATAAGACGGGTATGTTGGTGAACGATGTTGATATAAATAACTTTGGCATAACTTTTGGATTAGGCTTACCACTGGGCAGAAGTTTCTCTAACCTTAACTTAGGTTTTGAGTTTGGTAGAAGAGGGACTACTAGGGCGGATTTGATTGAAGAAAGCTATTTTAAATTTAATGTAGGTCTCTCATTGAACGATCGTTGGTTCCAGAAAAGAAAAATCAATTAATAAAAATTTAGTACATTAACCATTTTAAAAAGAGAAAAAATGAAATCGAAACTTTACTTCACGGCAATTATGTTCCTTGGGATGATGGGAGTGAGCAATGCGCAGGCGCAAAACCCTGAATGTATGACCAACCTGTCAATATTTTCCGAGCATGCGAAAGTTAAAAATTATGAAGCGGCCTATGAGCCATGGAAAATGGTTTATGAAACATGTCCTCAATTAAACAATGCTATTTATGTTTATGGTGAGCGTATCCTAAAAGATAAGGTAGATAAGGCTACAGGTGCAGACAAAGAAAAGTTTGCCAACGATCTTATGGGGCTTTATGATAATAAGCTTAAACATTTTTCATCTAAAACTAGTGCAGGTGAAACAATGGTAGATAAGGCATTGGTAATGTACGATAACAAAATGGCAGATGATGCTAAGATGTACAGTATGTTAAGCGAGGCATTTACAAAAGATAAAGAAAACTTTACAAACCCAAAGGCTTTATATATCTATTTCTCTAGTTTGGTTGATGAGCACAAAGCAGGTAGAAAAGATCTACAAGAAGTTTTTGATGTATATGATGCAGTTACCGAAAAAATAGAAACTGAAAATGAAAAGCTTACAGGTAAAATAGCTAAGCTTTTACCAAAAGAAGAAGCTGGTACTTTAACTTCAAAAGAAAAGTCTCGTTTAAGGGTTTATAATTCGTACTCTGAAAATTACGGTAAGATTGCTGGTAGTATCGATTCTAAATTAGGTCCATTGGCAGATTGTAGTAACCTTATTCCTTTATATGAAAAGAGTTTTGAAGAGAAAAAGGGTGATGTTGTTTGGGTAAAAAGAGCAGTAGGTCTTATGTTCAACAAAGAGTGTACAGATGATCCAATGTTCCAAAAGTTATTTGAAGCACAATTGTCTTTAGATCCTTCTGCAGATGCTTATGTTTACGGTGGTACTTTAAAAATGAAGAACGGAGATAGTTCTGGTGCCCTTGCGGATTTTGATAAGGCATTATCTCTAGAAACAGATAACGATAAGAAATCTAAGATCGCTTACAAAGTTGCGGTGATCAATAAAAGAAAAGGTAGTAAGTCTACTGCACGTAAATACGCTCAAAAAGCCATTGATGCAAACCCGTCAAATGGTCGTGCATATCTTTTAATTGCTAACTTGTACGCAACAAGTGCTAACGATTGTGGTAGCTCAGCGTTTGAAAAGAGAGCAATTTACTGGAAAGCTGCAGATATGGCTAGACAAGCAGGAAGAGTGGATCCTTCATTAGGGGGTTCAGCTAGTCAAGCGGCAAACAGTTACAGTGCTAAGGCTCCAACTAAAGAAATGATCTTTAGTTCAGGCATGGCCGGTAAGACCGTTACGTTCAACTGTTGGGTTGGTGGTAGCGTGAAAGTACCTTCTTTATAGAGAAAATGAAACAGATTTATAATTTTAGAGGCATTGCCGTGGTATGTACCATGGCAATGCTTTTTTTATCTTGTCAAGATAATTACAAGAGAGTGGGTGAAGAAGCGGTAAAGAAAATTTACCCCAGGGGTGTAGTAGAGGATTTTGTACTTACCTATACTGAAACACCTGAAAAATTAGGATCTGAAGATGACGGTTCGTCTAGAGTAATGGCAGTATTATCCGGACCGGTCAGAAACGATTTTGAGCAGCTTTCATTTCCGTATCAAACATTTCCAGAAGGTCTGCTGGTAGAAATTTTTAACGAGAAAAATGAAAAAACAACGATAGAGGCAGATTATGGAGTATTGTACTCTAAGACTTCTATTGTAGATTTGCGTGGTAATGTGCTTATAAAAGGAGATGACGGTAAAAAGCTAGCTACATCACAGCTATATTATGATCGTGGTAATGAGTGGGCTTTTACCCAAGAAAAATTTACGTTTACCAATCCAGATGACGGTACTGTAATGGATGGTGAAGGTATGGATATACAAAAAGACCTGAAGTTTTTAAATGCACATAAAACCTATGGTTTAATGTTGATCAAAGAAGAAAATAAAGAAGAAAAAAATGATTAATATTTTAAGATATACAGAGTATTTGTACGTTATAGTCGCGGGCTTTTCTATCTATAGAATAATAACGGATTGGAATACCGATCGAAGTATGGCGTATTTCTTTATATTTTTTGCCGTAATTTCAATAGGTATGTTTTTGTTTAGACGAAATTATAGAAAGAAATTTGAACAGCGTAAGCGTGATAATCAAAATAAATAGTGGGTACAGCCGGTATTATCATTATACTTTCCTTGATTTTTTCAGCATTTTTCTCAGGAATGGAAATTGCCTTTATTTCTGCGAACAAAATTCATATTGAAATTGAGAAAAAACAAGAGGGCTTTTTAGCAACTGTACTGACAAGGTTAACTAAAAAACCATCAAAATTTATAGCTACCATGCTTATTGGTAACAATATAGCATTGGTAATTTATGGACTTTTCATGGGAGAATTACTCATGAATTGGTTCACTGAAATAGTGCCCGATAATGCAATTTTGCAGTTGTTGATTACAGATTTTAGTTTGTTGACCCAAACTTTGATATCTACGTTCATCATATTGATTACCGCTGAATTTTTACCTAAAGTGCTATTTCAGATTTATGCCAATAACCTTTTGAAATTATTGGCGATACCTGCATTTTTATTTTATATACTTTTTTCATTTATATCCGACTTTATTATTTGGGTGTCCGATATTATTTTGAAGTACGTATTTGGTACATCAGGTGATGAGGTCCAATTGGCATTTAGCAAGTTAGAGTTGGGAGATTACATTACCGAGCAAATGGAAACGGTAGAGGAGGAAGATGAAGTAGATACTGAAATACAGATCTTTCAGAATGCATTGGAGTTTGCAGCTGTAAAGGCTAGGGAAGTTATGGTGCCTAGAACTGAAATAGTTGCGGTAGAAATGCACGAAACTCCAAAAAACTTGGCGAAATTGTTTACGGAAACGGGCTATTCTAAAATACTGGTATATAATGATACCGTAGATAATGTTATAGGCTATGTACACTCTTATGAGCTATTTAAAAAACCTAAGACAATTAAAAGTATTTTACTGCCGGTTGAGTTTGTGCCGGAGACCATGCTTATTCAAGATATATTGAATGTTCTCATCAAAAAACGAAAAAGTATAGCTGTTGTTTTAGATGAATATGGCGGTACCTCTGGTTTGGTAACGGTAGAGGATATTGTTGAAGAACTTTTTGGTGAGATCGAAGATGAGCATGATACTACGGATTTAAGGGAAGAGCGGGTAGATGAGCGTCATTATTTGTTCTCTGCAAGGTTAGAAGTAGATGATATCAATGAAAATTATAAATTAAGTCTTCCTGTATCAGATGAATATGAGACCCTTGGTGGGCTTTTAGTGCATACTTTGGGTGAAATACCTGAGAAAGAGGTAGAGCTTACTATAGAGCAATATAAGTTTACCGTGTTGGAAGTTTCCAACACAAAAATAGATTTGATTTCCATAGAAGTTTTGGAAGAGGAATAACAGTGCATCAATCAATAAATTAGGTGGCTTTTTAGTTTTTATTATTTCAATTAAAAATGGTAGTTTTGCCACCCAATAACCACAAACGATTATTTTAAACGTTAATAAGAATGGCAGTATTAGAAAATATTAGGAAACGTACAACAGTGTTGATCTTGATCATAGGTTTGGCACTTTTTGCATTTGTTATTTCTGGGGTATTTACCAGTAGCAATTTTGGAGGAGATAAAGTAGGTTCGTCCGTAGCCGAAATTAATGGAGAAGATATTTCTATTGATGAATTTAGACAAGAGGTAGAGGTGGCTTCTAACAGAATTGGTCCTACTGCATCTAATATGCAAGTGGTAAATCAGGTTTGGGAAAATAAAATAAGAAAGACCATCTTAGGTGAGCAGTTTGAGGATTTAGGTATTGGTATAGAGCAAGATCAGATCGTTGACTTTTTAAGAACAACAGGTTATGCTCAAAATCCTCAATTTCAAGATCAAAATGGTCAGTTTGATGCAAATATGTTTAAGCAGACCGTTGCGGATTGGAAAGTGAACAACCCTGCGCAATATGAAGCCTGGTTGCAAACAGAAGCTGAGATCGTACAATTGGCAAAAGAGCAAACTTACTTTAACATGGTTAAGGCAGGCGTTGGTGCTACCTTAAAAGAAGGTGAGTTAGATTATAAATTGGCTAACGAGAAAATGGATATTAAGTATGTAAGAGTACCTTATACTTCTATCCCGGATAGTACAATTACAGTAACTAAAAGCGAAATTGCAGATTACGTTAGCAAGCATAAAGAAGAGTACAAGCAGGACCCTGCAAGAGATTTACAGTATGTATTTTTTCAGGAAAAGCCTTCTGAAGCTGATGAAGCTGCTATCAAAGAAGAAATCACAAAACTTTTAGACGATACGATCGAGTATAATTCTCAAACAGACCGTAACGATACTATCAGAGGTTTTAGAAATACAAAAGATGTTGCGGCATTTTTAGATAGATATTCAGACACTAAGTTCGATACTATTTTTAAGGCTAAGAAAAATTTACCATCTAGTGTTGCGGACACCTTAATGAGTTTGAACATAGGTCAAATTTACGGACCGTATAAAGATGGGGATTCTTATAAGATTTCTAAAATAATTGCTAGAAAACCAAACGGTTCGGTGAAAGCAAGTCATATTCTTTTGGCTTACGAAGGTGCTACAAGAGCAAACCCAGAAGTAAAGAGAACAAAAGAAGAAGCTGAGGCAAAGGCAAAAGAACTATTAAGGGAAGCAAAAAAATCTGGTGTTGTTTTTTCAACCTTGGCTAGAGATAATTCAGATGGTCCATCTGCTCCTAATGGTGGAGATTTAGGGTACTTTCAAAGAGGGGTAATGGTTCCTGCTTTTAATGACTTTGCATTTGGAAACTCAGAAGGTTCGATCGGTATGGTCGAAACAGATTTTGGATTTCATGTAATTAAAATTGATGATAAGGAAGATGTGGTTCAGATTGCAACTGTTTCAAGAGAGATAGTAGCTTCAGAAGAAACAATAAATACGTTGTTTACCAATGCGACCAAATTTGAAATGGAAACTACAGATGATGAAAGTGCTTTTTCAACATTGGCAAAAGAGGGTAACTATGTTGTACGTCCGGTAAACAAAATTAAAGCTTTGGATGAAAACCTTCCTGGTTTGCCAAATCAAAGAAATATTGTACAATGGGCCTTCAATGGAGATACTGAGGTTGGTGACATTAAGAGATTCAATATTAATAACGGTTATGCAGTAGTTCAACTTACAGGTTATTACGCAGAAGGTGTTATGAGTGCTGAAGATGCTTCCGTACTTGTGTTGCCTAAAATTAGAAAAGAGCGTAAAGCCGCAAAGATTATTGCGGCCAATAAAGGTAAAGACATGAGTACTATTGCATCTGATAATGGTGTAAGTGTATCAAATGCTTCTGCTCTTACGGTAAAATCCCCTACAATTCCTGGTGCAGGTAGCGAGCCTGTAGTGGTAGGAACTGCTTATGGTATGGCTGAAGGTGCAACTTCTGGTTTAATAGAAGGTAACACCGGAATCTTTAAAATTGAAATTGTAAAGAAAACCGAAGCACCTAAGCTTGATAATTATAGTGTATATGCAAATGCACTAAAAACAGGAGCTGCTGCTCGTGTGAATACAGCAGTGTATAACGCTCTTAAAGAAGGTGCGGAAATAGAAGATAAAAGAGCTACTTTTTACTAAAAAGTTAGTTTGTCAAAATAAAAAAAGAGCATCTAATTTAGATGTTCTTTTTTTATAATATCATTTTTTGATAAGGCAGAATGGTATGGTAGCCTTTATTTTTAAAATAAACCATATCCTCCTCTGTTCCAATAGCAAGGACAAAATCTCCGCCCCAGGCACCTAGACTTTTTATTGTATGCGAATAGTCTGCAAAAAGAATGCTTTTAATAGTTGGTACCTGAAGTGTTTTAGATAAAATCTTTTCGTGTTGGTTGAGTAGGTGTTCAAACTCCTTCAAAGAAGTGCAGCTTAAAATTTTATCGGTGATATTGTTGATTGCGCTAAGCAGTTGGGTTTTATTGAAATTCAAGTTGCGATAACTGGTAATGGCATCTCTACTATTTTTCTTTTCGTTCAGGTAAACAAAGAAAAGTCGGTCTTCAAAATTAGGTTTAAAATTGACTTCCTGTATGTTTGGACTAAAGCCATTTCTTTGATAAGTAATTGGCGTTTTATGTGTAGCACAAGCAATATCGTAACCACTACCGCCAAAGGTGGCCTCCAGTAATTCATAGGGGTTAATTTCTGCCCAAGATGCTATATTTGATATTAAGGTAGAAGAAGTGCCAAGGCCCCAATCTCTAGGGAAGGTTACTTTTGTTTCTACATCATTTACTTCATCTGTAGTTGGTGAAAATAAAGGGTTAAGTTTTTTAGCCGCTACTAAAATTTGAGATAGCCTGTGAGCTACTTCCGGGTCAGAAGTGTGAATGGTTTCAAGCCTATTCTTGGAAAATTCTGAACTGAACCAAACAGCATCATTTTCATCTAAACTGTTCCAAATAAAATTCTCTGAATCTGAGTGGGTTAAGCTCAGGTACTGTCCAAATTTTGTAGGCAAAGCCAGACCTTTGGCTCCGTCAAGAATAGCATATTCTCCAGTGAGCAATAGTTTACCGTTGCTGTAAAAGGATGTGGGCATATGGTAAAGGCTTATTTTCTTATCTCGTTAAGTTGTAGTTCCACGCCGTGGTGCGTTACGGGGTTGGTCTTAAAATATGTAACTAATTTAGCTTTTTCGTTTTCATTGGCGCCCAGCTGGTTAAGAATGTTCAAAAGGTGCATTTTCATATGTCCTTTTTGAATTCCTGTAGTAACCAATGAACTCACTGCTGCAAAGTTTTGTGCTAGACCCGCTACCGCTATAATTTGCATGAGTTCTTCAGCAGAAGGGCGTTGTAGTATTTCAAGGTTTAGTTTTACAAGCGGATGTAAATTTGTGAGTCCGCCAACAGTACCTAAAGCCAAGGGAAGTTCTATCCAAAATGTAAAGATTCCATCTTCAATGGATGCATGGGTCAGGCTGCTGTATTGACCATTTCTACAAGCATAAGCATGTACGCCTGCCTCTATGGCCCTAAAGTCGTTACCAGTGGTCAAAACAACCGCATCTATACCGTTCATGATGCCTTTGTTATGCGTAACCGCTCTATAGGGTTCTACGTGTGCAATTTTAATCGCCTGTACTATTTTTTCGGCGGTATGCTGTGGTGTTAATTCTTCTGTAAGTTTTAAATCTTCCACCGGGCAACTAACTTCTGCGCGTACGCTACAATTGGGTACGTAATTGGACAGAATGCTCATTACTACTTCAATATCTTTTTCCTGCTTGGAAAAATCATCGTAATTACCGGCCTCTTTTTTTAAAGTAGCTGCAAATTGCTCTAAACAGCTGTTAATAAAATTGGCACCCATGGCGTCCTTGGTTTCAAAGGTGGCATGTAGTTGGTAATAGTTTTCTAGTTGCTTGGTTTTATCTTTTAAAACAATATCTGTAATACCACCGCCCCTTTTTTCCATACTGGAAGTTAGAGATGCACTTTCAGCTAATAAAATGGGCTTTAAATAAGTAAAAAACGAATTTAACCTATTGGTATCGCCCTTGTATATAAAGTGAACTTGACCTACTTTTTCGGTTCCTAATATGGTTGTTTTAAATCCTCCTTTTTTTAGCCAAAACTTTGCGGCTTTGCTCGCTGCCGCTATAACCGAACTCTCTTCAATGGCCATGGGTATGGCATAAAGCGTATCGTTTATTAAAAAGTTGGGAGCTATGCCCTGGGGTACGTAGAGGTTGGTAATGGTATTTTCTATAAATTCATCGTGCAACTGTTGAACGTTTTGGTCTAGATTCCAATACGTTTGCAGAATTTTTCTTGATTGTGCTGCATTCTTGGTGTAATTTGTGGTGATCCAATCTATTTTCTCTTCTTTGGAAAGTTTGGAAAAACCACTTATTGGCTCGGTCATTTAGGTATAACTTTCTACTAATTGTTCATGTTTTGTAAAGAATTGGACACCTCCAATAGATTCCAATTTTACGCTGGTAAAGATAAGCATATTGACCTGAATCTAATTTATCTAAGCAAAGCGTTAAAACCAGCTTCTTTTTTTCAGTAAAGCGTGTTTTTTTAAGGAAATAGTGGTAAACTTGAGAGATTTAACAAAATTCAAATTTTTATGCGAAAAACACACTTATTTACGTTGATTTTACTTTCGTTCAGCGTAATTATTTGGGCACAGGAAAAAAAGATATCAGTTTCCGAAATTTATCAAGGTGCTTTTAGAACCGAAGGTCTTGAAGCGCTACGTTCCATGAATAACGGTACTCAATACACCGTACTTCATACAAATAGGTTCAGCCAATCTATAACGGTAGATAAATATGATTATAAGACCTTGGAAAAAGTAGGTACCGTAGTATCTTCTGCAGATTTAGCCGAAATACCTTCCTTTTCAGCTTATACCTTTAGCGATGATGAAAAAAAATTATTGCTCTCAACTGAAATAGAACCCATTTTTAGAAGGTCAAGGTTGGGTGTTTTTTATGTATATGAAATTGCATCTAAGAAGGTAGTAAAGGTTAGTGAATCAAAAATTCAAGAACCATTGTTTTCTCCAGATGGTAGCCAAGTAGCCTATGTGAAGGATAATAACCTCTATATTTTTACCATTGAAAGTGGTGAAACCAAACAAATAACCCAAGACGGAGTTAAGAATCAAATAATAAATGGTGTAACAGATTGGGTATATGAAGAAGAATTTTCTTTTGTACGAGCTTTCGAATGGAATGCCGATGGAAGTAAGATAGCTTTTTTACGTTTTGATGAAACAAGTGTGCCCGAATTTTCTATGGATGTTTACGGTACAGGGCTATATCAACAACCACACGTATTTAAATACCCAAAGGCCGGAGAGAACAATTCTAAAGTTACCTTACATCTTTTAGATGTGGCTAGTGGTAATATTGCTGCGGTAGATTTAAATAGCGCATACTACATACCAAGAATTAAATGGATGAACCATAAAGATATGTTGAGTGTTCAAACCTTGAACAGGCATCAGGATCATTTAACAATGTATGCCGTAAATGCTAAAAAGAATGAAGTATCTGTTTTACTGGAAGAGAAAGATGATGCTTATGTCGATATCACCGATAATCTTACTTTTTTAGAAGATGATAGTTTTATTTGGACCAGTGAGAAAGACGGTTTTAATCATATATATCTATACGGGGAAGACGGTAATCTTATGAGTCAGATCACCAAGGGAGATTGGGAGGTTACCAAATACTATGGTTACGATCAAAACGAAGATAAAATTTATTATCAGTCTACCGAGAACGGATCAATAAACCGTGGGGTATATAATATTAGTAGCGGCGGAGATGATAAAAAGGCATTAGCTGTTACTCAAGGAACCAACAATGCTTCATTTAGTACAGATTTCACGTATTTTATAAATACGTATTCTAGTGCTGAAATACCACCTGTATACACACTGCATAAGGCAATAAACGGTAAAAAGGTAAAGGATATAAAAGATAATGGTCAATTATTACAAAGACTGGAAAGTTATGCTGTGAGTCCTAAAGAATTTTCTACAATTTCAATTAATGGCAATGATTTGAACATGTATATGATCAAGCCAAAAGATTTTGATTCAACTAAGAAATATCCATTATTTATGTATCAATATAGTGGTCCTGGATCTCAAAACGTATCTAACAGTTGGATGGGGGCTAACGACTACTGGCACCAGGGTTTGGTGGCGGAAGGTTATATTGTTGCCTGTGTAGATGGCCGTGGTACGGGTTTTAAAGGAAGGGATTTCAAGAAGGTTACTCAAAAAGAGTTGGGTAAATATGAAGTAGAAGATCAAATAGCCGCTGCTAAGAAATTAAGCGAGTTGCCATACATTGACGAAAGTAGAACAGGTATATGGGGCTGGAGCTATGGTGGTTTTATGTCCACAAACTGTATTTTAAAGGGTAACGACACTTTTGAAATGGCAATTGCGGTAGCACCTGTTACCTCATGGGCTTTTTATGATACAATATATACAGAGCGTTATATGCAAACGCCACAGGAAAATCCAAGTGGATATGATGATAACTCGCCGTTTAACTATCCTCACTTGTTGGAAGGCGATTACTTACTTATTCATGGTACTGGTGATGATAATGTTCATGTGCAGAATTCAATGCGTATGATCGAGGCTTTGATACAGGCGGATAAGCAATTCGATTGGGGAATTTATCCGGATAAAAACCACGGTATTTATGGTGGAAATACAAGAATTCACCTCTATAACAAAATGACCAATTTTATTAAAGAAAAACTATAATCAAACTAACATCAATATGACTGAAAGTACCGAATTTTCAGACCAAAAACAGGTTTTTGGGCACCCACAGGGTTTATTTTACTTATTCTTTGCAGAATTATGGGAGCGTTTTAGCTTTTACGGAATGCGTGCACTGCTCACGCTCTACATGATAGACGTAATATTCAAAGCCTTGGCAGAAAGAGATTATGCTACGGCGGCAGTTTATTCTTCCTATGGTTCATTGGTATACGCCTCTACGGTAATTGGCGGCAAATTATCAGATAAGATTTTAGGAATGCGAAACTCAATTTTTTTGGGCGGTATTCTTATGTCCATAGGGCATTTTGTATTGGCTATAGAAAACAATATGGCATTCTTTTTAGCTTTGTCGCTCATTATTGTAGGTAACGGGTTCTTTAAACCTAACATTTCTACTTTTGTGGGTACGCTGTATGAAAAAGGAGATCCTAAAAAAGATTCTGGATTCACCATATTTTATATGGGTATTAATATTGGGGGCTGGGTAGCTCCATTATTATGTGGATGGCTGGCCGCAACATATGGCTGGCACTATGGTTTTGGTCTGGCAGGAATAGGTATGTTGACCGGGTTGATCGTTTTTTGGAGCGGAATTCAAAAAAATGTATTTGGCGATAGAGGTTTACCTCCAAATGAGCAAGTCTTGGAAAAAAAGGTACTTGGTGTAAAACAAGGAATTCTTGTGCCGGTTTTAGCTGTGTTGTCTGCACCGTTGATTGCGTTGTTATTATCTTCTTATAAGGCAATTGCTACAGAAGGTATGTTTGCGGATCAGAATATTGTCAATATTATATTTACAGGTATTGGTATAGCGGTTTTGGCATACTTGGCTTACGAAATGTTCAAAGCGAATATTAAAGAGAGAAAAGAATTGTTTGTCGCGGTGTTACTTACCTTTTTTATGACCATTTTCTGGGGTTTCCATGAACTATCTGGAAGTGTAATTACGTTGTTCGCAGCAAGAAATATTGATCTTGACGGTATTATGTCGGCTGCACAGACCAATTCGTTGAACTCTATGTTTATTATCATTTTGGCTATTCCTATTTCAATGATGTGGACATGGTTAAGTAAAAAGAATTGGAACCCTAGGACACCTTATAAATTTGGATTGGGATTACTTTTTGCGGGAATCAGTTTTTACGTTCTTGCTATTAGTGGCGGTAGTGCCAATGAAAATGGTTTTGTACCGTTCACATACTTGTTGCTAATGTATTTCTTGCTATCTGTGGGTGAACTTTTTATGTCACCTGTTGGGTTGTCTAAAATGACCGATCTAGCTCCTGCAAGGTTAATAGCTTTTATTATGGGGGTATGGTTCTTATCATCTGCCTTTGCATTCCAAATTGTTGGTTTCATCGGTAAACAATTGGCTATAGAAAGTTCAGATGGTGATGTAAATGGTTTTGAAACCTTAACGGTATATACAGATGGCTTTTTATTAATAGCCAAGTATGCTATAGGTGCAGGGTTAATTGTACTGGTAGCATCACCGATCATTAAAAAGTTAATGGGTAAGGTACATTAGTATTCCTTACTTGAAATAATAAGCTCCCTTTTCACCTGTGTAGTGGAAAGGGATTTTATTTTTAATACATGTGACTTTCCAGCGGTCAACATAACTTTTGTAGTTACTGCCATCTGCAATAATTTCTTTAGGTTGTATGCTATCTATTAATCGGTCCAGATTAATTTTTGGTGATTGTGTTAAAAGAATTTTATCGGATGTTGAAAGGGGATAAACACCGGTACTATCAATAATCAGCAACGAATTATTTTTAATATGGTAACCGTTTTTTAAGGTGTCAAAACTAACGCTATGTATGCGTTCAGCAGTTCTATATCTTGAAATTAAATAGTCTGGTTGGTTATAGTTATCTGTTAAAACGGTCAATTCTTTTCCATTTCTATTAAAAATTATGCGCTCCTTGGTTTTGTGCAATACCATAGCTTCAACCTTTTCATTTGTGTTGATTTCTTGATATATCGTATAACCTTGAAAACAAAGTACACTGCCAAGACACAATAGTATTCTTTTAGAATTAAATCTTGTAAATAATTGAACTCCCATGACTAAAACTATGAAGGAGAGTATCAGCTGCACCACATCAAAAGGAATATCACCGAATATAAAGCTTTCTTGTCGAGCGACCCAGGCTATAAGGTTATTCATAAACCCAATAATTTTATTGTATAACCAAACGAATTGAGCGGGAAGCCAGTTGAATATAGATAGGAAAACAACCAAAATCCCCATGCCTAAAATAACACCTAATGCAGGTACGATAATTAAGTTGGAAACAAAGAACAAACCGGGAAATTGGTGAAAATAGAACAGACTAATTGGTAGAACACCTAGTTGAGCGGCTATACTTACACATAGTAATTGCCAAAAATAACGCACCACTTTATTTTTTGGAAACCACAAATCCCTAAGAATAGGAAAAATCCAGAGGATGGCGAAAACCGCTGCATAGCTCATTTGAAACCCTACTTGAAATAATAGGTTGGGATCAATGAACAATAAGATAAATAGAATGGATAATGCTAAAATGTTGAAGGTGTTGCTAGGTCTGTTTAAATACAGTGCATAGGCTACAAACGTAAACATAGTGGTGGCGCGTATTATGCTGGCTGAGAGTCCGGCTATAAAGGCAAATGCCCATAAAAATAGGACTGATAGCAATAGGATAATAGTTCTGCCTTTAGGAATTTGTTTTAGCGGACTCAATAGAAATTGAATTAATAAAAGTAAAATACCTATATGCAGTCCAGATACGGCTAAAATATGTACGGCACCGGCTTTTTGGTAGTTGGTGTAGGTCTCTTCGGAAATATCTGATCGTTGTCCTAATAGCAACGCTTGAATTACCCCGAATTCATCTTCACCAAAACTTTCTTTTTCAAGTTTTGAAATAATATGGTTTCGAACACTTGAAGCTATGCCTTTTAAAGTGGTCTTTGACCTAGAGGTAATTGTAAAATGATTTTGTTCAATCTGCATTTGATGATAAATACCAATATTTTTGAGATAGTTTTTATAATCAAATTGGTGCGGGTTTAAGGTAGGGTATATGTCGGTTAACTTCGTACGGGTCACAAATTCATCATCAATATGAAACTGTTGTCCAGAAGAACCTTTAGGAATGCTTATTAATATAGTTCCAGTGGTAGGGTGTTGACCAATACCTTTTACCGTTGCATAGTACCGATATGAAAATGGATTGGGCTTTAATACATCCTTAATTTTCAAGGACCATAAATCACTGTTGGTGTAAGTGATCTTCGTGTAATGGTCATTGTGGTTTACGGGTTGGGCATTAGTGTAACAAAACGTGCCTAAAAACACAAAAATTAAGGCAGAGACAATTCCGAAAAATACAGATTTTGTGTTTTTTTCAAATAAAAAAATGGCGGATAATAGTACAAAAAGAGCACCAATAAATATACCTAAGTAGAGCAGATCAAAGGAGAAAAATTTCCCAATTAAAATTCCAAGAATAAGTAATAGCGTTAATCTAATGGGAATAAACGCTAAGAGCTTCATTTTATAATATTCTTGTGGCTTTTACAAAGGCTTGGTTCCAAAAACCGTCTCTTAAAGAAGAAACGGTAACACCTCTTGAAGTAGATGCGTGTATAAAGGTTATTTCATCATTATCAGTACCCACCACCATACCTACGTGGTTAATTCGTTTTGATCCACGGGTGGTCTTAAAAAATAGTAAATCTCCTTTTTCAATATTCTTTACGGCTATTCTATGACCTTCTTCCGCCATATGAAAAGAAGTGCGTGGCAATTGCACATCATGCTCTCCAAAAGATACATATAATAACCCTGAACAATCCATCCCTTTTTTGGTAGTGCCACCAAATTTATATCGTGTACCCGCAAATGAAAGAGCGGTATTAATAATGTCGTCTGCTTTTGTATTGGTCGGTGCGGGTGGGTTTATCTTGTGTTCTTTATGATAAGAAGGTTTTTCAGTATTACCCGTTCGCTCATTATTTGCGGCGGCAACAGAGATTCTTCGTTCCTTGTCAGAACTGGAACTTTTTTTAACACCACAACTGGTTAAAAAACAAATAATTATTAGAAAGGGTAGTTTACGCATAAATTAGAGAATACACTGTAATACGTGTAACTTCAAAATTATAGAATTATTTTTTAAAATAGATCTACCTATGCAGTTTTAGCATTTTCAATGATCAAAGAAGCGGCATTGGAACTTGCCCCGGCACCACCTAATTTTTTAATAAGTTCATTGTAAGATGATAGTTGTTTTTCCCTTGCTTCACCATTTAAAATAAGGGAGAGCTCTTTTTTTAAATTCTGCTTTGTAAGGTCATCTTGTATAAGTTCTTTAACAACTTCTTTTTGCATGATAAGATTGACCAGAGAAATATACTCTAAAGTAATAATGCGTTTGGCAATTTGGTAAGAGATCCAATTTGCCTTATAGCAGACTACTTGTGGTACTTTGAACAAAGCAGTTTCCAATGTGGCCGTACCGCTGGTAACAAGGGCGGCTTTAGAAACCGTAAGTAAATCATACGTTTTATTTTGAATGAACTTTACATTGGCATCTTTTAAAAACGAAGCATAAAAATCTTTATCAAGACTAGGGGCGCCGGCAATAACAAATTCATAATCTGAAAAATCAGAAGTAAGTGAGAGCATTACACTGAGCATTTTTTGAACCTCTTGTTTTCTGCTTCCGGGAAGTAATGCAATAATTGGTTTTTCAAGGTCGAGACTATTTTGTGCCCTGAACTCACTTTCATTTAATATTGGTCTATTGGCAATGGCGTCCAATAAAGGATGTCCCACAAAATTGACAGGAAAATTATGTTTCTTTTCATAAAATTCTTTTTCAAAAGGCAGTATTACATACATGTGGTCTACCGTGGCTTTAATTTTTTCGATACGCCCCTCTCTTGATGCCCAAATTTGAGGAGATATGTAGTAATTGGTCAAGAAATTATGCTCTTTTGCCCATTTGGCAATACGTAAATTAAATCCGGAATAATCAATGAAAATTATAGCGTCCGGTTGAAATGCCGCAATATCTTGTTTACAGAACTTAATGTTTTTGAAAATAGCGTTCAGGTTCATGAGTACCTCAAGAAACCCCATGAAAGCAAGCTCTTTGTAATGTTTTACCAATGTTCCACCAGCATGTTGCATTAAATCTCCGCCCCAGCATCTGATCTGGGCATCACCATCTTGTGCCATGATCGCTTTGATCAGATTGGAACCATGTAGGTCGCCCGAAGCTTCACCTGCAATAATGTAGTATTTCATTTTAAAAGATTTTATAATAGAGAATTATAAAAGCGGTTAAAATGGTAGCGATCAAAACCCCTTTTGCTCTATGATCTCTTTTGATTTTTAAAAAACCAAAAAAAGCAATTAAGTTTAAAATGGCGCCCAATGCTAAAAGACTGCCAATATGCTCTTGAGTAACGGCAGCCTGAAATGTTTCGGTAATACTCAAATCAGAAAATAAAAGAATGTATAATAAAGTACCAATGGTATTAGCAATGATACCTACAATAAAACCGATTATAATTTCTTTTTTAATGTTCATTAAAGTGTTGCTTCTAAATAATATTATCAATTAAAAATTCCAAGTATTCAATTCCTGAATAACATGGTGTGCTGTTAAATCAAATTGAGTGGGTACTACTGAGATGTAACCATTGGCCAATGCCCATTCATCTGTATCTTCACCTTTGTCCAAAAGTTCAAACTCTCCCGTTAGCCAATAATAATCTTTACCCATGGGGTTGGTTCGTTTGTCAAATTTTTCTTTCCAATTTGCCTTTGCTTGTCTACATACTTTAATGCCTTTTATTTTTTTCTTTTCTAGCTTAGGTATATTGACATTCAAAACCGTTCTTTTAGGAATGCCATTTTCTAAAGCTTGGGTAACGATCGTAGCAATAAAATCTTGTGCATGGGAAAAATCTGCATCCCAATTATAGTCACAAAGAGAGAAGCCAATAGCGGGAATGCCCTCTATACCAGCTTCAATGGCCGCACTCATGGTACCGGAATAAATAACGTTGATAGAAGAATTTGCACCATGGTTTATGCCACTGACACAGATGTCGGGTTTTTTGGGCAGTAACTCTTGCAATGCCAATTTTACACAATCCGCAGGTGTTCCGCTACAACTATATTCTTCAATATCATCATTGTCCAAGTCTATTTTCATTTTTTTTGAAAATAGGGCGGTGTCCAAGGTAATTGCATGCCCCATACCAGATTGCGGACTATCCGGTGCAACGACCACGACATCTCCTATTTTTTTCATGATGGAGATCAGCATGCGTAATCCGGGTGCGGTAATACCATCATCGTTGGTAACTAAAATCAATGGTTTTTCCATAGCGTATACTTTCTGTAGTAAAAATACGTTTTTAAATATGATATGTTCCGATGGCCGTTTAACAAAAAATTAATCGCAAGCCCATTAAATGGCATGGTTTTTTCTTTACCTTAGAGGTTTAAGTGGCTTTTACCACTACTGTAAACCCTCAAATTCGGAGATATTGAAAAGGAAAGTAAAAGATAATTTTATGAAAAGAAATTTAGCCTACGTACTGTTATTGATGTTAGCGGCAGTTGCATCATGCAGTTTTACCAATAAGAATTTTGAAAATGACGATAAGGATAAATTATTGTTGGATCTCATCACTTACGTACTTGAAAAGGGGCATTATGAGCCAAAAGCATTGAACGACGATTTTTCCGTTCATGTATTTGAAGACTTCATAGATGTCATAGATCCTACCAAAAGATATTTTTTAGCTTCGGATATTGCCGAGTTCGAAAAATATAAGTTTCAAATTGATGATGAAATTAAAAATACCGACATCACTTTCTTTAATATAGTTTATGAAAGATTAATGCAACGTATGAATGATGCAAAGGGTATTTATAAAGAGGTTTTGGAAACTCCTTTTGATTATTCCGAAAACGAAAGCATCAGTATAAAATATGATGAAGAGCCTTTTGCGGCAAATAGGGAAGAGCTTAAAGAACGTTGGAGAAAGCAGTTGAAATATGCTACTTTGGGAACTTATGATTCTAAAATTTCTCACATGGAGAACAAGGAAATCGAAAGTACCGATGAACATGATCATACTGCTCATTCACCAAAAGAAGCTGAAGAACAATCTAGAAAATCTACGGAAACTACATTGGATGAATTTTTTGATTTTGTTGGTGATTTAGAGCGCAAAGATTGGTTTGTACAATACATCAATACCATTGTAGATGAGTTTGATCCACATACCTTCTACTTCGCTCCAGAAGAAAAAGAAAAGTTTGATACCAGCATGTCTGGTAAATTTGAGGGTATTGGAGCAAGACTTCAGAAAAAGCCGGAAGGTGCAAAGATTGTAGAGATCATTTCTGGCGGACCAGTTTGGAGAGATCAACGATTAGAAGTTGGTGACGAAATTATCAAGGTAGGTCAAAATGGTGAAGAACCTATCAATATTGTTGGTATGCGTTTAGATGATGCCATCAAATTAATTAAAGGTGCACAAGGTACCGTTGTAGACTTAACGGTAAGAAAAGTAGATGGGTCATTAGATGTGGTTTCATTGACAAGAGATGTTGTAGAATTGGAAGAGTCATATGCGAAATCTGCTAATATCATTAAGGGACAAGAGAAATTTGGGATTATAAATTTACCAAAGTTCTATGTTGACTTTAATGATTATAGCGAAAGAAATGCAGCTACAGATGTAGCCAAAGAAGTAGAGCGTTTAAAGGAAGAAGGCATGGAAGGTCTTATTTTGGATTTACGTGATAATGGTGGTGGATCTTTAAAGACCGTTGTTGAAATGGCAGGTCTATTTATAAAAGATGGACCAATTGTTCAGGTTCGTTCTAAAGATAAGGGTAAAGATGTATATGATGATAAAGACGAAAGAATACAATGGGATGGTCCTTTGGTTATTCTTGTAAATGAATTGTCTGCATCGGCCTCTGAAATTTTAGCTGCGGCAATGCAAGATTACAAAAGAGCAATCGTAATTGGTAGTAAGCAAACATTTGGTAAAGGCACGGTACAAAATGTAATACCGCTGAACAATATGTTGCGTAGTAATGAACATGGAGATTTGGGAGCTATAAAGATTACGACCCAAAAGTTCTACAGAATTAACGGCGGTTCTACACAATTAGAGGGTGTAAAAAGTGATATCATTGTTCCAGATAGATATAGTTATATTGATTTAGGCGAAAGAGATCAATCCAATCCATTAGGGTGGGATAAGATTACTCCTGCGGATTATAAAGCTTGGGATGGTTATATAGATTACGAAAAAACCATTGCCGATAGTAAAAAACGTATGGCCAACAGTCCTCAAATTAAATTGATCGAAGAAAATGCCAAATGGTTAAAGGCTGAACAAGACGAGACGGAAATTTCTTTGAATTATGATACCTATAAAGAAGAAAAAGACAAGGATAAAGAACAGTCTGATTATTTTAAAAAGCTAACGGATTACGATTCACAACTTACCTTTCAATCTTTAGGATATGAGGAACAATTATTTACAAAAGATTCAATTTTACGTGAAAAACGTAATAGATGGCATAAAAATCTAGCCAAAGACGTTTACGTTGAAGAAGCGGTAAATGTTTTGGAAGATTTAAAAATGAATAACATTAAGCAAGGCAAATTGGCAAGTGTTAAGAATTAAAGAGTTAAATAAGCTATTAAAGCCGCTACATATTTATGTAGCGGCTTTTTTTTGAGTTAGATATATTTTGCGAATTGTGGTTTTCCAAATTCAGCTAATTCATTATTGCTATTTCGAATTTTTCTGCTTTGAATATAGGTTACAAAAAGTAGCACTATACATACTACTGCAGATGCACCGTTACCATCTTTAACGGCTAAATGGGCTAAGGCACCTAAGGTGTAGTTCATGAAAAAACCTGCGTATACCCACTCTAAGGTCCAGTGAGATTTGTTCAACAAAATCATGGTTAAACCAATAAACTGACAAACACCTAAAATGTAAATAAGATATATAGGATAGCCTAGTTTAGTGAAGGTTTCTGAAACAGTATCAAAATTTATGACGGAGTTAATTATAGAGCCAATTACCGCTATAGCAAAAAAACCTAGGGCAATATAGTAGAATGTTTTTTGAGATTTCATAATAAGTAGGATTTTAGGATTACTATGTCTCAAAAATAAACTCACCTATGAAGTAAAATTGACATTCATAGGTGAGCGGAAAATTTCTATAGATAAATAGAAATTTATGATCGTTAGGCAGAAAACAGTGTATTATTTCAGCAGCTTATCTGCATGTAGCTGCCTTAATTTTGCCAATTTAGGGTTAATGACCACTTGGCAGTATCCTTGTTCAGAATTATTTTTATAATAATCTTGATGATAATCTTCTGCATCATAGAATATGCCAAGCGAACTTAACTCGGTAACAATGGGCTTTTCATACACCTTCTGCATTTCACTTAAGACCATATTTGCTTTTTGCTGTTGACTGGCATTGTGATAGTAAATTACCGATCTGTATTGCGTTCCGGTATCTGCCCCTTGTCTATTCAAGGTCGTAGGGTCATGCGTGGTCATGAAGATAATCAGTATATCTTCATATGTTATTACAGCTGGATCAAAAGTAATCTGTACAACCTCTGCATGTCCGGTAAGACCGGAACAGATTTCTCTATACGTAGGTCTTCCAGGGGCTTTGCCACCGGTATATCCTGAAACTACTTTATGAACACCTCTTACTTCTTGAAAAACAGCTTCTGTACACCAAAAACATCCACCGCCAACCGTAGCAACTTCAGAATTAGTATTATCCATTAGTTTCCTCCTTTTCTAATTGCATAGATTCAGAATTAATGCAGTACCGTAATCCGCTTGGTTCTGGCCCGTCAGGAAAAACATGTCCCAAATGGGCATCGCAAGTATTGCACATAACCTCTACCCGTATCATTCCAAAAGAGGTGTCTTTGTGATATTTTATGGCGTTTTCTTTAATAGGTTGCGTAAAGCTTGGCCATCCTGTACCGGATTCAAACTTAATAGTTGAATCGAATAAAGGTGTGGAACAACAAACACATTCATATTTGCCGGCTTCATGCGCAGAACATAAGGCACCTGAATGCGGGGCTTCGGTTCCTTTTTTACGAGTAATTTTAAATTGTTGGGGCGTAAGTACATCTTTCCATTCCAGTTCGGTTTTTTCAACCCTTTGGTCTGGTTCAGGATTACCATTTACTGAAAAATGAATAACATCTTTCCAAGTTAACATCATAATATTTCCTTTCGTTTTAGACTTATTATACTGGCTTTATTCGTCGGTAAATTGCTTTGATTCTTACAAAATTACGGTAATTTTGGCGCATGGCATACCGTAATAAAAATAGAACTATTTATAGCGTTCTAATTCTTGTTTGCGTAGTTGGTTTTTGGTTGTTTGATAATTTTTATACCCCGGCTACGTATTCAAAAACCGATACAGATAATGGTCCCAATGATTTTCCAGAAGAGTTGTTACCCGAGTCCACCACAGGAGAAATTGTAAATCATTCATTTTTTACCCTGTCTTATAATGAACCATATGAGCAAGCAGAGTGGGTAGCCTATGTGTTGGATAAAAGTCATTTGACGTATGATGATAGAAAGCGGCCATATTTTATTGAAGACCCGTTTGTATCATCAAAATCTGCCGATTGGCGTAATTATAAAGGGTCTGGCTATGATCGCGGGCATTTGGTACCGGCTGGTGATCGTAGGTTTTCCCTACAAGCTTACAATGAAACCTTTTATACCAGTAATATAAGTCCGCAAAATAGGGAGTTCAATGCTGGTATTTGGAACGATTTAGAGCAACAGACAAGACGGTGGGCAAAACAATATGGCACTTTGTATGTATTTACTGGTGGCGTATTGGAAAAAGGTTTAGAAGAAATAGGGGAAGAAGGTGTTGATGTTCCTGATTATTTCTATAAAATTATTGCCAGAAAAAAAGATGATAAGATATACACGCTTTCTTTTTTAATCCCCAATAAACCCCAATTCACATCGCTCAGAAATTTTGTGGTATCTGTGGATGAAGTTGAAAAAGCTACGGGTATTGATTTTTTTAACCAAATATCAAAAAAACAACAAAGTGCTTTTGAGGGGAGTAAAAGTACGGTGGGCTGGAAATTTTAAAAACCTTCTTTTAATCTATTGGTATCTAGTCTTAAGAATATAAAAAGTAAAATTGTAAAGAATAAAAGACCAGATCCCCCATAACTAAAGAAAGGCAAGGGTATACCTATAGTAGGTAAAATACCTATCACCATTCCAATGTTGATGAAATAATGAATTAAAAGGATAGATATGACACCGTAACCGTACATACGGGCAAAATCATTTTTTTGACGTTCCGCCAATGAAATCAATCTTAGGAACAACACCGAGAACAGAATTATTACGGTAGCCGTACCCAAGAAGCCCCATTCTTCCCCAACGGTGCTAAAGATATAATCTGTATCCTGTTCAGGTACAAAGTCACCTTTTGTTCTTGTACCTTCTAAAAAGCCTTTACCAAAAAATCCTCCAGACTCAATTGCTTTTTCAGATTGGTAGGTATTGTATCCGATAGACTTTCTAATTTGCTCCAATTTTTTTGGATCTTTCTCCAATCTTAACCATAGCCCAAAACGGTCTCTATGGCGTTGTTCAAAAACATTGTTGAATACAAAGTTTACCGAAAGGGAGAAAAGTATAACTGCAGCATACGTTAGGCTAAGTGGTATAACGGGAATTTTTAAAGTTTTCCTTTTTAGTGCAAATAAAATTATGGTAAATAAAACCATACCAATTACAAGCCAAACCGTACCATACATTAGGGTAATAACAAATACGAGAATTAAACTTACTAGCACTACTAAATAATAGAGTGGTAAGCCTTCTCTAAAGATGACAAATATTAAGGCAAAGAATACCAATGCGCTACCAGGGTCCGGTTGTGGTATAATCAATAATGCGGGTACTATAATAATTAGTAACGCATAAAATTGATCTTTTCTTCTTTTGATATCTGTTTGTATATCACTTAAGTATTTTGCTAATGCTAAAGCAGTAGCCACTTTAGCTAGCTCAGAAGGTTGCAAATTAAAAAAACCAAGGTCATACCAGGAAGTTGCTCCGGCAATGGTTTTACCAAATACGAACAAGCCAAGTAGGGAAACCATTGAAATAAGGTAGAAGAGGCTAGAAAATCTTTCGTAAAAATTGACCTCCAATGCTAAGATAATAACAATGGTCACTAGGCTTACCCCTATGAAAAATAGTTGCTTTCCATATCTGGTACCAATGTCGAATATGGAACTACTGTCATCTGTAAAGGTACTGGAATATATATTGATCCAGCCAATGAGCACCAGTGCAAAATAGATGAAAACACTTAGCCAGTCTATTCTTTTGAGTATACTTCTACCAGACACGCTCGTTTATTTTGAACTCCTCCCCACTGTAGGGTTTCGCGTATTCGGCTTCCAATGTTTTTTCCAACATTCTTTTTTCCAAATCCTTTCTGGAAATTTCTCCTTTTAGGTATTTCTCTATCATAAGCGTGGCAATGTGGCCAGCATATCTAGAGCCAAAGTATCCATTTTCAATATAAACGGCGATGGCAATTTTAGGGTCGTCTACAGGTGCAAATGCCACAAAAACGGAATGGTCCGTCAATTGGGTACGTACACCATCTATTTTGGTAAAATTCTCCGCCGTACCAGTTTTTCCTGCTACTTCTATTCCTGGTATCTGTAACCATCTTGCAGTACCGCTTACATAAACATCTGCCATACCTTGAACTACCGGTTCAAAATATTTTGGGTCGATCGTTGTGTGCTTTGCTTCGGTAAATTTTGGTTCTGTAATATCCTTGCCTTCAATTTTCTTTAAAATGTGCGGTGTAAAATAGTGCCCTCTGTTGGCAATGGCCGCTGTCATGTTCGCTAATTGTACAGGAGTTGCCAATATTTCACCTTGCCCAATAGAATTTGAGATAATATAAGACGAACTCCATCTATTATCCCCATACCACTTGTCATAATATTCTTTACTAGGAATACGACCTCTTTGACCAAATGGCAAATCGTAACCTAAATAATCGCCTAGACCAAAGCTTCGCATGTGTTTTTCCCACACATCCATGGCTTCATCCGTAGTTTCGAATTTTTCGAATATTTTTCTGAAGGCACCAGCAAAATAAGCGTTGCATGATTGAGATATTCCGTTATTTAGTTTTCTTAAACCTCCACCACAGTGACAGCCTCTTTTTTTCTTGCCCACATAAAAACCGTGATAACACTGAATGGTCGTAGACTCATCCAAAACCCCTTCTTGAAGGGCGATGAGTGCGTTCAGCGTTTTAAATGGTGATCCAGGGGGTTGCTGTGCATGAATGGATCGGTCCCAGGTAGGGTTCGCTATGGTATCGTTATAAAGTTTAGTATAGTTTTTTGAACGTTCTCTACCAACCAATAATGCAGGGTCGTATGTTGGCCCGGAAATCATGGAGAGAATTTCTCCTGTAGAAGGTTCTATAGCTACAATACCACCTCTTTTTCCGTTCATTAGGGTTTCACCATACTCTTGTAAGGTTTTATCTATGGTAATACTAATTTGTTTTCCTTGCTCAGGTAAAGTATCTAATTCCCCATTTTTATATGGACCAATATCTCTATTAAATCTGTCTTTTTGTATGTATTGCACACCCTTTCTTCCTCTTAAAAGGTCTTCGTAATAACGTTCTACTCCAGTTCTGCCTTTTAATTCACCTTGTACATAATACTTGTTGACGGCAAGATCTCCTTCGTTTACCTCGCTTATATACCCAAGAACATTGGCTGCACTGGGTGTGTCGTAATAACGTAAAGATCTTTTTTGAATATAGAAACCTTTGTATTTACGCATTTTCTCTTGGAGCTTAGCATAATCTTGTTTTGATAGTTGAGGTACAAGTACAGAAGGAAGTCTAGGGGAGTATACTCTTGCTTTTCTTAATTTTTCAACGAATTTTTCTTTTTCTATGCCTAAAAGCCCACAGAACTCTAAAGTGTCCAGAGCCTTTACTTCCCTTGGTATGACCATGACGTCATAAGCAGGGTCATTACCTACCAATAGATGACCATTACGATCGTATATGTAGCCACGTTCTGGATAATCATAAATAGCTTTAATTGCCGGGTCTTCTAAAACCTGTTCTGCAGAAAAACTGAAAATTTGCAAATAGGATAGCCTTCCCAAAAAGGTAATTGCGATTACAATGATAATAGATGATAAAAGAATTTTTCTCATTCTTTTTTAGTGCTGAATAACGTACTGAACAAAATGCCTAATATCAACGTGGAAATACCCACTACGACTGTTTTTTGTAAAATTAACAAGCTATTTGCAAAGCTGAAAATTTCTAAAGTGAAGTATACCAAGTGATGTATTATAATCAATAACGCTAAAAACGTAAATTGTTGTGCCTTAGTGCTATTGTTTAACTTAAAACTTTGAAATTCATAATTGACACCAAAGACAAAACGCATTATGGTTGGTCTTAAATAGGCTATGGTTACTGTGGCCGCTGCGTTAATGGCAAGTGTGTCAGAGAAAATATCTATGCAAAGACCTAAGAAAAAACATAGAAGTATAAAGGTAGTTCTATTTTGTTTGATAGGATACCAGTAAAGAAAGAGAATGTAAACCAGTGGGTTTATATACCCAAAAAAATTCAATTTATTGAATACTAGTACTTGTACCAGTACCAATAAAATAAATCGGAGTACAATTAAAAATGTCGTACTATTGATCATTGGCCTCTGTTTCTGCTTCTAGTTCTAAAACTTCTTTGCGATTTAAATTTTTAATGATATATATAGTCCCAATATTGGTCATGTCATTGAACAGTTCTACATTAATAAAGTAGAAACTTTTAGAATTGTCCAAATCAAAACTTTTAATGGTTCCTATGGGTATATTCTCCGGGAAAATGCTACTCATGGCTCCCGTTACAATGGTATCGCCAATGGTTAACGGCACCAATCTTGGAATGTCAATTAGTTGAACAACATTATAGTCGGTCGTGTTTTCCCAAACTAAAGATCCAAAGTGGTTAGAGTTTTTGATTTTAGCGTTTATGGTAGATTTGTCACTTAAAATACTCTGCACGGTAGAAAAATTATTTGACGTGTTTTCCACGATGCCAAGAATACCTTTATCAGTTATAACACCCATATCTTGTGCAATACTATCGTTTTCACCTTTATTGATAGTTATATAATTACGTTGATCGGCATAGCTGTTATTAATTGCCCTGCCCCTAATTATTTCATAATTAACAGAAGTAGAATCTATTCTTGAAGGCGATAGTAATACGTTGTTGAATAGCCTATCCCTAAGTCGTTTGTTTTCCTCTACCAGCCTGTTGTTTTCTTCCCTTAATCCAAAATAAGAAGTTATATTATCTGAGAATGTATATATACTTCCAGTAATATAGTTGGAGGAATTTAAAAATTTAGATTGATGGTACGAATGCGATTGAAATGTGAAAATGAATGAAATAAAGAGCAAAAAAAGGTATAGTAAGAAAATCTTATTCCTAATTAAAAAATTTATGATCTGCTGCATTCACCTCTAAATTTTTACTCAATAATTGAGATTTGAAATTAACTCTCGTTAGTTAAGTTCTAACAAGTATTAACTTGTAAAACATCATCATAACCACTATTAAATGATTTTTAAACTTTACTAAAGGTTGTTTATCGTGAAGTTAAAAAGTTATTCTTAAAAAAAGAACTTCTTACTTGATCAATATACTCTTATAGCGTTCTAGATTTTTTAATGCAATACCGGTACCACGAACAACTGCACGTAAAGGATCTTCCGCGATATACACAGGTAGATCGGTTTTTTGTGATAGCCTTCTATCCAGACCACGTAGCATAGAGCCACCACCGGCAAGATAAATACCTGTATTGTAAATATCGGCAGCTAATTCTGGTGGAGTTTGGGATAATGTTTCCATTACCGCATCTTCTACACGCAAAATAGATTTGTCAAGAGCTTTAGCTATTTCTCTATATGAAATTTGAACTTGTTTTGGCTTTCCTGTTAAAAGATCGCGTCCCTGAACCGACTTCTCATCTGGCGGAGATTGTAGGTCTTCGGTTGCCGAACCTATTTCTATTTTAATGGCTTCTGCAGTACTTTCACCTACATAAAGGTTATGCTGGGTACGCATGTAATAAATAATGTCGTTGGTAAATACATCACCTGCAATTTTAACAGACTTATCACAAACAATACCACCAAGTGCAATTACGGCAATTTCAGTAGTACCACCCCCTATATCAACAATCATGTTACCTTTTGGTTGCATAATGTCTAAACCTATACCAATAGCTGCTGCCATTGGTTCGTGGATCAAATACACCTCTTTACCGTTAACACGTTCTGCAGATTCTTTTACGGCACGCATTTCTACTTCTGTAATTCCACTAGGAATACAAATAACTAAACGCAATGCTGGCGGAAACCATTTTTTCTTTAATGCCGGAATGTTCTTAATAAACATCATCAACATTTTCTCAGAAGCGTCAAAATCAGCAATTACACCATCTTTCAATGGTCTAATAGTTTTGATATTTTCATGGGTCTTTCCTTGCATCATGTTGGCTTCTTTGCCAACTGCAATGATTTTACCGCTAATTCTATCTCTAGCAACTATTGACGGACTGTCAACAACTACCTTGTCATTATGAATTATAAGGGTGTTCGCTGTACCTAAATCTATAGCTATTTCCTCGGTCAAGAAATCAAAAAATCCCATATGTGATGTTTAAATTTTAGATAAAAGGGTGTATTTCATCGACAAAAGTAATGAAATTAATGCTTGAAATGACGTGTGCCTGTCATCACCATTGAAATTTTGTGTTCGTTGCAATAATCTATGCTTAATTGGTCTTTTATGGATCCCCCTGGTTGTATTACACTGGTGATTCCTGCTTTATCGGCAATTTCAACACAGTCTGGGAACGGGAAGAAAGCATCACTTGCCATAACCGCACCTTTAAGGTCAAAATTAAAAGACTCTGCTTTGTGTATTGCTTGGTTCAAGGCATCTACTCTACTGGTTTGACCGGTACCACTTGCGCAAAGTTGTTTGTTTTTGGCTAAAACAATGGTATTGGATTTTGTATGCTTACAAAGTTTTGATGCAAAAATTAAATCTTCTAACTCTTGATCAGTAGGTTTAGTGGTAGTTGCATTCGTAAGGTCAGCAATAGCATCTGTTTTATGATCTTTTTCTTGAAGAAGCATACCGTTTAAACAAGTTCTTACTTGCATTTCTGGCATGTCAACTTCATTTTGGATCAAGATGATTCTGTTTTTCTTTCCTTTTAAAATTTCCAATGCCTCAGCATTGTAGCTTGGAGCTATAACTACCTCGCAGAATAATTTATGTATTTCCTCTGCTGTAGCCTTATCAATTTCTTTGTTACTGATTAAAACACCGCCAAAAGCAGATACGGGGTCACCGGCTAAAGCGTCTACATAAGCTTGGTGTAACGTGTCTCTTTGTGCTAGTCCGCAAGCATTGTTATGTTTCAAAATAGCAAAGGTTGGTGCGTCATTTTTAAACTCTAGCATTAAGTTTACAGCTGCGTCAACATCCAATAGATTGTTATATGATAATTCTTTACCGTGAAGCTTGGAGAACATTGCATCAAAATCACCAAAGAAGAATCCTTTTTGGTGAGGGTTTTCTCCGTAGCGTAAAACCTTACCGGAAGTTTCACTGACTTTAAGCGCGGCTAAATCATGGTTTTGGTTGAAATAATTGAAAATAGCAGTATCGTAGTGGGAGGAAACATTGAAAGATTTAGCGGCAAAACGCTTTCTATCTTCTAAGCTAATGTTTCCGTTATCTGCAGAAATAACTTCAAGAAAATCAGCATAATCTTCCATAGAGGAAACGCAAGTAACATCTTTAAAGTTCTTGGCTGCGGCACGTATAAGCGAAATACCACCTATATCTATCTTCTCAATGATATCTTGCTCAGAAGCACCACTGGCAACCGTTTTTTCAAACGGATACAGATCCACAATAACAATGTCTATTTGCGGAATTTCGAACTCTGCCAACTGTGCAACATCACTTTCGTTATCCTGTCTGTTTAAAATACCGCCAAATACTTTTGGGTGTAAAGTTTTAACTCTTCCTCCTAAAATAGAAGGGTAGCTTGTTACATCCTCTACCGGAACAACGTCTATTCCTAAATCAGTGATGAATTTTTCGGTTCCTCCAGTGGAGTAAATAGTGATTCCTAATTCTTGAAATTTTCTTACTATCGGCTCTAATCCGTCTTTATGAAAAACTGAAATTAAGGCTGAAGACGCTTTTTTTACACTGCTCATTGTATGATGCTTAAATGTTTTTAATAAGCAAGCAAAAGTAATTTTTTTGCGGTTACAAAATGGCGTAGTTTATCAACAAAAACCCTAAAGTTTTAAAGAATTTTGGCTACTTCAAAATTAACGAATTCCAAAAAGGTCTCATCTGCCTTTGTAAATGGGTCTGGAGTATTGGAATCTATGTCTATTTGCCCAATGTTTTCGCCATTTAAAAATAAGGGTATAACTATTTCTGATTTCACGGTAATACTGCAGGCTATATAGTTGTCTTGGGCCTGTACGTCTGGCACCACAAAATTTTCATTACTTTCTGCAACCTGCCCGCAAATGCCTTTGCCAAAAGGAATAATGGTATGGTCTGTTGGTGCACCGGCGTATTGGCCTAGTTTTAGCTCGCGCTTGTCCCCGTTTTTAAAATAAAACCCTACCCAATCATAATGTGGTACTTCGGCCTTTAGAAGTTCACAAATGGCTAGCATTTTTGCATCTGGAGTTTTGTTTGAGTCTATAATGGAGCTTACTTGAGGGCGCAATAAATTGAACATACCTTTTTTTTGACAAAAATACATATTGTTACTGTGTAACAATAGACTCTAAAACAAAAAAAGAGGATGTATTTAAACATCCTCTTTTTCAATATATGATTATGATTTAAGATTATGGTTGAATCTTTACATCGAATTCAATAAAATCGTTATTGTTGAAGCCAGGTTCTATGGCTGTAATTTTAATTAAACCTTTTTTGCCGTAGTTATCTACAAATTCAATAATATCGCCTACACTTAAGTTCGTGATTTTTTGGGCGCTAGAACTTGTAATAAAATTTAATTCACTGTTTAAGGCTATTGCATCAAATGCTGCGACATCTATTGTTGTAGAAGTTGCAAAAAACATTTGGTTCAATGTTTCGGTAGCGGCATTCTCTTCCTCTGCGCCAGGCTTAAGTCCTTCAACATCAAATCCAAAAGAAGCATCATATTGTTCCGTTGAAGCAAAAGAAGCGTTGTCGCCGGCAGAAGGGCCGGAAGCACCGTAGTAGTATCCAAAATCCCAGAAAGCTCTAAACTCAGGTCCCACATCAATTCTATATACAGTTTCATTTAATAGGGAAAAAAAAGATTCCGTTGATCCATCTTGTGCGGGGGCAAATAGTTTAATATCCGTAAATTCCCTAACTGCAGCTACAGGGTTTGCGCCTGTACCTACGGTAACTGTAATTTGACCTACTCCTAATGCCAATCTTTTTGAGCTATCTCGAAAATCACCTTTGCCTGTAGTGGTCCAAAATGAGTAAACAATTTCACCGTTTTCAATATCTGGCACAGGAAGTGGAAATGAAAAATCTATTTCTTTCTTGGTGGCGCCATCTAAATCTATAGAGCCGTCCGCTTTCAGTGCTTTGTCAAGATCATCACTTTCCAAATCAAAAGAGCTAAAAGGCATTTCACCTTGACCTAAGTAATTTTGTGTAATATACATTCTACGTTGAGTAGTGGCATCTGAGGTAAAAATAACCCTACCGGTTACATTCGTGCCCGCTTCTCCACTAGCAGAGGCAGAAGTTATGTTCGATGAAGGTACGGCCTCATTGAAAACTATTGTTGCTACCTCCGGTTCATCAGTGTCATCGCCATCATCACCGCCAGTGTTATCTGGTATTGGGGTGTCAAAAACAGATCCGTCGTCTGAACTACAACTGCCTATAAAAAGCGCAATAGTGCAAATAAGAAAAGTGGTTTTTAATTGTTTTTTCATAATTGTTAAAAATTTAGTTATTGGTTATTACGTTAATGTGTTCAGTGCTTTTAACTTGAAAAAAGTTTTTATCGTATATGTTTTGCAATATTTCTTAATGAAATTACTAAGGATTTAATGCCTTGTACTAAATTTCATTAAATATGTGATTTTTAATTTTTTATAATCTGTAACTTTGTAGTCATGAAAAATTTGTTTCATAAGTTGTTTTCCTTGACAATGGTGTTTCTGTTGTTGTTGTTGTTGTTGTTGTTGTTGTTGTCCACTATTTCGTGGACGGTAGAGAAGCATCTTTGTATGGGGCGTGTTATGGATGTTGGTGTATTTACACATGCAGATGATTGTTGTTTGGGGTTAGATGCTATGTCAACAAGTGATGGGCCAATTGAAGATAAAAAGCCTTGTTGTGATAATGAAGTGTTTACCATGCAAGGGCAAGATGATTTGACTTATCATGAAACAGATTTAGATTTTCCCATAAAGATATTTTTATATTCTTATGCTAGTACCTATGTAGGCTTGTTTGTAGAAACGGAATATGATATTCTTTGTAATGTAAATCCTCATCCTATACTCACAGAGGATTTACATATTCTTCACGAAGTTTTTTTAATTTGATTCCAATTGATAATGGTATTTAATGCCATGTCGTAAATGGTAGATACCCGTTAAAAGTTAAATATTCCTTGCTGGAACTCATGTAGTTGGCATGGTCTCAATATTTAAATTTTATGTCTTAGTGTACAGGATGCACAGATTAGGGAATAAATGAAATGAAATACTTCGAAAAAAAATAATGAATAAATATATAGTAATACTAATAACGGCTATGCTGCCTGCTTTTATATTTTCGCAAGAACAAGAAAAGGTGGACGGTGTGGTCTTAGATTCAGAAGGCTCAAATGCGCTTGGTCTTTCTGGTGCCAATGTGTATTGGCAAGATTCCCAAACGGGAGTGGTAACTAATTTTGATGGTGAATTTTCCATACCTTATTTAATAGGGCATAATAAATTAATTATTAGTTATGTAGGTTTTGAAAGTGATACGTTGGTTATAAATGAACCTAAGACAATTCGTATTAGTTTAAAACCTTCAAACGAGCTAGATGAGGTGGTGGTGCAACAAGAGCGTGATGCTATTCAGAAAACCTATTTTAGTCCGCAGAATGTGATTACGGTAAACAGCGATGAGCTTTTAAAAGCGGCCTGTTGTAATTTGGCGGAAAGTTTTGAAACCAATCCGGCTATAGACGTGAACCTGTCCGATGGGCTAACGGGAACCAAGCAAATTGAAATGTTGGGTTTAACCAGTCCGTATTTATTGATAACCCAAGAGAATATTCCAATGGTGCGCGGTGCATCACAAGCTTATGGCTTAACGTTTACACCAGGTACATGGATAGAAAGTATTCAAATAACCAAAGGGGCTGGTAGTGTTGTTAATGGCTATGAAAGTATTTCAGGGCAAATAAATACAGAGCTCGTAAAGCCGTTAACCGATAATGCCGTATTTGTAAATGGATATGTAAATCAAAATGGGCGTTATGAATTGAATACCCATTTCAATAGAAAGTTAACGGAAAAGTTGAGCACAGGACTTTATGTTCATGGTAATACCAGAACGCAAAAAGAGGATGACAATAATGACGGATTTTTAGATGCACCCTTGGGTAAGCAATTAAATGTAATGAACAGATGGCAATATCAAGATGCCGAAAAAGGATGGGTTAGTTTCTTCAATATTCGTTTTTTGAATGATGAAAAACAAGTAGGGCAAGTGGATTTTGAGCCAGATACGGATAGAGTAGATGGTGGAAATAGGTCACTGAGCGAAGCCGAAATTCCTGCACTGAGCGAAGCCGAAGTGTGGGGAAGTGAAATCAAAACCCGCCGGTTTGATACGTCAATTAAGTTAGGTTATGTTTTTCCGGAATTGCCTTTTCAAAGTCTGGGTTTTCAAACTTCTTACAGTTTACATAAACAAGATTCCTACTTTGGATTTAGAACCTATGATATTACCCATGAAAGTTTGTATAGCAACCTCATATTCAATTCTATTATAGGTGATACTAGAAGTAAGTTCAAAACCGGTATTACTTTCGCTTACGATGGCTATGATGAATTGGTGTCGGCAACAGATTACTCTAGAGTAGATAATTCTGTAGGTGCATTTATGGAGTATAGTTATGAGAATTTAGAAAAAGTGAGTTTAACCGCAGGTTTACGTGTAGATAATCATAATAGATTGGGAACATTTGTGACACCTAGGTTTCACATTAGGTATACACCATGGGAAAAAGGAAGTTTACGGGGGTCTTTTGGTAGAGGTAAAAGGGCAGCCAATATTTTTGCCGAGAATCAGCAGCTATTTGGCTCTGCAAGAACCATCAATATTGCCAGTACAGATGGTGAAGTTTATGGTTTGGAGCCGGAAGATGCATGGAATTATGGAGTAAGTTTTTTACAAGGATTTAATTTTTTGAACAAAAAAGGTGATATTACTTTAGATTATTACATCACTGATTTTAAGAATCAGGTAGTAGTAGATTGGGAGAACCCTCAGGAAGTTTCTTTCTACAATTTAGATGGTGATAGTAGTGCCAAAAGTTTTCAGGTTGAGGTGAATTATGAACTATTACCACGTTTAGACTTAAGAACATCATATAAATTCTATGATGTTTCAACAGACTATAGAAGCGGAAACCTTCAAAAACCCTTACTGGCGCAACATCGATTTTTTGTTAATTTAGGGTATGAAACCGAAGCCAAGGAGAACGGATCTCAGTGGAAATTTGATTATACCTTGCATAGTATGGGTAAGAAAAGACTACCGGATACAAGTAGCAACCCTGTAGCGTACCAGTTGGCTGAGTTTTCATCGCCTTATAACCATATGAATGCTCAAATTACCAAGGTGTTCTCAAAAAGTGTTGAGGTATATGTAGGAGGTGAAAACCTTTCTGATGTACAGCAAGACAACCCTGTTTTAGGGGCAGATGATCCGTTTGGTCCAAATTTTGATACTACAATAGTGTTTGCGCCAATTATGGGTAGAATGTTCTATGCAGGCTTTAGATTTAAAATTTAATTTATCAATTAATATACATACTATGAAAACAACTATTTTATCCATTGCAATGATGCTAATTGCCGTGATAACCTATGCACAAGAGAAGAATAAGAAAATGACATTTGATGTCAATGGTAAATGCGCCATGTGTAAAGAGCGTATTGAAGAAGCTGCGCTGAATGTGAAAGGGGTAAAGTATGCAAACTGGAGCATACCAACGCACCAGTTGGATATTATAATGGATGAGCGCAAAACCGATGCAATGAAAATAAAAACGGCTATCGTTGCCGTTGGTCATGATACCAAAGAATTAAAAGCAACAGAAGAAGCTTATAATAGTGTGCATCCTTGTTGTAGATATAGGGAAGACAATTCTGATGATGGTCAACATCATGATGGTAACTAGATAATTGCTTGGTTTAGAGTGAGGTTTTGAAAAGAAAAAAATGGGTGAAATTTTAGTTAATCTTTTGCCAACAAAATAATCACCGATCAAAATCTGAAATACATTAGCTATAGATTTATTTTTAAATTCTATACCAATGGCACAAGCAAAATCAGCAGGGAAACCAGCTGCAAAGCCTGCACCGGCAAAAGCTGGTAAAAAGGCTGCTCCAAAAGCTGCTCCTAGAAAGAAGTAGTCTAGTTATTGCCTTTAGAAGGCATACTGTTTTGGACATTAAAACCACCTTCTGTAAATAAAGAAGGTGGTTTTTTTGTTGCTCATATTTAAAATGAAAAAAACCGCTCTCGATATTTCAAGAGCGGTTTAAATTTTAAAGTCCTCTTTGGGGATTTAGGGGCTTTTACATCATGCCTGGCATTCCGCCACCGCCACCCATTGGAGGCATAGCTGGAGCATCTTCTTTAATATCTGTTAAAGCACATTCAGTAGTAAGGATCATTCCAGAAACAGAAGCTGCATTTTCTAATGCTACTCTAGTTACTTTCTTAGGATCGATGATACCTGCTTTCATCATTTCAACATACTTTTCAGACTTGGCATCGTATCCATAATCACCTTTACCTTCAAGTATTTTGGCGATAACTACTGAACCTTCACCACCTGCGTTAGAAACGATAGTTCTTAAAGGAGCTTCAATGGCACGAGCTACAATTTGTAGACCTGTAGCCTCATCTTCATTATCGGTTGACACTTTAGAAAGAACAGATTTTGCTCTTACCAATGCAACACCACCACCGGCAACAATACCTTCTTCAACGGCTGCTCTTGTAGCGTGTAAAGCATCATCAACTCTATCTTTTTTCTCTTTCATTTCAACTTCAGAAGCAGCACCAACATAAAGTACGGCAACACCACCGGCTAATTTAGCCAAACGCTCTTGAAGTTTTTCCTTATCATAATCAGAGGTAGTTGTCTCTATTTGAGATTTGATCTGGTTAACTCTAGTTTTGATATCTTTTGCAACACCGCCACCATTTACAATAGTAGTGTTGTCTTTATCTATCTGTACTTTTTCGCAAGTACCTAGCATGTCTAAAGTAGTGTTGTCTAAAGAGAAACCTCTTTCTTCAGAAATAACCGTACCACCAGTTAAAATTGCGATATCTTCTAACATTGCCTTTCTTCTGTCACCAAAACCTGGAGCTTTAACGGCAGCAATTTTTAAAGAACCTCTTAATTTGTTCACTACCAATGTAGCCAATGCTTCACCATCGACATCTTCAGCTATGATTAATAATGGCTTACCAGATTGAGCTACTGGCTCCAATACTGGTAATAAGTCTTTCATTGAAGAAATTTTCTTGTCGAACAACAAGATGTATGGGCTGTCTAATTCAGAAACCATTTTTTCTGAATCGGTAACAAAGTAAGGAGAAAGATATCCTCTGTCAAACTGCATACCTTCAACAACATCAACGTAAGTATCTGTTCCTTTGGCTTCTTCAACGGTAATTACACCTTCTTTACCAACTTTACCGAAAGCTTGAGCGATCAAATCACCAATAGTTTCATCGTTGTTGGCAGAGATAGAGGCAACTTGCTTAATTTTCTCGGAAGAATCACCTACTTTTTTAGATTGTTTGGCTAAATCGGCAACGATAGCTTCAACAGCCTTATCAATACCTCTCTTTAAATCCATAGGGTTTGCACCTGCAGCAACGTTCTTTAAGCCTTCTTTTACGATAGCTTGAGCAAGAACTGTAGCGGTAGTAGTACCGTCACCTGCTAAATCATTGGTTTTAGAAGCAACTTCTTTTACCATTTGAGCACCCATGTTTTCTAATGGGTTCTCTAATTCAATTTCTTTTGCTACGGTAACACCATCTTTAGTTACTTGTGGAGCTCCGAATGATTTGCTGATAATAACGTTTCTACCTTTTGGTCCTAATGTTACTTTTACTGCGTTTGCCAATGCATCAACACCTCTTTTAAGGCCGTCTCTAGCATCTATATCAAACTTAATATCTTTTGCCATTTTTATTTGTTGTTTAAATTTTGACCCAATGATATGTCTTAGGTCATTAAAATTATTAATTATCTATTTCGTGAAAATTAAAAGGTCTTAGGTTTTATGCCCAAGCCAAATGCTATTTTTAGATAATAGCTAGAATATCACTCTCTCTCATCATCAAGTAGTCCGTACCTTCTAATTTTAATTCGGTACCGGCGTACTTTCCGTAAAGAACTGTATCTCCAACTTTAACGGTAACACTGTCATCTTTTGTACCAGGACCCACAGCAACAACTTTACCTTTCTGTGGTTTTTCTTTTGCGGTATCAGGAATGTAAAGTCCAGATGCAGTTTTAGTCTCAGCTGCCATTGGCTCAATAAGAACTCGGTCTGCCAATGGTTTGATATTAACTTTAGCCATAATTATTAATTTTTAAATTGATTTTTAGTTTTGTGCATATGTAAAGGCAGAAATTATGCCATTGCCTTTTTACTGACAAATTGTAAACAAAAAATGCCAGCTTGTCATAAGCTGGCATTTTAAATGTATTGTAGTGTGTAGTCTATAAACTATCTGAAGGCGTAGCTTCATTTGTAACTGGTGGTGTTACCTCCTCAGGTAATGTTTCAGGAACTACGGTTTCAATGTCGTCACCTTGTAATAATTTAGAATCTGCATCGCCAAAATTGCCTTTAAGTGCAATGTTAGATGCTAAAATTAAAACTATTAATAAACCAGCTAGCGTCCAAGTACTCTTATCTAAAAAGTCACCTGTTTTTTTTACTCCGCCAACTACTTGGTTTCCACCTCCGCCAAAAGAAGAGGAAAGTCCGCCACCTTTTGGGTTCTGTACCATGATCACTAATACCAACAATAAGCAAACGACTATGATAAGTATTAGGAAAATTGAAAATGTACTCATTCTAAATTATTTATTATCTTTTCGTAATTTTTCTACCGCCTTAATTCGGTCTGCAAAGAAACTACTTTTTTCTGGATATTTCAAACTTAAAATTTTGTAGGCCTGAATAGCGTTTTTATACTTTTTTTGTTCTAGGTAAACCCTTGCTAAAGTCTCTGTCATTAGCTCGTTCTGGTTAATGGTAGATGACTGTGAAATGTCTATGGTTGTACTTTGTTCCGTAGGTACAATTTTGGGGTTGGAAGCTATGAACTTGTCAATACGATCATATTTCTTTTTGATGGCCTCGTTTTTTACCCTTGGTTTTTTTACAGGTTTGTCTGTTGTCTTTTTTTCTTTGACACTGTCTGTATTTTGGCTTTCTGCCTCTACCTTGTTTTCTGCAATAACGGTTTGTTGCTTTTTGGTGTCGTCCTCTTTTGAAGGAGTGGAATCTTCTTCAACTGATTTTTCTAAAGGTTTTTTGGAGGCAAGGCTTAACCACTCTGAAAAAGAATACTTCTCTTTGGCATCAAAAGTTAGAGGTTTTCCAATGTCTAGCGCATTTTCTTCTTCGGTATTATCAGGGTTTTTAGATTGAAACAACTCCGGATCCAAAATTTGCTCTGCATCTTTTTCGTCTTGTGGTAGGGGGTTGTCTTGAGATGGTGTAATTAAAGAAGTTGTAGGTGCTTCTTTAGTGGTGTCATTCAGGTCTTCAGTTTCTTCAGTGGGGCTACTTTCATTTGTGGTAATTACTTCATCAGAAATGTCAAGAGAATCTGTGTTTTCTTTAGTTTCAGTTGAATGAACTATTGTTAGGTCTTTATTTTCTTCTTGAACTTCAATGGCGTTATTGACCTCAATTTCGGCAATAGTTGCCGTAGCTGTATCATATTGTAAAAAGTCTCTAGATGTAATGAAATCAAAAAGCACATCTCTATCTGTCGTAAAAGCAGCCGTTGTTTTTAGAGCTTTGTTGTATTTGTAGCTGTTTAAGTTTTTGAGTCCTTTTAAGTGAAGTGCCCGTGCAGCTTGAAAATAAGGATACTCGGCTATAATATCTTCTAAATGTTTGGTATGAATGGGTTCTACCACTTTGGTAGGGTTTTCTAGAAAATATGTAAAGTCCTTAACGTTCATGTAATTACCAGTCTGCCAAAGAGGCGTTGAAAATATCTTGGGTTAGTCTTTCAAAAATTACCTCGTGGGCTTCACTTTTTATAGTTGCTAACTGTGTGTCTGCAGGGTAGTCGTAAAAGAAAGAAAAACTTTGGTCAAACGCGGCATCTTCTTTCAATTGATTGTAAAACCTGACTTTAACCCGTATAGAAAGTCTGTTTTGAGCTGCTGTTTGCGCTGCAGTTGCAGACATTGGTGAAATTTTATATTCTGTAATTTCACCTTCGTATAGTAAATGTGGATTGCCCGTACTGATCAATTCTAAGCTGGTTTGGTTTTGAATTCTATCTTGCAATGCAAGTGTGAAGTCTCTATCCATACCAGGTTCAAAAGTAGAACCAGGACTTTGAGTGGCATAATTTTGAAAATAATTGACCTTAAAGGTTTTTGCTTCACCCACATTTCCGCCAGTGAAATTGTATACACCACAACTTAAAAATAAAAATATAGGTAGTAGGTATAGTATGGATTGTTTAAGATATCTCATTGAAATGCGATTCATTTAATGTTAAAGGTCGTATTGTTTTATTTTGCGGTAAAGTGTGCGCTCAGAAATACCTAACTCAGTTGCGGCTGCCTTTCTTTTTCCTCTGTTTCTTTCTAATGACTTTTTAATCAATTCTACCTCTTTCTCCTGTAAAGATAGGGTTTCTTCTTCTTGAATTTCTTCGGCAAAATGATATTTGTCTTCGTAAGAATCTTGAATAATAGATGCTTCTTCGTTTTTAGGTTCGGGTAAGTGCAGAACGTTTAAAGAAGTGTCATCTTGGGTGTCATGATCAAAATCAACATCTTCATCATCTTCATTACCATAGATTTTACGTATAAGGTTTTCATTCTCTTTTTGAACTTTTTGAGAATCATTGTTCTTAAGTAGCTCCATGGTCAACTTCTTAAGGTCGTTAAGGTCGCCTTTCATATCGAACAAAACCTTGTATAGGATTTCTCTTTCGTTGCTGAAATCACTTTCAGATTTAGAATTGGAAACTACCGCAGGTAAATTGCTTGAATTGTTGTTAGGTAAATATCCGTGCAGGGTAGATGCTGTTATTGCTCTGTTTTCTTCAAGAACAGACACTTGTTCAGCAATATTTCTTAACTGACGTATGTTACCCGGCCACCTATATTTGGTAAGTAAAGAAACGGCATGGTCATCTAGTCTGATCGTGGGCATCTTGTATTTCTGACTAAAATCAGATGCAAATTTTCTGAACAATAAATGAATATCGTCTTGGCGTTCACGTAAAGGTGGTATGTTGATTTCAACGGTACTTAGTCGGTAATAAAGATCTTCGCGAAAGCGTTCTTTTTTAATCGCCTCGAACATATTAACATTTGTGGCGGCAACAATGCGTACATCTGTTTTTTGAACTTGGGAAGAGCCAACTTTTAAAAATTCTCCGTTCTCCAATACACGTAATAAACGAACCTGTGTGGTTAAAGGTAGCTCGCCAACCTCATCTAAAAATATGGTACCGCCATCGGCAACTTCAAAATAGCCACTTCTGGTTTGTGTTGCACCTGTAAAAGCACCTTTTTCATGACCAAAAAGTTCACTGTCTATAGTGCCTTCCGGTATGGCTCCACAGTTGACCGCAATATATTTAGCATGCTTTCTGTGAGAAAGCGAATGAATAATTTTTGGGATCGATTCTTTGCCTACACCGCTTTCACCGGTAACCAAAACAGAAATATCTGTTGCGGCAACCTGCATTGCTTTTTCTAAAGCACGATTCAATTTTGGGTCTTGCCCAATAATTTCAAAACGTTGTTTTATACTTTGTATGCTTTCCATATAAAATGGCTACTAAAAGTTAATTATTGTCAGAGTACCCAACAGCAACACCTTTTAAGGTTGCTGAAGTGCAATCATTGATTTGAACATTTACAAAATCCCCAATTTTGTAGTTTTCCTTAGGAAAAACAACCACGGTGCTTTGAGAGTTTCTGCCCATCCACTCATTTTCGGATTTTTTAGAGGTTCCTTCGATCAGGACTTCTTGAATTTTACCTACGTGCTTTTCCGTTCTAAATTGACAGTGGCTTCTTTGTAGGGCTATAATTTCAGAAAGACGTCTCTTTTTTATAGGTTCAGGAACATCATCTTCCATTTTTCTACCTGCTAAAGTACCCGGTCTTTCAGAGTAGGCGTACATGTAACCAAAGTCATATTTTACATATTCAAGCGCTTTTAAGGTGTCGGCATGGTCTTCTTCTGTTTCTGTTGGAAAACCGCTAATGATATCTTGGGAAATAGCGCAGTCAGGTATTATTTTTCTAATGTTATCTATGAGTTCAAAATACTCTTCAATAGTGTGTAAGCGGTTCATTTCCTTTAGTATACGATTGCTTCCACTTTGAACGGGTAGGTGAATATGGTTGCAAATATTCTTATGTGCCGCCATAGTCTTTATAACATCCAAGGTCATATCTTGAGGGTTGGATGTTGAAAAACGTATACGCATTTTAGGGTAGGCAAGTGCTACCATATCTAAAAGTTTAGAGAAATTGGTAGCGGTGGCTTTTTGCATTTCAGATGCATTTTCAAAATTTTTCTTGAGTCCGCCGCCATACCATAAATAACTATCTACATTTTGACCAAGTAATGTAATTTCTTTAAAACCCTTTTGCGAAAGCTCTTGTATTTCGGCTAGAATGGACTGTGGGTCTCTACTTCTTTCCCTACCTCTGGTAAAAGGGACTACACAAAAGGTGCACATATTATCGCATCCTCTGGTGATAGATACAAAAGCCGTTACGCCGTTGGTGTTTAATCTAACCGGTGCAATATCACCATAAGTTTCATCTTTGGAAAGAATGACGTTAACAGCATCTCTGCCAGAATCTACTTCTTTAATCAAGTTGGGTAGATCTTTGTAGGCATCTGGTCCAACGACCATGTCCACTATTTTTTCTTCATCTAAAAGCTTGTCTTTTAATCTTTCTGCCATACAGCCAAGAACACCAACTTTTAAATGGGGTCTAGATTTTTTTACTTTATTGTATTCCGTAAGTCTTTTACGTATAGTCTGTTCAGCTTTATCTCTAATAGAACATGTATTTACAAGTACTAAATCTGCTTCTTCTAACGTTTGGGTGGTGTTAAAACCTTCGGTCGCTAGTATAGAAGCTACAATTTCACTGTCCGAAAAGTTCATGGCACAACCGTAACTCTCAATATAAAGATTACGTTTGTTCGTCTCTTTTCCTTCTACTACCAAAGTTGTGCCCTGCACATTTTCGTCTATGGTTTTCTCCATTTTTGTAATACGTTGCGTATAAAATAATTTGGATGGCAAAGATACTATTATAATCAAAAATATGACAAGATGACATGATTATTTAGGTATAGTTTAAGCTTTGCGCTTATTAATTATTTAGATTTAACATTAAAAATAACCACTTACTCCTATGAATTTAGAAAACCTTGCACAGCACATACAAAGTAGACCAAATCTAGACTTTGGTACCATTTTTAGCAGATCAATAGAACTTTTTAAAAAAGTGTGGCTACAGGGCTTCATTACATTATTGTTGACATTTGTAGTAATACTGCCATTTTATATTTTGTTTTACGTGCCAATGATAGCTGCCGGAATTACGGATCGTGAAGCGCTGGAACAGAATGAACTACCGCCAATGATGGTCATTGCAATGGTAATTTTGCTTCCTGTTTTGCTGTTGGTTATTACCACTATGGCGTTGGCGTTGAATGCGGCTTTTCTAAAGATTTGTAAGCAAAAGGATATGGATGAGGTTGCTAATGATGACTACTTTTATTTTTTTAAGGAAGGTAGATTGGGTAAAGTATTCATTTTGTCCTTATATCTTTTAGGACTCTCACTTTTAGGTGGGCTTGCTTGTGGGTTAGGTGTGTTCTATTTGATAGTGCCTATGTCATTACTGCCCGCTTTTTTAGCGTTCTCAAATGATCTGTCGGCATTAGAAATGGTTAAGGCAAGTTTTACGTTAGGCAACAAAAATTGGCTGGTCATTTTTGGTCTGGTATTGGTCATGTCGTTTGTGGCACAATTGGGCTTTGTTTTATGTTGTATTGGTGTATTGTTTACTGTAATGTTGAGTAAAGTACCTGCATACTATATGTATAAGGATGGTGTAGGTTTTAATGAGGTGTCGTAAATTTAACTAGTTGATAACGCAACTATTAGCGGTAACTTTAATCTATAGGGTACAACCGTTTAAATTTAAAGACGATGAGAAATTTCTTTTTTGTTTTGTGTGTAATTGCCACATCAGCATTGGTGTCATGTGATGATGACGGACCCTATGAAGAATACCTTGTAGCTAGACCAATTTTACAAGATGCAGTTTCTTTTAAGGCAGAAGCCGTAGCCGTTACGGAACCTGTGCCCATTGTGACTTCGGGCAAGATATACGCTTACGGAGATTATATTTTTGTGAATGATGTAAATCAAGGTTTTCATGTCATAAATAACCAAAATCCTTCAAACCCAGAGCCTATCGCATTTATTAAATTGGAAGGCAACAATGATATATCTATTAAAAACGATAAGATATATGCGGATAGCTATGGTGATTTGGTGATTTTCGATATTTCGGATATAAATAATATCACCTTAACCAGTCGTATTGTCAATGCCATATATAATAATGATGTTTGGATGTTCAATACAGAATTTCCACAAGCCGATTTTTATGAATACGGAGATATTGACTATGATAAAGATATTGTAGTTGGGTGGGAAGTAAACACGGAAAGGCGCCCTATAAAGGAGTATGAGGCCAGGTTTAATTGCGACGATTGTGTTTTTGCAGATGTAGCCGAAAATTTTAATAATCAATCGCCAACAACAGGGCAGGGCGGTTCTTTGGCTCGTTTTAAGATTATTGGCAATTATCTATACGTGGTAGATTACAGTGATATTAACATATTTGATATTACCGATGTAGAAAATGTACAGGTGTTAGATGATGTGCAAGTCGCTTGGGATATAGAAACAATTTATAGTCAGGGAGAAATTCTTTTTATTGGAGGTGCCCAAGGAATGTATATTTATAGTATTGAAAACCCTCAAAAGCCAGAGTTTATTTCAGAATTTAGGCATGGTACTGCCTGTGATCCCGTAGTCGTTGATGGTGATTATGCATATGTAACGCTAAAAGGCGGTAATTTTTGTGGCACTGCGGAAAGTGGTCTTTACGTTGTAGATGTGTCCAACTTGGAAAATCCAGAATTAAAAGTGATTTATCCAATGGTCGGTCCAAACGGTTTGGGAATAAAAGGAGATACCTTATTTGTTTGTGACGGTACTGCTGGTTTAAAAGTGTATGACAAGAGCAATGCTCCTAATATATCTTTAATCAACACTTTTGAAGATATTGTTGCTTATGATGTTATACCATTATCATCATCTCTTTTGATGATTGGAGAAGGTACTTTGTATCAATACGAATATGTAAATAATGATATTAGGCTGTTAAGTACATTACAGCTGTAAAATTATGAAATGGTTAAAAAAAAGGGGAGGCATTTATAGCCTCCCCTTTTTATTTCGTAAGCTTTAGCTGTTGAAGGCGAGCAATTGGTTTGTTTATAGCTGTGAATTTCATGAAATTACGAGCGTATCTCTGTTGAAATATGGGAAAAAATAAATTCCTGAAATTTCAAAGTATAATTTTTAGTATACATTTGTAAGTATAAACAAGGTTGATGGCGAAAAATTTAGTAATTGTTGAGTCTCCTGCAAAGGCCAAGACTATAGAGAAGTTTTTGGGAAAGGATTTTAAGGTAGAATCGAGCTTTGGTCACATTGCAGATTTACCTTCTAAGGAGTTGGGAGTAGATGTAGAGAATGATTTCACCCCTAAATATATAGTAGATAAAGAAAAGAAGGCTTTGGTTAAAAAGCTTAAAGGTCTTGCGGATAAAGCGGAAACTATATGGCTTGCGAGTGATGAGGACCGTGAGGGAGAAGCCATTTCATGGCACTTGGCAGAAGAATTGGGGCTAGATAAGAAAAAAACAAAAAGAATTGTTTTTAACTCTGTAACCAAGGCTGCAATTCAGAAGGCAATAGAGAATCCGCGAGAAATCAACTTTAATCTTGTAAATGCACAACAAGCTAGGCGAGTTTTGGATCGTTTGGTAGGTTATCAATTATCTCCGGTACTTTGGAAAAAAATTAAACCGGGTCTTTCTGCCGGTCGTGTACAATCTGTAGCCGTAAGGTTGATCGTAGAACGAGAAAGGGATATTGAGGCGTTTGAGCCGCAAGCATCATTTAAGATCGCTGCAGAATTTAAGACTGAAGAAGGTAGTGTGTTTTCTGCCAAGCTGAATAAAACCTTTGCTTCTGAAAAAGAGGCCAAGGCATTTTTAGAAAAGAATATTTCTGCAGATTTCTCGGTAAGCAAATTAGATAAGAAACCAGCAAAGAAATCGCCTTCAGCGCCGTTTACAACATCAACATTACAGCAAGAGGCATCAAGGAAATTGTATTTTTCTGTGGGTAGAACCATGCAGGTGGCACAACGTTTATATGAAGCAGGTTTAATTACCTATATGAGAACGGATAGTGTAAACTTGTCCAATGAAGCATTGGCTTCGGCAAAAGAAGCTATCATAAAGAACTATGGTGAATCTTATAGCGAGACTAGAAATTTTACCGGTAAATCTAAAGGGGCGCAAGAAGCCCATGAGGCCATTAGGCCTACTGATATGGGCAATCAGTCCCCATCATTAGAACGTGATCAATCTAAGTTATATGATTTAATATGGAAACGTACGGTTGCATCTCAAATGAGCGATGCACAGTTAGAGCGTACCAATGTAAAGATCAAGACCAATAAACATTCAGAAGAATTCACGGCGAACGGTGAGGTGATAAAGTTCGACGGATTCTTAAAGGTGTATATGGAAGGCGTAGATGATGAAGATGTTGCCGAAGAACAAGAAGGTATGTTGCCCGCCATGAAAGAAGGTGAGCGTTTGCTGAATAATTTTATCTCTGCGACGGAACGCTTTACAAGACCGCCATATAGATTTACAGAAGCCTCTTTGGTTAAAAAGCTAGAAGAGCTGGGCATTGGTAGACCATCTACATATGCCCCAACAATTTCTACGATCCTTAATAGAGGTTATGTAGAAAAAGGTACAATTGAGGGTACAGAACGTAAGTATCAACAATTGATATTAGCATCAAATAAAATAGAAGAAAAGAATCTTAGTGAAAATGTAGGTTCGGACAAAGGAAAAATGGTGCCTACGGATATAGGTATGATCGTTACCGATTTCTTGGTAAGTAATTTTGCCAATATATTAGACTACAACTTTACTGCACAGGTAGAAGAAGATTTCGATGAAATAGCTTCTGGTGATGAAGATTGGAAGAAAATGATGAAAGACTTTTATAAAGATTTTCATCCAAATGTGGTAGATGTTGAAGAAAATGCGGATCGCGCAAGTGGCGAAAGAATTTTAGGTAAAGATCCTAAGAGTGGTAAACAAGTATCTGTACGTTTAGGTAGATTCGGGCCAATGGTTCAAATTGGAACCGTAGATGATGAAGAGAAGCCAACATTCGCCAGTTTGTTGCCAGAGCAATCTTTGAATACCATTACTTATGAAGAAGCAATGGATCTGTTTAAGCTTCCTAGAAAGTTAGGGGTTTATGAAGGAGAAGAGGTATTGGCCAACGTGGGTAGATTTGGACCTTATGTAAAATTCGGCGATAAATTCATTTCTATGGATAAAGGGGAAAGTGCCTTTGAAATAGAGATGGATAGAGCAATAGAATTAATAGTTGCCAAGCAAAAAGCGGACGCGCCAATTGCGATGTACGAAGAAAAAGAGGTTACCAAAGGAGTAGGTAGGTTTGGTCCGTTCATAAAATGGAACGGTATGTTCATCAACGTTAATAAGAAGTATGATTTTGACAACTTATCAAATGACGATATTGTTGAGCTTATTGAAGTTAAAAAGCAAAAAGAAATAGATAAGGTCGTTCAAAACTGGGAAGAAGAAGGTATTCGGATAGAGAAAGCCAGATGGGGGCGCCATAACGTTATTAAGGGCAAGATCAAGGTTGAATTGGCTAAAACGGTAGATGTTACCAAAATGTCGTTGGAAGAAGCTCAGAAATTAATTGAACAAAAAACACCAAAGAAAAAGACAAAAGCCAAGGCTAAGAAAAAAAAGTAATCTATTTTTAAGTCTTTATAAGAGTGTAGTATTTTTATGATTTCTAAACCTATTCAATAATGGCCTTTGATTTTTTAGTTCCGGTATCGGACAAAGTTTTAGCCCATAATGAGTTATTGCCAAGTCAATCTATTGGTAAAAACACCTATATACATACTGAAAAGGATGGTTTGCCGGTATTGGCAAATGCCACAGTTGCCATTTTAGGGGTAAGGGAGTCTAGAAATGCATATGAGAAAAAACACGAAAAGCTAGATGTTTCCGCTATACGATTACAGTTCTACAAACTTTTAATAGGAAATTGGAACGCAACTATTGTAGATCTGGGGGATATAGAAGAAGGCGCAACTGTAGAGGATACTTATTTTGTAGTAAAAGAAGTAGTTGCCGGTTTACTTGAAGAAGATATCATTCCTATCATTTTAGGAGCTACACAAGATATTACATATCCTGCATACAGGGCTTTTGATGGTATTAGGGATATGATCAACCTGGTAGCTATTGATAGCAGGTTCGATTTTGGTATAGAAGATGAGCTTATATCTTCGCATTCCTACATGAGTAAAATCATTACAGATAAACCTAATAACCTTTTCAATTTTTCAAATATTGGTTATCAAAGTTATTTTAATGCCCAGGAAGAAATAGATCTTATGGAGCGTTTATTTTTTGATGCCTATAGACTTGGTGAGGTTGCAAATGATATTTCTTTGGCAGAGCCTGTGCTAAGAAATGCGCACATGGTAAGTTTAGACTTACGATCTGTAAAAGCAAGTGAAATTTCTATGTCGGCAAATTTCTCTCCTAACGGATTTAATGGTAGAGAAATATGTGCAATATCCAGATATGCCGGTATCAGTGATAAAGTGTCTGTTTTTGGATTGTACGAAATGGAGAATACCGTACAATCACAACAGCTAATAGCACAAATAATATGGTACTTTATAGAAGGTATCAATTTTAGGATTAAAGAATCTCCATACACCAAAACAGATGATTTTGTTAAGTATAACGTACCTAGCGAAGATGAAGAATTGGTGTTCTACAAAAGCTTATTAACAGAAAGATGGTGGACAGAAGTGCCATCTATTTTTACTTCACATACTAAAGCCAATACACCTGCGTTATTACCTTGCACCGAGAAGGATTATGTAGACGCATGTAATCAACAGATTCCTGAAAGGTGGTTCAAGGCCTATAAGAAAGGCTTTAATTAACATAATTTTTTTTAAAGCATTAAAAGACTTTAATACAATATTTTATATAAAACCTAGTTTTAGTTGTTAGAATAAATTATTGTATTCTGAGTTTAAACCATAATCGAAATTTAACCTAAAGTATGAAGAAGCTATTGTTATCCTCTATAGCGTTTGTTTTTTTACTCACAAGTTGTGGGTCTAAACAGAAAGGTGAGCTAACCGGAGTCCAGGGAAAAAAGTGGTATCCAGAAAAACCATATGGAATGGAACTTATCCCAAGGGGTTCTTTTATCATGGGTAAGAGTGAGGAAGACCAAGGAAAATTATTGAATGCACCAACCAAGACAGTTACGGTACGTTCTTTTTACATGGATGATACTGAAATTACCAATAGTGAGTATCGTCAGTTTGTAGAATGGGTAAAAGATTCTATTGTTAGAACCAAGTTGGCCATTTTAGCAGATGAATTAGGTATTGGTCCAGAAGAAGGTGGTATTGGTGATTATGCATTTAAAGATGCAGATACAACAAGAGCATCTGTATATGATAAATATATGTTGGATAATTACTCTGGTATGGGCGAAACAGGATACGAAGGTAGAGCGTTGAGCAAAGATGAAGACCTTGTGTGGGACACATCGGAATATCCAGATGAATATTATACCGAAATTATGGATTCTATCTATTTGTCTGAAGAAGAATCTTATAATGGTCAACGTACTATTGACGTTAAGCAATTAAAATATAAGTACAGCTGGATGGATATTGAAGCAGCGGCAAGAGCATCTGTAAAAGGAAATACTAGCCGTAAAGACTTTATCAGAACAGAAGAGGTAGAAATTTATCCGGATACTACGGTATGGATCAGAGATTTCTCATACTCGTACAATGAGCCTATGCACAATGATTATTTCTGGCATGATGCGTATAGCGAATATCCTGTAGTAGGTATTAGCTGGCAACAGGCAAAAGCATTCTGTAATTGGAGAACCAAGTTCAAGAATGATGATAATAAGAGTCGTGGAAAGCAGTTCGTAAACCAATTTAGACTTCCAACAGAGGCAGAATGGGAATATGCGGCAAGAGGTGGTATCGAAGGTGGTACTTATCCTTGGGGTGGACCATACGTTATTAGTGATACAGGTTGTTTTATGGCAAACTTTAAACCACAACGTGGAGATTATGCAGCAGATGCCGCTTTATATACGGTAGAAGCTAAATCTTACGAGCCAAATGATTATAACATGTATAATATGGCCGGTAATGTATCTGAGTGGACAAACTCTAGCTACGATCCAAGTGCTTACGATTATGTTTCAACAATGAACCCTAACGGAGGTGATCAATCTAACACAAGAAAAGTTATTAGAGGAGGTTCTTGGAAAGATGTAGCATACTTTTTACAAGTAAGTACAAGAGACTTTGAGTATGCAGATTCAGCTCGTAGTTACATAGGATTCAGAACAGTACAAGATTATATGGGTGAGGAAGACTCAACACAATAAATAATAATATTAACAGTTTTATAATAAATTCAAATTCATTTTTTAACCAAATCTTTTTTATTAAACCTTAAATTAAATTAAAATCATGGCACAGTCAAAATCCACAAAAAAATTATTTAACATGGCCTACGGCCTTGGAGCATCAGTTGTAATTATCGGTGCATTATTTAAAATTCTTCACTGGGAGTTAGGACCTTTAAATGGTGGTATTCTTCTAGCGATAGGTCTTATAACAGAAGCACTTATTTTTGCGATCAGTGCATTTGAACCAGTAGATGACGATTTAGATTGGTCATTGGTATACCCAGAATTAGCTGGTGGTGAGAGCAAAGCTCCTAAGAAAGCACAAGCTGCTACAGAAGTAAAAGAAGCAGAGGCATCTTTATCTAAGAAATTGGATGACTTATTAAAAGAAGCTGGTGTAGATGCAAACCTTATGGAAAGCTTAGGTACTAGCATCAAGAACTTTGAAGGTGCTGCTAAAGGTATCGCTCCAACTGTTGATGCAATGGAGTCTACTAAGAAATATTCAAGCGAAATGGTTCAGGCTGCAGCTCAAATGGAGTCTTTGAACAGTCTTTATAAAGTACAATTGGAAAGTGCTAGCAAACAAGCTTCAGTTAATGAAGAGGTTGTTCAAAATGCAAGTGCACTTAAAGATCAAATGGCATCTTTGTCTACAAACCTTTCTTCATTGAATGGTGTATATGGTGGTATGTTATCTGCAATGAGCAAAAACTAATTTGGATTTTTACCGACCCGAATCAATTATTAATTAAAAATCTAAATTAAAAATCCATGGCAGGAGGAAAACAATCACCACGTCAGAAGATGGTCAACTTAATGTATTTGATCTTCATCGCAATGTTGGCGTTAAACATGAGTAAAGAGGTGCTAGCGGCATTCGGTATTATGAATGAAAAGCTAGAGACTTCTAACGAAAAGACAACAGCAAGTAACAATGCGTTCTTGGAAAGTCTTGGAACTAAAGCATCTGAAGATGCTGCAAAGTATGACAAGTTATATCAAAATGCTCAGCAGATCAAAGCAATGTCTCAAGAGTATTATGATTATTTGGAAGGACTTAAAAAAGGTATGATGGAAGGGATCGAAGATCCTAAAGATTATGCTCGTATGGATATGTCCGATTACTTAGACCAGAAATTATTTCAAGGTGAAAATTTATCGGAAGACGGTAAAAAGTTCATGAGTAACCTTACAGGTTATAGAGATCAAGTTGCTGCAATAGTACCAGCTGCTTTAAAGCAATCTGTTATCGATCGTTTCCAAACAGGAGATGAGAACGGTAAAGTTGAAAAAAGAGACGGTACAAAGCAAGATTGGATCAACTACCACTACGAAGGGTATCCTTTAGTAGCATCTTTGGCGAAATTAACACAGTTACAAGCTGATGTTAAGATAACTGAAGAAGCAGCTTTGAAATCTATGTTGGCAGGTGAGTTGACCGAGCAAGTTTCTTTAAAGAACTTTGCAACATCTCTTTCGGCTACTAAATCTGCATACTATGCAGGTGAAAAGTACGATGGTAAGATCATTATCAGCAAAACTGATAATTCTTCTACTCCAGTAAGAGCTGAATTGACTTTAGACGGAAGAAAATTATCTGAAGGTTCTGATTATAAATTAGAGGCAGGTGGTGTTAAAATGTTGATTGGTTCTGGTTCTGCCGGTGATCATGAAGTAAAAGGTACGATCTACTTTAAGCAAGACGGTGAAGAAATTCCTGTTGAGGTTAATAACTCTTTCGCAACGATTTCTAAGCCAAATGCTGCTTTGATCGCTGCAGATAAAATGAATGTTGTTTATAGAGGTGTTGCTAACCCAATGTCTATCTCTATACCAGGTATACCTAACAATAAGGTTAGAGCATCTGCTCCAGGTCTTAAAGCGGTAAGTGGTAGTAAGTATGTAATGACACCAGGTACTGGTAGAAATGTTACTATTACAGCTTCAGGTACATTGCCAGATGGTCAGTCTGTATCTTCTAAGTCTGAATTCAGAATTAAGGATATTCCAAGACCGGAAGGAAGCATAAGCAAGCAAACAGGTAGTCTTAAACTTCCAAAGAGAAATGTTGAGATCGCTACTATAGGTGCTGGTTTAGAAGACTTCGATTTTGATTTGAACTTAGCGGTAAGCGGTTTCAAATTCAAAGTACCAGGTCAGCCAACCGTTTCTGTTAGAGGAAACAAAATGAATGCTAAGGCTAAACAAGCTTTATCACGTGCTAAAAGAGGAGATGTTGTACAAATATTCGATATCGAAGCTTATATCACAAACAATAAGAGTTACAAGTTAAAGAAAGTATCTCCAGTAGTAGTGGAGATTACAAACTAAATAAATGGAATGATACCGGGTAAGCCCTATGGTCTTGCCCGGTTAATTTTAAAGTGAAACAAACATGAATTGGAAAAATGTTTTAGTAATGGGAGCGGTAACAATGTTACCTTTATCAATGATGGCCCAGGCAAATGTATTGAACGCAAAGAAACCTAGTGAGGTTGGTATTCGTACAGAAGCTCAAAAGGCTGTGGATAATGATGCTCCATTAGAATATGGTTATGTAGATGATAGGGATATACTTTGGTCTAAAACCTTATGGGAGACCATAGATTTAGATGAGAGAGTAAACTTCCCATTATACTACCCAACAGATACTATGGATATTGGACCAGATAGAAGGTCATTATACCACGTACTGGTTAAAAATTTAAAAAGTGGAAAATTAGATACTTATACAGATTCTTATTTTACACAAAAAAGAACTTATGCAGATTTAAAAGATGCCTTGCAAATGGTTGATACTCTAGATTATGGGTATGAGCAAATGAATGCAGGTGAAGCTGTTTCTGAAGAGTATATTACCCGTAGAACTATTTCTGCAGCGGATATTGAAGAATATCATATAAAAGGTATTTGGTATTTCGATAAAAGACAAGGAGAGTTAAAGTACCGTCTTTTAGGTATTGCTCCTGTTGCTCCGGATGTTAACTTTATGGACGACGAAAATCCAGATATGGTTGAGCTTTTTTGGGTATGGTACCCAGATGCGCGCGAAATGTTGCACGAGGCTAAACTATTTAACTCCCAGAATTCTGCACAACCCATATCATTTGACATGTTGTTGAATGCACGTAGGTTTGATGCTGTTATTTATAAAGAAGATAACGTTCAAGGAGATAGAAATATTGATGATTACATTTCTGATAATGCTTTGTTCCAATTGTTGGAAGCAAAAAGAATCAAAGAAACTATTAGAGATAAAGAACAAGACATGTGGGCTTACTAAGCTTGCTGAAAATCCAATTCACATAAAAAAGACCCGATCTGTAGATCGGGTCTTTTGTTTTATATACTGTTTCATACATTGTAAGTACATTTGTGGTATGGTAGATTATATGATTGTTGGTCTAGGTTTGGCAGGTACTGCCTTTTGTGAAAACCTACGCAGAAATAATAAGACTTTTGTAGTGTTTAATGACCGTTCACAAACATCTTCTAGAGTTGCAGGTGGTTTGTACAATCCTATAATTTTAAAAAGGTTTACACTCTCATGGCGGGCAGATGAGCAATTGCCTGTGGCTACCGAATTTTATAGCGGGTTAGAGCAATTTTTAAATGTAAGGTTTGATGAAAAATTAAATGTACTCCGAAAATTCGCTTCTATTGAAGAGCAAAATTTGTGGTTTGAAGCTGCCGATAAAAACAAGTTAAAGCCCTTTTTGGATGTTACCTTGGCGCAAAACGATAATGCAGCCCTTAACATCCCTTTTCAATTTGGTAAAGTATTACAAACAGGTAAACTGGATACTAAATTCTTATTTGATAGTTATGAGAAATGGCTAAGTGAAAATGATAAAATTTACGCACAGACATTTCATTATGAGCAATTGAAAGTTGAAGAGGATTGTGTTGTATATCAAAATGTAAAAGCTAAAAACATTGTATTTACCGAAGGGTACGGTATGGTGTGCAATCCGTTTTTCAATTATTTGCCAATACAGGGGTCTAAAGGAGAATATATTGTAATCAAGGCAAAAGGTTTAAATGAGGGGAATATTATAAAATCATCTATTTTTTTAATTCCGCTTGGTGATGATCTATACAAAGTGGGTGCTACCTACAACAGAGAACAAAAAGACAATATTACTACAGAGAAAGCCAAGAATGAACTTATAGAAAAACTTAATGGCCTTTTAAAGTGTAATTATACAGTGGTTGATCATGTAGCAGGTATGAGACCTACGGTAAAAGATAGAAGACCATTGGTGGGGCAACATCCTAAGCACAAAAACTTATGGGTGCTGAACGGTTTTGGATCTCATGGTATTACCATTGCACCGTGGGCGGCCAAATCTCTTTATGATCGTATTGAAACAAAAGCACCGCTATTGGCAGAAATGGACATAGCCCGGTTTACTAATGACTAGTGTTGTGTAAAGTGGCCTTGGCATCATACTTCACGAACATATTGATCCAAATATTTCTAGAAATTCTCATGATTACAGGCATAAATACGACCAGGGTTCCAATTATCGCAATAAAAGTGGTGATGAGGCTAGCTCCAAGAAAAAGATTGGCAATGACAAAAGCAGCAACGGCAAAAGCAATACCTACTGCATAACTAACATACATAGCGCCATAAAAGAAAGAAGGCTCAATTTTATATTTTAGGTCGCAATGATCACATCTTTCGTGCATTTCAAAAATTTTGCCCATATGATATGGGTTTTTGTCCACATACATACTTTCTTTATGGCATCTGGGGCAACTTCCTGTTAAAATACTGTAGAGTTTGTTTCCTTTTTTTAACATTTGCAAAACTTTACACTAAGGTACGATTTTAAGGCATTTTTCTTGTCTTATATCTATTTGAAGAAAAGATAATTAAGCATGTATGTATAGATAATTTTTATCTATATCCAAGGCTAACAAGAAGAATTAGAATTTATGTTAAACGTTCACAACCTATCTGTCTCTTTTGGAGGAGAATATCTATTTGAAGAAATTTCATTTCGCTTAAATGCCGGTAATAGAGTAGGGTTAGTAGGTAAAAACGGTGCAGGTAAGTCAACCTTATTAAAACTGCTTAATAAGGATATGGCTTTGGATACCGGAGTAATTGCGGTTGAAAAAGACATAAAAATTGGTTTTTTAAGACAGGATATAGATTTTGTTCAAGGCAGGTCGGTTTTAGAAGAGGCTTATCAAGCTTTTGAAGAGATCAAAGCTCTAGAGTTAAAGTTAGATGAGATTAACCATCAATTGGCAGAGCGTACAGATTATGAATCAGAATCGTACAATCAATTAATAGTAGATTTAAGTGATATTACCCAACATTATGAAATTTTGGGAGGATATAACTACCAAGGAGAGACAGAAAAAATACTACAAGGTTTAGGTTTCAAAAGAGAGGATTTTGATAAAAAGACCGAAACTTTTTCCGGTGGATGGCGAATGCGTATAGAACTTGCAAAACTACTGCTGCAAAGTAATGACGTGTTGCTCTTAGATGAGCCTACCAACCACTTGGATATAGAATCCATTATTTGGTTTGAGCAGTTTTTAAATAATTATACCGGTGCTGTTGTAATTGTTTCTCATGATAAAATGTTCTTGGATAATGTAACCAATAGAACTATAGAAATATCTTTAGGTCGCATATATGATTATAATAAGCCATACACCCAGTATTTGGTTTTAAGGAATGAGATCAAACAACAACAAATTAATGCACAGAAGAATCAAGAGAAAGAGATTCAGCAAGCAGAGCGTTTAATAGAGAAGTTTAGGGCAAAATCTACCAAGGCTTCTATGGCACAATCTTTAATAAAGAAGCTTGATAAAATTGAACGTATTGAAGTTGATGAAGATGACAACAGTGTTATGAGTCTGCGTTTTCCTGTATCCGTCACTCCTGGCAAGGTAGTGGTTGAGATAGAGGAGCTTTCTAAGTCTTACGGTAAGAATTTGGTGTTAAACGATATTAATTTGCTCATTGAACGTGACAGCAAAACGGCTTTTGTTGGGCAGAACGGACAAGGAAAATCTACCCTGGCTAAAATTATAGTTGGCGATTTGGAACATGAGGGTCACTTAAAATTGGGGCATAACGTGCAAATAGGCTATTTTGCTCAGAACCAGGCAGAGTATTTAGATGGTAATAAGACCATACTTGATACCATGATAGATGCCGCCAATGAAAAGAATAGAAGTAAGGTTAGAGATATTTTAGGGTCATTTTTGTTTAGGGGAGATGAAGTTGATAAATACGTTAAAGTTTTGTCCGGTGGTGAGCGTAACCGTTTGGCTTTGGCAAAGATGTTATTGCAGCCATTTAACGTACTTGTAATGGATGAGCCTACCAATCACCTGGATATCAAATCTAAAAATGTACTAAAACAAGCCTGTTTAAACTTTGAAGGCACCTTAATTTTAGTTTCTCACGATAGAGATTTTTTACAAGGGCTTACCAATAAAGTCTATGAGTTTAAAGACCAAAAGATTAGAGAATATTTGGGCGATGTAGATTTTTACTTGGAGCAACGTAAAGTAGAGGATTTTAGGGCAATTGAGAAAAAACAGACCGTTGTTGCCGAAAAGGAGAAGCCAAAAGCAACCACATCATTTCAAGATCAGAAAAAAATTAAGAGTTTAAAAAATCAATTAAGCTCTGTAGAAAGTAAAATTGGTTCTTTAGAAAAGGAGATCAAAGAGATTGACCATAATTTGTTGGTAGACTATGATGCTACTATAGCTGAGCCTAATTTCTTTGATGGATATCAAGCCAAAAAGAAGAAATTAGAGACGTTAATGCAAAAGTGGGAAACGTTAACAATTGATATTGAGGAATTAACATAATTCAGTTTTGTCTCACCACAGATTTTGATAGTTTCACCACAGATTTAGCTACTTTCACAACATAGCAGGGTAAATCAACGATAAAATTTCAGTTTTCAACGTTATTAGTTCAAATTTGTAGGATAATTCCTAGTTGAATACGTTTACCAAACCACCATCATATGAAAAAACTATACTATTTAAGTTTCAGCTTATTATTTCTGACAACAGTTTGTTTTGCAGAAGTATCTAAAAAAGAGAAAAAAGCATTAATTGATCTTTACGAAACTACCAATGGTAAGCATTGGGTAAAGAAATGGGATCTGAATGCACCAGTTTCTAAATGGCACGGTGTTAAGGTTGAAAATGACAAGGTAGTTGAAATCAACTTGTTTCATAATAATCTTATGGGGTCTTTATCCTCGCAAATAGGTGACCTTGAGAACCTAAGAGTATTGAATCTTGCATTTAATTCAATAACAGGTAAGTTACCGGTAGAAATTGAAAACCTATCCAATTTAAAAATTTTAAAGTTAGAAATGAACAGGTTAAATGGTGAACTACCTGAAGGTATTGGTAGCTTGTTACAACTAGAGGAACTTTCTGCTTTCAATAATTTTTTCACAGGGGAGATTCCATCTACGGTTGGTAATTTAAAAGGATTAAAGGTGCTGAATCTTTCTAGTAATGAATTCATTGGTGATATACCAAGTTCATTGGGTGCGTTATCTCAATTAGAGACTTTGGGTCTTTTTGAAAATAGATTAGAAGGTGCTATTCCAAGAGATATGGGTAACCTTAGTAATTTAAAGGAATTGGTATTGGCAAACAATAGACTTATAGGTGATATTCCCAACGAGTTTTCACAATTGGCTAGCCTAGAGGTATTTCAAATTCAGAACAACAATTTTAGTTCTTTTAAAGCTTTAGAGCTTTTGGAAACTAAAGAGTATTTGGTTTTTGATTACGATAAAGAAGACGATAAAATAGAATTTAAAGATATAAACTTCAGTAGAACCAGAATGGTGGATACGAAGTTTGAAGATATAGAAGAGTAAGAGTAGTTTACACTTTTAGTTAGTTTGGTGAAAGAAAGAGATGTTGAACAGCATCTCTTTCTTGTTTTTGTACCATAAAGGTTCAGCTATATATCATAAATGTATTTTTTGCACGTTATAATAAAAGTACTTTTTACACTAAAGTAGGTTTATACTTGTTTAAGCTGTGAAAAGTGTATTTAAAAAGCCCCCAAACCTTAATATTTTCAGTATGAAAAATGTTATTAATTTTACCTGCATAGTGCTTTTCATGACCTGTAGTTATTTGGTCAATGCACAAATACCTGAAAAGGAGAAACAATATTTAATAGATTTCAATAATAGCACCGTTGGTGAACAGTGGCAGCGTAAATGGGATTTGAAGTCCGATCCAGCTACTTGGCATGGAGTTGAGGTTGCAAACGGTCATGTTGTTGGTTTAAAATTATATCGAAACAATTTAACAGGTGCTATTCCAGATGGTATTTCTGCGCTTTCTCATTTAAAATCATTGAACCTTGCTTTTAACGTGATTGAAGGTGAACTGCCTAAAGATTTGTTTAGTTTGCAAAAGCTGTCCTCATTGCGTTTAGAAATGAACAAGATATCAGGGACTTTGCCCCAAGATTTTTCAAAAATGGCAGCATTGGAAGAACTTTCTATGTTCAATAATTTATTTCAAGGTGAAATTCCTGATGGTATCGGTGCAATTTCTAATCTAAAGACCTTAAACCTTTCCAGTAATTATTTAGAAGGAAGTTTACCCAAGTCGCTTGAAAAACTTGAAAAATTAGAGCGTTTAGAGTTATTTGGAAATAAGTTGGCAGGAGCAATTGAAGTAGATTTAGGACGCTTGGTGAACTTAAGGGAAATAATTCTTTCTTATAATAAATTTGAAGGCGATTTGCCAAGTGGTATGGCAACATTGAGTAACCTAGAATTTGTACAATTACAAGGCAATGATTTTAGATCCCTAAACTCATTGTTAAGAATGCAAAGTACTAAACTTGCTGTGTTTGATAGTGATGACGAATTTTTGAATTTAAAATTTGGTACGGGCGAAGTAAATAGAACACGTATAGTAGATACCAAATATGAAGATGCAAAGCGAAATTAAATAGCTTAAAAATACTAAGGGAAAGGGATGTGAGAGCATCCCTTTTTTGTTTTATACCTACCGTAAAGTCAATATTTTTTATGATTACTTTAACCATAAAGGCTTTCAATGCCAGAAGTGTTTTTTTGTAGTTTCGCCGATGATTATATGATTTCCAAAAATTTCTAGTTAAAGTCTATTTAAAAAAGCTATTCTGTTTTAACAATATTTTGATGATTACCCTATAAGGTAAAGACATTTTACCCGTTGATAGTAAGTGCTTTTTTTAAAAACTTTTGTACAAAACGGCATGTAGATTTAAGCTGAGATTGTTTCAAAGTCGTTTCACTCTTGAATTTGGTCGTTTCATTTAATCATCATCATCCTAAGGGATATTAAAAAGTACTTTTGATCCTGTGTTTTTTGAAATACGCTTATAAATTATAATAAAATGCGAAAAATTATTTTTACCGTTCTAGGTATTTTACTAATTGTAGTATCCTTTTTTTTAGCGGGTTATATTATTGATAGTAAGAAAACATTCAAACCCAAATCTGAGAAAGTAGTAAAAACAGTATTTACCGAGGTCGTTGAAAATGGTACGGTACCAATTATAGTATCGGCAAATGGTAATTTAACCGCTAAACAACGCGTAGAGCTATATGCGGAGGTTCAAGGAGTCTTCAAAAAGGGGAGCAAATTGTTTAAAGAAGGTCAGTCTTTTCGTAAAGGTGAGACCATTATAAATATAGATGCAGATGAATACGCGGCAAGTGTGCAGTCTGCCAAAAGTAATCTCTTCAATCAATTAACGGCGGTAATGCCAGATTTACGTTTAGATTACCCGGACATTTACTCAAAGTGGCAAGACTATCTTACCAATTTTGATATGTCTAAAAGTACTCCCGCCTTACCAGAATTGGCTACTGAAAAAGAAAAGTTCTTCATCTCTGGAAGAGGTATTTTAACTAGCTATTATAATGTTAAGAATTTAGAACAAAGATTATCCAAATACCGTATTGTGGCACCATTTTCCGGAGTACTTACAGAGACTTTGGTTACAGAAGGTACTTTGGTAAGATCAGGTCAAAAACTAGGGGAGTTCATTAATACCGAAGTTTATGAATTGGAAGTTGCCATAAGTAAAAGATATACGGATCTATTGAAAGTGGGCGAATCTGTAGAACTAACAAATTTGGATGATAACAGCACATATAAGGGCAAGGTTACTAGAATCAATGGAAGTATTGATCAAGCGACACAAACCGTAAATGCATATATAGAGGTAGAAGATAAGAATCTAAGGGAAGGAATGTACTTAGAGGCAGATCTTGATGCTAAAAAAGAGGAGAATGCTATTGAGGTAGATAGAGGTCTATTATTGGAAGATAACAAGATTTTTGTAGTAAGGGATTCTATACTTGACGTCATAGATGTAGAGCCCGTTTATTTTTCGGATAAACGTGTAGTTCTTAAGAACGTACCCAACGGTGTTACTATAGTTTCAAAGCCAATAAGCGGAGCTTATACCGGTATGGCAGTTAAAATTTATGCTGAACAACCAGAAAATACTAAAGGATAATGCGTAAACTGATTGAATATTTTATTCGGTATCATGTTGCCGTAAATGTCGTAGTAATATCCTTTGCCCTATTTGGTATAGTTGGTGCAAAGGCATTGAAATCTTCTTACTTTCCACTGACGGATTCTAAAAATATTTCTATCACCATTACTTATCCAGGTGCTTCGCCACAAGAGGTGGAAGAAGGTATTGTTCTAAAGATAGAGGATAACCTAAAAGGACTTGAAGGTGTTGATCGTGTAACCTCTACCTCAAGAGAAAATAGTGGTACGATCAATGTGGAGATTGAAAAAGGGGAAAATATAGATTTCATGCTTTTGGAGGTCAAGAATGCGGTAGATAGGGTGCCGACCTTTCCAACAGGTATGGAGCCTTTGATTGTTTCTAAGTTAGAGACCGTTCGCCAAACCATATCATTTGCAATAAGTGGAGATAATATTCCGTTGGCAACATTAAAAAGTGTAGGTAGGGAAATTGAGAATGACCTACGTGCAATGGACGGTATATCTCAAATAGAGATTTCTGGTTTTCCAGATGAGGAAATTGAAATAGCCGTGAACGAGAATGACCTTTTGGCATACGGACTTTCATTTACAGAAGTTGCAAGTGCAGTTGGTAATGCCAATATACTTGTGACCGGTGGTAATATTAAGACTGATGCCGAAGAGTATTTAATACGTGCCAATAACCGTTCGTATTATGGTAGTGAGTTAAATAACCTTGTGGTTAGGGCAGATCAATCTGGTAACGTAATTCGTTTAAAAGACGTGGCGGTAGTAAGGGATCGCTTTGCAGAAACGCCAAATGCAAGTTATTTCAATGGCAATTTATCTGTTAGTGTCTCTATTACAAGTACCAATAATGAAGATCTTATTGTAGCGGCCGATCAAGTGAATGAATATGTTGATGTATTCAATGAAAAGTACAATAACATTAAATTGGATGTTGTTTCCGATCAATCTATCACTCTTAATCAAAGAACGCAACTATTAACCGAAAATGCCATTATGGGTATGGTTTTGGTGTTGATATTCCTATCACTTTTCTTGAATACTAGATTGGCGTTCTGGGTAGCCTTTGGTTTACCGGTAGCGTTTTTAGGAATGTTTGTTTTTGCGGGCTTCTTTGATGTTACCATTAATGTACTGTCGTTATTTGGTATGATTATCGTAATTGGTATTCTGGTAGATGATGGTATTGTAATTGCAGAGAATATCTATCAGCATTATGAAAAAGGTAAATCTCCTGTTCAGGCAGCTGTAGATGGTACTATGGAGGTATTGCCTCCAATTATTTCCGCTATTATAACCACTATTTTGGCATTCTCTATTTTCTTGTTTTTAGATAGTAGAATTGGGGAATTCTTTGGTGAAGTATCCGTAATCGTTATTTTAACATTGGTGGTGTCATTGGTAGAGGCATTGGTCATATTACCTGCTCACTTGGCACATTCAAAAGCATTACAGCCTATTGATACCAAGCCAAAAAGCGGATTCGCAAATGCATTTGCCAAACTTAGGGTAATAAATGAGTTTGGAGATAGATTAATGGTATGGATGCGTGATAATCTTTATACTCCCGTATTGAGATTTTCAATGAATCATAAAATATTTATGTTTGCCGTTTTCGCTTCGGCATTCATATTAACGTTAGGTTCTGTTGGTGGTGGTATTATTAGAACGGCTTTCTTTCCAAGAATTGCCAGTGACCGTGTGGGTATAGAACTAGAAATGCCAAACGGAACCAATGAGAAAATAACAGATTCTATTATTTCATTTATAGAGGAGAAAGCAATCATAGTAAATCAAGAACTGTCCGATAAATATTTTCCTGAAGGCGATAAAATGGTTTTTGAAAATATGATTAGAAGATTGGGACCAGGTTCTTCATCTGCGGTATTGACCATTAACCTATTACCAGGCGAAGAAAGACCTAATGAGATTTCTGCGGATATGGTTACCCGTAGATTGGAAGAATTGGTAGGTCCGGTTTTAGGCGTAGAAAGTTTGATCTATGGTTCTGGTGGTAATTTTGGTGGATCGCCTGTATCGGTATCCTTATTAGGGAATAATATAGAGCAATTAAAGGCTGCAAAGGTAGAGCTTAAAGAAATTCTTACTAAAAACCCAAGATTAAAGGATATTGCCGATAATGATCCTGCCGGTATTAAAGAAATCAGATTGACCTTAAAGGAAAATGCCTATTTACTTGGTTTGGATCTTCAAGCTTTAATGACCCAGGTTCGTGCCGGTTTCTTTGGTGTACAGGCACAACGTTTTCAAAGGTCACAAGATGAGATTAGGGTTTGGGTGCGCTATGATAGAGAAGAGCGTTCTTCAATTTCCAATTTAGATGATATGAGAATTGTAACTCCGTCTGGTGAGCGTGTGCCATTAAGCGAGGTTGCAGATTATACTATTGTTCGTGGAGATGTAGCCATCAACCGTTTAGAAGGAAGGCGAGAAATTCAGGTATCCGCAGATATGAAAGATGTAAAGGATAGTCCCACGGAAATCATGACGGAGATTCAAAACGTACACATGCCGGAAATACAATCTAAATATCCAACGGTAAGTGCTTCTTATGAAGGGCAAAATAGAGAATTGGAGAAGTTGACAGGGTCTTTAAAACTGGTTGGTTTTACGGTAATCCTTTTAATATACATCACAATAGCATTTACGTTTAGAAGTTTCAGTCAGCCGTTAATGTTACTGCTATTGGTGCCATTTAGCTTTACCGCAGTTGCTTGGGGTCACTGGATTCATGATTTTCCTATAAACGTACTTTCTATATTGGGTATCATTGCATTGATCGGTATTATGGTTAATGATGGTTTGGTACTCATAGGTAAGTTCAATTCTAATTTAAGGGAAGGTATGTCTTTTGACAACGCCATTTTTGAAGCCGGTAAATCAAGATTTAGAGCAATTTTCTTAACATCGGTAACCACGATCGCAGGTTTAGCTCCACTAATGTTAGAGACCAGTAGACAGGCGCAATTCTTAAAGCCAATGGCAATTTCCATTGCTTATGGTATTGGTATTGCTACGGTGCTTACCTTGTTGATGTTGCCATTGTTTTTATCGTTCAGTAACAACTTAAAAGCACAGAATCTATCTTTCGCTTCTGGTCATAAGATTACGAAAGAAGAGGTAGAAAGAGCGATCAAGGAAAGAAAGGAAGCTGCGCATTTAGAAGGTCATACGCAACATGCAATAGAAGATGGTGCTCAAACACATAAGAATCTAGATAAGTTATAATGAGTAAAGTAAGATTCATCACATTATTGATATTTCTCCCTGTTTGTTCAATTTTTGCACAAGAGAAAACACTCTCAAAAGAAGAAGCTGTAGCTAAGGCATTGGAGAATAATTTTGGAATTGAGATTGCAAAAGGTCAGGTTGATATTGCCGAGAATAATGCCAGTGTGCTCAACTCCGGCTATTTGCCAACGTTAACGGGTACTGCCGCTGCTACATATAATAACAATAATACGACCACGGAATTCCCAGGGCAGTTCAATGATGATGGTAGTGCTAGAGATGATATTTCCATTGATGGTGCAGAGAGCCAAAGATACAGTGCGGCTTTAAACCTTAATTACACTTTGTTTGATGGTTTGGGTAGGTACTATAACTATAAAAGACTAAAAGAGCAGTATCAGCTAAGTACCTTACAGGCACGTGAGACTATTGAGAACACCATGATCCAAATGTTTACGGTCTATTTTGAAATTGCCCGTTTAACTGAAAATAGAAATGTACAAAAGCAAGCTTTGGAGATTTCTAGGGATAGGATCACAAGGTCGGAATATTCTTTTGAATACGGACAAAACACCAAATTGGATATTTTGAACGCACAGGTAGATATGACCAATGATAGTATTGCATTATTGAACACTGAGCAGCAATTGGCCAATGCAAAGCGCGATCTAAACGTAGTGTTGAATCAAGATTTAAGTTCACAGTATATGGTAGATACCACAGTGGTCTTTATACCTAAGTTTCAAATAGTGGAGTTTATGGATCAAGCCATAGCCAATAACGTGGCCGTACTACAGACAGAGACCAATTTGAACATTAATGCCTATGACATTAAAGTAAATAAGTCTGGGTATTTGCCTACTATTGGGTTAACAGGTTCTTACGGTTGGAACAGAAACCAGAATGCTCCTTCTGCATTTTTAACGGGAGCGGTTTTTCCGGGTACAAATTCTAACGTTGGTAATTATGCATTGGGTGCCAGTTTAACATGGAATCTTTTTGATGGCGGTAGTACAACGGTAAGCGTAAAGAATGCGAAAATTGCCTATGCCAATCAAGAACTGTTAAGAAAGCAGGTAGAGCTAGAGGTAAATCGTGATATGCAGAATGCCATGGCGTTATATGAGAATCTGCTGAAAATATATCAAATACAAGAACAGAATGTATTTACCAATGAGAATAACTTTGAACGTTCAAAAGAGCAGTTTCAGTTAGGTAGTATTACGTCCATAGAATTTAGACAGGCACAGATCAATTTATTGAATGCGCAGACCAATAAGAATTTGGCAAAATATGATGCTAAGCTGGCAGAACTACAATTGTTGCAGCTAACTGGGCAGTTATTGAATATAGAATTGTAAGGGGCAATTAATTACGAAAGACATGTATAGCGATAGAACAAATAGCGAACTCATAGAGATAATGAACCAACATTCATTGCTCACTTTTGAAGCGCAATTAAGTTTACAGGAGGAGTTGCAAAAACGTGCTGTTGTTGTGGACCTTAGTGATTTAAACACCACCATTGCAAATAAAAGGGCACAGATCCAGAATTTAGAGTATTTGAAGGATTTTGGTTTTCAAGCAAATAGAACCGTTGACGGATTTACCATTACAAGAACTCAAAAAGCATTGTTTACAGATGTTTTAGCGGTTATTGTTGGTCTTTTGGTGTTTCTTTTGGGCGTGTACGGTTGTATCAATTTGGTATACACCTTTATAAATGGCGATGAACTAGATGTTTTTACCTTGGCATATAAATTTGCCATGGCAGGTTTAATATTTATTGGCTTCAGTTTTTTTAGTGGGTTACAGCGACTTTTCGATTTTTACGGGTTTGAGTTACGTAAGGCGAACGGTTCAATAACCTTAAAAAAACGCTTTGATGTAAAGTTGGAAGAAGTACAGATAAACGCTACCGATATTCATTTGGAAGAGGATGAGGATATTTTGGCCATAAAATTAGGTCATGAGACCATTTTTACTTCAAATGGCGGAAATCTTATACAAACTCTTACCTTACAAGAATTGGCAAAAGAGCTGAAAGCATAACCATTTTCTATGTTCGAGCATTATTTTCAATGTCCGTATTGCTGGGAAGAAGTTTCCATGCTTCTAGACCCATCTATTGCGCAACAGACTTATGTAGAAGATTGTGAAGTATGCTGTAACCCGATCGAGGTTACTCCGCAATTTCAAGAAAGTGAACTTGTAGCGTTTAATGTTCAGAGTATAGAACAGTAATTACTCGGGTATGGCAATCTTGCCACCAAAGGTATCATCCTTGTCCACTGATTTTGGATTTCCATATACTGTAATGGAACCACCAGCTTTTACTTTTGCAATAACGGCCTCACTGGCATAAACTTCGGCACTGCCACCAGATAGCACTATTACGGTACTGTTTTTAGTCTTTAGCCCCTTGTTAAAAAGTTTACCTCCGGTATTGATTATGACCTCTTGGTTGGTGCTGGTACCCGAAAGTTTTATCTCGCTACCACTGGTGCTTTTGGCAGATACATTGTTATAGGCAATATTTAAGGTAATGGTGCTGGCATCTTGTGCTTCGATCGCTAAATCTGTACCAATGACCAATCCTGTAGATATAATTCTAGAATTCTTATTGGCATCTATTATCGATAATGCTTCGGTATAATAAAGTTTAAGGCTTAAGGTGGAATTTAATACAGATTCCCCAGAACACATTTTTAAGCGTAAACGTGCATCGTTTTCGGTAATGCTAAGGTCTTTTTTGTGTTCTAGAGGTATTTCAATCTTGTTTTCCTCACCTTTTACCAGGGTAACGCTAATTCTATCATACACTTGTAGCTCGGTAAAGTTCTCTAAAGGAATAATGGCGTTGTTTTGAGCAACTAAAAGGGTAGTGCAGAAAAGCATGGTAAAAAACAGCAAAGATTTCATGAAGCGTTGGCAATTAGATTACAAAGTTAAGATACAATTTGATTTTAAGCACCATGCGGTAGCAAATCATAAAACTCCTTTTTTTAAGTTAAAAAACGCCTTGGTCAGCTTTAGGTTTTACAGTTTTGCTATCTTATACTATAGTTTAATCATCTCTTGGTTCATGAAAAGGAAATATCTTTTGGTCACACTTTTTGTAATAGTTGGCATTGTAGGTTTTGCAGGGGTACAATATCTGCCAACATCGGAAAATGAAGGTGTTTCGGTAACTCTGGATTCCGTTTCTACTAGAAGGGATCTACGCAGGTCGTTCTTCGATAAACGAGAGATATTAGTGGTGTATGGGGCAAAGGACCCCAACTTGCAACAGCTATACCAAAAACTTCTGGAAGAACTTTCAAAACAAGAGCTTACTCGTTCTAGACGCAGTGTAAAGGTGAGTTTTAAATCGGTAGCGGAGGTTGATCAAGAAATATTTAAGACATCTATTGTCTATTTGGTGGGTGCCGTAAATGAAAACCCTTTCATTAAAAAATATATGGCCAATACGCCGTTTCAAATTTCCGAAACCGATATAACCATAGGGACTAAGAGCATTCCAAATAACAATTCAATTTTAGGCGTTTGTTTTTACCCAAGTCCGCTAGACTCAAAATTACCTTTCGCATATTTAACTGGTACCGATGCCAAAGAAGTGTTTGAACTTTTTGCCGATAAGGTAGCAGAAAGAGGTCAGTCGTTTTACCGTCAGAATTTAGAATATGAGGTATATGAGCAGAAAGAACGATTGGTTATGGGCGATTTTAATACCCGTTGGGGAATTGAAGGGTCTACTTTCTTTGATTTCGCCACAGGTACAAGAGTGTTATTGGATACTGAGGAGTTTAAGTTTATAGACCATCAAAAAGCGATCGATACCGCTGATGTAACTAAAAAATTAAGAGAGGTCAAAGCGGCCAAAGCCAAAGTGGTCAACTTTGTTGGTAACGGCAATGTCCCAAAAATTACCTATAACTTTTATACCTGTACAGAAGAGAAAGGTTTGATGACAGGCAATACCGATCACTCTACTTTTGATCCCGCAACAAATGCCGTACATACTATTGTCAACAATATATATGCACATAATAATATAGGTAGGGACAATGCATTGGTTTTGTACAACCTAATTGGGGAGAGTAGTAAAACCATATTTAATGTAGGTCTACCTATTTATTTTACGGATACTTGGCAAATGAAAGGCTATAAGTACTGGGCGGCAAGATTGGTTGAATCTGAAAATACGTATACCGTAGCAGAGCTATTGGACAATTCATTTTTAGAAATGGAATCTTCATTGATAAGGGATTGTATGGCAAGTACCTTCACAGATTTTTTGGTAAAGACTTGGGGTAAGGATCGGTACTTGAAACAATATAAGAACATATCGCTTTCTGATGCTGAGATAAAAAGATTGAACGTAAAATGGCAACAATATTTAGAGGAGTTGCCTAAAGCGCATCCGAAAATCCAAAAGCAAGCAAAGACATTGCCCTATCTAAAAGGTTTTAATTTTGCACATGAAGGTTATAGTATTTACAACGGCTACGGTTCTCAAAAAGCGACCGAATCTCTTTTAAAACAAAAGAATATGGGCAGTAATGCCATGGCCATTGTACCCTATACGGGTATTAACGATATTAATACACCAACCCCTTTACACTTTAGTGATAATGCCGGTAGTGAAAATGATGATGCCGTGGTACATGCCGTGTCCATGGCAAGTAAAATGGGCATGTATACCTTGCTAAAGCCACAGATATATGTAGGTGGAAGCTGGCCAGGTGGTATAGATATGCCTACGGATGCCCAATGGGATAAATTTCATGATTATTATTATAGATGGATTCGTCATTACGCCTTCTTGGCAGAAATTCATGGGATGGATGCCTTATGTATTGGTGTGGAATTTACAAAGGCCACTTTGGCAAGACCAGATGCTTGGCGCCAAATGATCAAACAAACCCGTGCACTTTACTCAGGTAAGATCACTTATGCCGCCAATTGGGGCGATGAGTTCGAGAAAATCGAGTTTTGGGACGATTTAGATTTCATTGGGTTGAACTCCTACTATCCATTAAGTAAAAAAGACAATCCTACCAATGCCGAAATGAGCTTAAGGTTCGATACGGTGAAGACCAAAATTAAAAAAGTATATGACCGCTTTAAAAAGCCAATAGTTTTTACCGAAATCGGATTCAGGAGTATAGATACCCCTTGGAAGAATCCGCATGCTGAGGCAGATGAAACTATCAATGAAGAGGCACAGCAAAGGTCTTATGAGGTTATATTTAAGGGAATTCAAAATGAGCCATGGTGCCAGGGCATACTATGGTGGAAATTTCCTAGCTACATAGAATACCGTGGCGAGCATAACAATGCGTTTACCCCAAATAATAAATTGGCAGAGGAAACGGTTAGGGAGTGGTTCACTAAATAGGAAGGCATCCGTAAAAACAAAAGTATACTCTTTGTTTAAAAGCATCAGATTGGTAGTGCTCAGGTACTAATTTCTTCAAAATTATTCCCGCTTTACATCCACCAAAAATAATTCATAACTGTCTAAAGCTGTTTTAGATGGCAAATTCGACAGTTGAGTCACTAATATTATCTGCCTGCGGTATTGCTCAATATCTTTGGGGTATAGAAAACAATTCTAAAAACTTAAAATTATAAAATCATGAAAAACATTAAAATTTTATCGGCGGTAGTCATAGTGGCCGTCACCTTTATATCATTTAAAGGAGTACAGAAACAAAAGGAAGCAGATAAGGCAGAAATCACTGCTATTTTTGAAGATTGTGTTATTGATCTAGAAGCGCAGTTAGAAGCATCTTTAGAAATGGGCAAATTAAACGCCAATGAAATAGTAGTGGTAGAGATGGCCGAAGAAGTAAACTTAGGTTTTGACACCTTTGAATATTTGCCTCTTGATTTTGATCCCTATGCAGGTGCTAATTTATCTGAAATAGATTTTGAAATTTTTGAAGAGGAAGAAATAGTGGAATTAGGTTTTGAAACTGCGGCATATTTGCCAAACAATTTTAACGCCTATGCACTTTAAGAAGTTAGTGTAGTTTAAATGTAAGTTGGTCTTTGCTTTTGCAAAGGCCGGCTTTTTTACGTTTTACAAAATCAAAGTTATTATTACGGTATATTTGAGAAGTACCATTTAGAAAAGAGATTACATGGCATTGACAAAGGTTAAACAGGGTGAAGTAGTAAAAACGGCCCTACTCTTAGGTATTTTGGTATCGCTGCCAAAAACAATCTATCTATATAATGGTATTATGGAGGGGAATTTAAATTTCTCCATGTCATGGGTAACCGATTTTTTATATAGATATCTATTCTTCTTTTGTTTTTCTTGGTCGGTCATTCAGTTAAATGCCAATATAGATTATGATGGATTAAAATGGCCTCCGTTTTTAAAATGGCTATTAATACTGGTCATAAATGTTGTATCGCTGTTTGTAGTGGTCAAGGTGATTATTGCGTTTTATCCTTTGGTAAATGGCAGGGTATTGGAATCTCACGAAGAAGGTTGGGTCAATTTCACCTTCATCAATCTATCAATTGTTTTGTTTTTTATAGCTAGGTTATTACGGGTAAGTACGGATAAGCAAGAGAGTAGAATAGAAAATGAACAGTTGAAACAACAAAATTTGGAGAATGAGCTTGCCGCCCTTAAAAACCAGATAGATCCACACTTTCTGTTTAACTCCTTAAACTCGTTATCGTCATTAATTCGTGAGAATGAAAAAGCTACGCAGTTCGTAAATAAGCTTTCATACATGTACCGCTACATTTTGCAGAGTAGCGAGATCAATTTGGTGCCCGTTAAAGACGAGCTAAAGTTTTTACGTAGCTATATTTATTTAATGGAAACCCGTTACCGCGATCGTATAAGAATAGAGGTAGATATAGATGAAAAACTCTTAGATCGTAAAGTGCCGCCTTTGGCTTTGCAATCTTTAGTGGAGAATTCTGTAAAGCATAATGAGATATCATCTACCAACCCGTTGACCGTTAAGGTGTATTCTACAGAAGGATCGTTGTTTGTGGAAAATCCTATTCGTACGCGTAGTACCGTGGCAGAAGGTATGGGCACGGGCTTGTACAATTTAAAGAAACGCTACTTGCTTTTACTAAAGAATGAAGTTAAGGTAAGCACCCAAAATGATATATTTAAAGTAGAATTGCCCTTAAACCGCCCGGCATGAAAGTAATAATTGTAGAAGATGAACTTGCCGCTAGTGATAACTTGGCGTATCTGCTGACCAAGATCGATCCAAATATTGAGATCGTTACGGTGTTAGATACCGTTAAGGCTGCAGTAGATTTTTTCAGTAATCCGTTTGAAGGTGTTTTGGTGTTTATGGATATTCACTTGGCAGACGGTATTTCATTTGAAATTTTTGATCAGGTCACTATTAACGTTCCTATTATATTCACCACCGCTTATGACCAGTATGCGTTAAAGGCATTTAAAGTGAATAGTATTGATTATCTGTTGAAGCCTATTGATCAAGAAGAGCTTTCAGATGCCTTGGATCGCTTTAATGCCCAAAATCAAAAAAAGGGAATGGACGAGCAGCAAATGCAAAGCCTCTTACATTTAATACAGACCAAGCCCAATAGGTATAAACAGACATTTTTAGTGGGTATCGGTGATCAATTGTTGCCTATTAAAACAGCGGATATTGCCTATTTTTATATAGATACCGGTGTGGTGAAAGCGGTTACGGTACAAGAGCGTTCCTATGTATTGGATATCAAGTTAGAGGAAGTGGAAGATGCACTTGATCCAACACTTTTCTATAGGGCAAACCGGCAATTTATAGTACGTAGAGAAGCTATTGTTACTATAAAACTACACTTTAACAGTAAGCTGTTGGTAGAAGTCCATCCGCCGTGTAACGAGCGTATTGTAGTGAGCAAGGCAAAAGCATCGGATTTTAAAAGTTGGGTAGGTAGGTGAAAATGGCCTTAAGGTATGGTGCCGATTTCATTCAGTTTCCACTCGCCATTTTTATTTTTCTTGAATGAAAAAATATGTTGCCCACCTTCAAAAAATGCAGTGGGTAGGGTAGTGGTCACTAATATGTGGGCGAATGCCACCCCATTCTTATCTTCGTTTGAAATAACCGTTTCATTTTCCCTGAGCATGTGTATGAATTTTTGATTGAACAGGATGTCATAGTCATTGGCGATAAAACTATCTATGGGAATATAAATGAAATCTTCATAAATTTTATCGTACCAGAGAGAGTCGTTTTCCCTTAAAAGGTTCATTTGTTGTACTTCGGATGGAGTATTTTCTAAACAATCGTAACAGCGAATGGTCTTGTCCGATGATTGCTTAAAAGCTACTTTATCTTTAGCCTCTAAATCGGACAAAAAAGACGTCCACATAACAGTTACATCATCACTTGATGCTTTCTTTTCTTGTTGGCAAGACATGAAGGTGACAACCAGTAGAGGAATACATAATAATCGTTTTATTTCCATAGTGTTATTCTAATGAGTCTTCCCTTGGGCTTTTATGGTATTGCTTAGGAATGATTTCTACGGTAAGTTGTTTGTTCTCCATACCGATAATCCTGAATTTTAGTTGTTCAAATTTTTCAGGTGATCCCCAACTGGCATATTCTTCAGGGTAAAGTTGTTTAAATTCTTTCAACCATTTATGACCGGAGTATAAACTGGCTATTCTTGTGTTCTCATCAAATTCCCAAGTTCCTTTTTCGGTTAATGTAGTAAAGCATGCTTGATCGCTCGTGCTTTCATGTTCACTTTCATTAAATGCTAGTAGGGTTATTTTAGATCCAAATTTTACATCCTCCGGTGGTATATCATCACAGCGATGATAAATTGCAATGTTGGTTGATGGGCTTGTTTCCTTTTTCAGTACCCAACATCCATACAAGTCATATTCAGAAATTGTAGCTTCTTGGGCATTACAGCCTATGGCTATAAGGATAAAAAATATGCCAAAAAGTACAGGTCTCTTCATAAGTGAATTAGCATCAATAATTAAACCATTAAATTAATTTGGTTATTTATAAGATCTCTTTTTTCATCAAAACATGTAACAATTTGCACAAAAATGCTACATATAGGCGTAGTTAATTATCAAAATCGTTCAAAACATGCAAAAACACATTCAGCCTCTTACCATGAAAATTTTGAAATACTTTATTCTTACTGTTGGTGTTTTAGGTTTAGCGGCTACACTTTTAAATGTGTTCTATTTTAAAGATACATCAAGTAGTAATTTCGGTAGTTTTATAAGCTGTATATATTTAATATTCATCTCTTTCCGATTTGAAAAGATGATCACCTGGCTAAATTCCAAACTAAAAAGAGCTTAGCGCCCAGCGCTAAACGCAATGCGTGGCACGCTTGGCGCATAATTTATTAAGGGCTTTGTGCTTAGCGCAAAGTGAAATTCATTATGTTACCAACAACCAACAACCAACAACCAACAACCAACAACTAATCATCAATCTCCGCATCCGGAAGGTCAAGAATCGTTGAGGTAGATAATGAGTTACCGGCAATACCTTTAATAGAACCAAACAGCACGTTAATATTCTCTTGAACGCCCCAAATTTGCTTTTCCCTAACCGCAAAATTCTTGTATGAGGCTTTTTTCTCGTAGTTCAGTTGCTTGATCATAGAATCATAGTTTTCAATAATTCTATTAATGTTCTGTACAAACTCGTTACTGGTTAGGTAAGAATATAAAAGCTCCATTTTATCGCCCTTGTTCTCGTCAGATGATTTGATCGATTGTGTTTTTAGCAGCAATTCGCGCAGCACCAGCGATACACTTTTTACCTCATTGAAGCCACAGATCCATACACCGTTCTTCTCCCCAAAGCGATCCATATCTGGCGGAAAGGTCTCGGTAACGATCACCGCAATATCTGCCTTGCAATTGATCTGGTCTTGCTTCAGCTTATTGATCCAATCATTACTGAAGTTCTTGGTACGCTTGCTCTCATATACGATAGAACCACAGGTCTGCTGAAGGGAGTTAATCACCGTTTGTATACAATCTGCACCACGAATACCCTTGCCAACCTCGTCTATATTATCAAAAGGGTAGGTGTTACGTAGCAACTCTTCTAAGGCAAGTTCTTGTATTTCGCCCTGCATTTGCATAGAACCTTGTTCGGCCTTGCGCTTCATTTCATCAATAAGTTTCCTTTGGTCGTCCAGTTGCTTTTGGTATTCCTTCTCTTTCAGCGCCATGGCCTCACGCTCTTTTGCCTTGGCTTTTTCTTCTATGATAGATTGCTTCTCCAACAACTCTTTTTGCACGTTCATCTTCAGTTCCTCGGCTTTCTCCTTTAATTCGTTCTCACGTTTTAAAAGATCGATCTCTTGGGCGCGCAAAGCTCTGTTCTCCTCTTTCTTTTTTTCGTTCTCTTGTTGTAGGGCACGCAGTTGCTGCTCAAAAGATTCGTTGGTCTGCTTTTGTATTTTTTCAGATTCCTTAGCAAGACGTTGCGCCAGCTTCTCTTTAAAAAGCTCGTTCTCTTTTTCTTTCTTCTTCTCGAACTCTTCTACCTCAAGTTCAAGCTTTCTACGTTCTTTATTGAATTTCTCTGCCTGCTCTGCTACTTTACGTTCGTATTCAGCCTTAAAATGAGCCTGCATTTTGCCAGAAAGCGCCTCTTCTACATCAAACTCATGCGCACAATTCGGACATTTAATTTTATCTACCATGTTCAAATATCATTTGTAACTATAAAAATACAGAACCCAAATTAGGCATACAATCTTTAGGCGATAATCCAATCAAAAATGCACTAGTTATTGTTGGCGGACTGACAATTATCATAGAATAAACAGCCGTAAGAAATTACTTTTACGGCATTAAAATGACCAAACTATGATAACAATGAATCTTCCCTTGGTAAACTGGAGCAATGGTGTAGTAATGATCGCCGTATTTGCCGGCGTCTGCATAGGCCTAGTAGGTATTGTACTTTCTATTATGAATTCTGATAAAAAGAAGCAGGAGTAATATTATTGATACAAAACGTACCGTGGTGGCGTAAGACCGTTTAAGCGCATGGCAACCAACATTTGCCCTCTATGGTGGGTAATATGGTCTGCCAACAGCATACATATTTGTCTTTTAGAACGATCCAGCCCAAAATAGTCCAAATGATCGTCCAATGCTTTGGGGTCAAAATCCTTTAACAAGGCAATGGCTTCGGTAAAGGTTTGGTCTATACGTGCCATCATTTCCGCCTTGGTCTTATGGGCAGGTTTAAAAACGGTATCGGTTTGGTATACACGGGCTTCACGACCACCTAAAAGCGACTGGCTATGCCAATCTAGCGCAAAACCAATGTGCATTAGATGCTCGGAGAAGCTCAAAGATTCTGCCGTGGCTTTGTAACCATACTTTTCTTCGGGCATCATTTCTGCGACCAAGAGCAAATACTTGCGGGAGTTCTCCAAACGTTCAATACTATCTTCTAGAAATTGATCTTGCTGGGCAACCAATGTTATGGAGGAAAATAGAATGAAAGAGATAAGTGCAATTGTTTTTTTCATGATGAGCGATGATGAGGTGAGCAACTAATTTACTCCATTTGTTGCAGTGAACAGCCATTTTTACGCTCTTCTTGGGATAGTATCCAAACATTGATGACTTTTTGATCCAACTCATTTTCTTCATTTGGCATTACTAGGTCTATGATCGCAATACTTTCTGTAGCAATGGTATAGGTATTATGCTCTAATAGATAACCGTTAACATACACCGGGTTGTTCTCTTCCAAATTAAAAAAGGCATTGAGTTGTGTTTGTGTTTTAGAAGGTATCTTCTTTTTTAGTTTGGCAAACAAAATACCGTTTGCCGTGAGATTATAAAAATGCGCTTTGCGGCTAGGTTTGTCCTTTATCACTGCTATATCTTCAATGTCTTCCTTTGAAGTGATGATGTTTTTATGGGCGATAATATGCTCGTCAACCAAGAGTATAGGGCAACTGATATTTGCTGCCTGTGGTAGTTTATTGAAGCTGTCTTGGGCATTGTTAGTATAGTAAAAAAAGAAGAATAGAAATGTAACAAAGATAGTTTTCATAGGTAATCATAGATTACATTAATTATTTTTCACCTTGGCATTTGGTATTATTTAATTTTTTTCTTCTCTTTTAAAGTATTTCTTGTTCGAAATTGGATAGGGATTAATGACGGTCTTGTCTATTAATAGTTACATAGGTTAGCACAAAATTTTGCAAGTACACACCAAAATAAAAATTCGAGAGGATTTTTAGAAGTAGACGAGAACAAGCAATTACTTATAGCCATAGTTAGCAAACGTTATTTTTTCTTCTTAGCTTCTATTTGTTTAACTTTTGATTCTATACTCGGAAGTTCAGACATATTTGGAAATTCCTCTTCCACTTCTTCTGAAGCTTCTAAAGATGGTTTAATTGTTCCGCCCTGATTATATAAATCAGCGATTTCTTTTAGAGCCATTTTTATTCGTGCAATTTGTTCAGGGTCTTTACCTGAAAAATACTTGTTGTAAATAAATTGAGCTTCCTTTTCTGCGATTTCATTTACCCCTTCTTTTGATTTTTCAACAACTTCTTCTATGGCATTATTAGAGATTTTCATTTCTCTAACTTTCTGTTGTACCAATAGTCCTTCTTGCAATTTTTTGAAGACTACTGCTCCAGACCAAGCGAGTCCGCCAATAGTTTGAACAATGGCTGTTGAAGTGGCAAGAATATCAATCCAGTTTGAACCAGAATCAAAACCTATAATTTTGAATCCACCTTCAATTTCATCAGTTAGTAGAGTTTGGCTAAAAATTTTTGTCAATTTAGAACTTACTTTTTCTAATTCTTGGAAGTCTGCAATATCAGGAATTTTTATGCTAACAATTAAACTACTATCAATCTCGTGATTTTGAGCCATTTCAATCGATTCGGCTGTTCCTTCGAGTATAGCCTTTAATTGAGGTATATTCTTGTTAAGTATATTAAATTCTTGCTGTTGAATTATAAGATTTGCTCCATTAAAACTATAAAAGCTTTGATTTTGAAGTTCAGTCAACATATCAGGCATCAGTCCCAAATCTTCAATTTCCAAAATCGCATTTTTCAAATCTTCAGGGTTGTTCATTTGGTATGTTGGCGGTGAAGAATTTCTTTTACCTGCTAAAACCTCTAATTCAGGTAATATTTCTTGAATTATATGTTTAATGGTTCTTAATCTCATTTTTGTTCTTAATGTTTGCTAACGGTCTAGTATAAGAAAAGTAGCGGATTTTCAAGTACTAACTTTTCGGTTAAACACAGACCTTTTTTATATTTACTTACGTTCGTTTTAGCAATTAAACCGCTATTATTTTTATACATTTTTAGGCACTGGCTTTTTATTTCTTTCCTCGTATTTTGTCATACCATTTCAAGTTTTTAAGTCGTTCTATTTCTCTTTTATTGATTTCAATTTCTTTGTTTTTTTTGCTTAAATCCGATTCAGTTTTCCGAAGTTTAGTTTCAAGTCCATTAGAGTGAATTTGAGAGTCAAATAGTTCGTTTTCAACTTGTTTTAATGCTTCTTTAAAACGTTTGGCTTCGTTTTCAAACTCAGCAGTTTTTTCTAAAAGTAATCCAATCGAGGAATTCTGTTCAGATATTTTAGCTGATTTTTCGTCAAGTTCTTGATTTAGCAAAACAATACGTTCTTTTGCTTCTGTCAGTTCATTGTTGGTCAATTCATTTTTCTCAATAATCGAAGAGCTTTTTTGTTTGTAATCTATAAGCCGTTTTCCTTGTACTTCAATGAATTTTTTAAATTGATTCGTATCTATATCATTCCGAAACTTTCGAGCTTTTTTGAAAAAATCAAACGCGGATTTAATTTTTCCTTTTTTAAAATCCTCTCTTGCTTTCTTATAATAAAAATCTGCCTTTCCAGTGTTTAGTTCTTCTGCAACCAAAGTGTCTGGCGTTTCGTTCTTTGCAAATTCAATAACTCTTGGGTCAGTCTTAATTGCTCCTTGATGAAGTTGTGTTTTTAACACAAGTCCATTGAAGGAAGTACAACGACTTAAAGCAACATATACTTGACCAGATGCAAATGCTCCACTAAGGTCAGCTATGACTTTTTCAAAAGTTAGTCCTTGACTTTTATGTACGGTTATTGCCCAAGCTAATTTTATTGGAAATTGCTCAAAAGTTCCTATGATTTCTTCTTCTATACTCTTAGTTTCTTTATTGTAAGTGTATTTAATATTTTGCCATTCTGCTCGCTCTACTTCGACTTCTTGCTCATTGTCGAATACTGTTACGATTTTATTTTCTTCAAGTTCTTTAATTTTTCCAATTTTCCCATTGAAATATCTCTTACGGTCTCCACTATCATTTTTGATAAACATTATTTGAGCACCAACTTTTAAATGCAAATAATGGTCAGTCGGTTTCATTTTGTCAGGAAAAACATTAGTGATTTTTGCCTCATAAGTAAATTGCTCTGTTTCGAGTTGATTTAATCTTGTAAGGTTTGTTTCATTTACAATTCTGTTATGAGTAGCAAGAATTATGTAATCACTACCATTTGCGGAAAATGTTGGTTGGTATTTTGAGTTTAAGGTTTGAAAGTCAATAGGTTTTACTTGATTTACTCTAACTCTATTTAATAGGTCGATAAACTCTTGTTCATTTTGTCGGTAAATCTTTTTTAACTCAATATAGAGTGGTTTTTCGGTCTCAATAACTTTTGCGCTAAAGAAAAAAGGTGTTTTGTAAAATTGGGATAAGATATTCCATTCCTCTCGGTTTGCTATTGGTGGTAATTGGAAAGTATCTCCAATTAGGATTACTTGAACACCGCCAAAAGGGAAGTGTGGTTTTTTTCTACAAACTCGAAGTATTTTATCAATTACATCTAATACATCACTTCTAACCATTGATATTTCATCAATAATCAATAATTCCAAATTTTCAATTATATCTCGTTTTTCTTCTTGGTACTTGAATGTGTCATAGATAGTAACTTTGTTTTCGCTACCTAATGAACTTGTTCTAAGTCGCAAATCATCTGGGACAAATGGACCAAAAGGAATTTGAAAAAAAGAATGAATTGTTACACCACCGGCATTTATAGCAGCGACTCCTGTTGGTGCTAAAATCACAGTATTTTTTCTTGTGATTTTCTTGATGTATTTTAGAAATGTGGTTTTTCCAGTACCGGCTTTTCCAGTAAGATAAATTAGCTTATCAGTGTGCTTTACAAATTCAGCAGCATTATTAAATTCAACATTTTCTTTGTCGAGTTCTATGTTGTCCACTGTTTCTATCATTGTTGGTTTTTTCAGCTTGTGCCTAACTATGGTGTATGTTTACAATTACACATATTCGTAAATAGTAAGGTATTTGTGCAATTGCTATTATAAAATATTTTCAGCTAAAGTGGTAGGGGGAGTATACTTTGCTTACTACTGCAATATAAAGAAGTTTTCGGCATATTTTCTTACGGTTTTCCGTAAAACTGTCAGAAAAATAAACGGGTTGCCTACTATAAGGCGGGGAGGTTTATAATTAAGATCAGAACACCTAAGAACCCACCCCTTTGGTCCCCTCCCAAGAGGGGAGGTTTTCGTCTTTGTTTTGGGTTTGTTGGTTGTTGGGGAGCTGCGTTTTCAAAAAGGTTACCACCACTTTTTATCTAAAAAATGTAATAAAAGTCACAACCTATTCCCCTCCTCGGAGGGGCTAGGGGTGGGTCCTTATGGGTTAGCATGTTCCAAAAAATCTACAGCACCCGATCACCCACCCCTCAATCCCCTCCCAAGTGGGGAGGTTAGCGTTTTTATTTTGAGTTTGTTGGTTGTTGGGGAGCTACGTTTTCAAAAAGGTTACCACCACTTTCTTATCTAAAAAGTGAAATAAAAGTCACAAACTATTCCCCTCCTTGGAGGGGCTAGGGGTGGGTCCTTAAGGGTTAGCATATTCCATGAAATCTACTACACCCGATCACCCACCCCTAAATCCCCTCCCGAGTGGGGAGGTTAGCGTTTTTGTTTTGGGTTTTTTGGTTGTTGGGGAGCTGCGTTTTCAAAAAGGTAACCATCACTATTTTATCTAAAATGTCCAATAATAGTCCCAAACTGTTCCCCTCCTCGGAGGGGCTAGGGGTGGGTTCTTCCTTGTTCCAATTCTTCAATATACTCTTTAATTTCTTCCAAAACGCTAGATAGATTATTCTTCACATCACTATCTGAAAACCTAATCATGTTTACTCCTAAAGATGCCAAACGTGCTTGTCGTTTCCTATCTTTTTCTTCATGTCCTTCTTTAAAGTGGATACTGCCATCTACTTCTATGGCAAGTTGAAGATCTTTACAGTAAAAGTCTACTATATACTGGTCAATAGGTATTTGCCTGCTAAATTTGTAACCCAATTTTTTACCCTTAATTTCTCGCCATAGGGCAATTTCACCTAAGGTCATATTGTTCCTTAGCTTTTTAGCAAGTTCTACTAAATATGGGTGGTATGGTATAATTTTTCTCATAGTAGTACCCACCCCTTAGTCCCCTCCCAAGAGGGGAGAATTGCGTTTTTGATTGTGAAGTTAGCGTTGGTTGAAAGTTCAATTGTCATTTAATTATTTTGCTGAAAGTTAAATTACGGTCTCAATTTTTTCCCCTCCTTGGAGGGGCTAGGGGTGGGTATTTTACTCCACCTTCATACCGTTCATTTCCTGTCCGTTTTGAAATAGGGTCAAACTTTCTGTATTTCCGTTTTCGTCTTTTATGAACTGAATTTGTGCGGCAACTTCTTTTAAGTAAAAAGTATCTTTCGATTTGGCGAAAATATTGAACGATGGCTGCCCCGTTGCCTGTGCTTTTAATTGTTTACCATCTTTGGTAATTGTAATTTTAAAAGTGGGCATTAATTCGTAGACGCCTAGATAACTTTCCAGTAGTGCTTCTGGTACTTCAAACTCTTTAGTGAAGTTACTGGTATCAACACCTAATTGTTTAAGCATATCTATCGCATTTATATTTCCAGGATTCATTTCCACCGTTTTGGTATAGTTTTCAATAGCACCTTTGTTATCACCTGATTTCATTAACGCTTCGGCATAACTATCATATACGTTGGCGGAATTTGGATACGCGTCTACATTTAACTTAAAGACTTGAATAGCTTCTTTGGTTTTGTTAGACCTTAATAATTTATATCCCGCTTGGTTCATCTCATTTTCATTGACATCAAAATCTTGATTGTCTTTATTTTTCTCATAAAAGGCTACTCCTGCATCAATACCTGCTGTCTCTATGACCTCTAAAACTTTAGATGCCAAGGAAGCTTTTGGGAGATCATAGCTCTTATTGTTTATAATACCGAGAATAGCTTGCGTAATTTGACCTAAGGGAGCGCCGCCTGTATTATTTAAAAGCACGATCAATGATCGGTCCGATGGCGATCTGGAAATTTGTGTGTTGAATCCGTTAATTCCGCCACCATGGCTAATTACGGCAATACTATCCGTTGTATTTCCAAGAGCTTCATTACCGGTCATCCATCCGTAGGCATAGTGAAAACTGCCAAATGCAGGTATGTATGGTTTAAAATACATATCCATATATTTTTGAGGTAACAATTTGTTGGTATATAGCGCTTGATCCCACAGATATAAATCTTCTACGGTAGAATAGAGAGATCCTGCGGCATACGGAATGGACATATCTAGGTAAGGAGCATTTATGAATTCGCTCCCATTTTTTTCATAGCCTGTAGCTCTATTTTTAAGGATGTTGGAGTGATGGTCAAATCCGGAATCTTTCATTCCTAGTGGAGAAAATATATGTTCCGTTAGCATTTCTTCATACGTTTTGCTGGATAGTTTTTCAACAAGAAAACCCAAAAGAAAGTACCCCGAATTGCTATAATTGAATCTTTCCCCTGGGGTAAACTCCAATTCCATATCCTGAAACTTTTTAGTGAACTCTTCTGGCGAATATGGGTCGCGACTATCTTCTTCAATAAACTTAGGAAATGAGGTGTAGTTGGGTATACCGGCGGTATGGGTCAATAAATGGTGGGTGGTAATCTGGTCTCCGGTAGTTATTGGATATTCTGGTAAGTATGTAGTTATGGGAGCTTGTAGATCTAGCTTTCCATCCGCTGCCAATTGAAGAATAAGCATGGCGGTAAATTGCTTGGTGATCGATCCTAAACGATGTTTGGTGTTGGGACTGTTAGGGATATCCCACTCCATATTCGCCATACCATAACCCTTTTTAAGAATGACATCACCATCTTTGGCAACAAGAGCAGAGCCATTGAATTTGCCATATGAGAGATATTGATTTAGGAGTGCATCTATTTCTTCTGATTTTGATTGCCCGATCGCTGAGGTACTTATAAAAAGCACAACAGATAGACAAGTAAGTAACGTACTGCTAATACTGCGATGTAATGATTTCATAATTTGTTTTTTTGATTGATTGAATTCTACAAGGTTATTTATTTTTCATTCTTATAAACTGTACCGTTTTTCATCACGAATTTTACGTGTTCCAAAGTGGAGATATCTTTTATTGGATTTGTGTCTACAGCAATAATATCTGCGAGCATACCTTCTTTTAATTCACCACGATCGGTGAGCCCTAGCATTTCTGCACTATTGGTAGTAGCGGTTTTGATAGCCTCTTTAGTACTCATGCCACAATCTATTAATGCCGCAAATTCAATGGCGTTTTTTCCATGGGGAATTATAGGCGTGTCCGTCCCAAAAGCAATTTTGACATCTGCTTTTATAGCTTTGGTAAGGTTTTGTTTGGCAATGGGCATTACATATTCTGCCTTACCGGCCATAACGGGATCCATTTTATCTATCATGGGTTCTATTATAGTGGCCAGTCCCCTGGTAGGTACTAGATAAACACCGTTTTCTTTCATTAGTTGAATGCCTTCATCATCTATAATAGACCCATGTTCAATAGAGTACACGCCGGCTTTTATCGCCTCTTTAATACCTTCTGTACCATGTGCGTGGGCGGCAACTTTAATATGGTGCCTAGCAGCTTCGTCAACAATGGTTTTCATTTCCTCATTGCTTAGTTGTTGGGCGCCAATGGCATCTTCCATAGAGAGTACACCTGCCGTGGCGTGCATTTTTATGAATTTGGCACCATGCTTAATTTGATATCTTACCGCTTCTATGGCGTCATACTTACCATTGATCACTCCGTCATTGGGACCTACGGTAACCAATCCTTCCGCCAGTCCTAAAGAAATATCCCCGTGTCCGCCGCTAATGGTAATCATATGTCCCGATGGAATAATTCGTGGTGCAGCTATAGTACCTTGGTCAGAAGCCTCTGAAACGGCAACATCTATTAATTCTGGAGTAATATGCAACTGCCCTATACTTCTAATGGTGGTAAAGCCTGCCATCAATGTTTTTTCAGCATTTGCAACAGCCCTAATAGTACCTTGACTGGCACTTTCCTTATAAACATAGTCCCAATTACCTTTAAATTCCCCATCTAAATGCACGTGCATGTCCATAAGCCCGGGTAACAATATTTTACCCGTTAAGTCAATCGTTTCCAAACCATCAGGCAATGCCTTTGGATTAATGGATTTGATACTTCCGTTTTCAATGAGCACGTTGGCAGGTGAAATTAATTTACCGGTTCTAACATCTAAAAAAGAAGCTGCTTTTATGAGTTTTGATTGTGCTAAAACGGATGATGTAGTTGCTAAAAGGATAAGAAGGGTTAAAACTTTTTTCATTTGGTCAGATATTTGTTTTACGGTTTTTTTTAAAAATCCAATGGTTATGGATTTATGATAAAGATAATGTTATAAAGTGTTAGGGGAGAGTACTTTGCTTATGGAAAGATACAGAAGTTTGATTAATTAAAGGTTAATGGATGGAGTTTAATCAGTCACAAACTATTCCCCTCCTCGGAGTGGCTAGGGGTGGGTTCTTTAGGGTTAGCATGTTCCATAAAATCTTCTGCATCCGTTTACCCACCCCTCAATCCCCTCCCGAGAGGGGAGGTTAGCGTCTTTGTTTTGAGTTTATTGGTTGTTGGGGAGCTACGTTTTCAAAAAGGTTACTACCACTTTTTTGCCTAAAAAGTGTAATAATGGTCACAAACTATTCCCCTCCTAGGAGGGGCAAGGGGTGGGTCCTTACAGGTTAGCATGTTCCATAAAATCTACCACACCCGATTACCCACCCCTCAATCCCCTCCCGAGAGGGGAGGTTAGCGTCTTTGTTTTGGGGTTTGTCGGTTGTTGGGGAGCTACCTTTTCAAAAAAGGTTGCCACCACTTTTTTATCTAAAAAGTGTAATAAAAGTCACAAACTATTCCCCTCCTCGGAGGGGCTAGGGGTGGGTTTTTAAGGGTTAGCATGTTCAATGAAATCTACCACACCCGATCATCCACCCCTCAATCCCCTCCCTAGAGGGGAGGTTCTCGTCTTTGTTTTGGTTTTTTTAGTTGTTAGGGAGTTACGTTTTCAAAAAAGGTTGCCACCACTTTTTTATCTAAAAAGTGAAATAAAAGTCACAAACTATTCCCCTCCTCGGAGGGGCCAGGGGTGGGTTTTTAAGGGTTAGCATGTTCCATGAAATCTACAGCACCCGTTTACCCACCCCTCAATCCCCTCCCGAGAGGGGAGGTTAGCGTCTTTGTTTTGGGGTTTGTCGGTTGTTGGGGAGCTACGTTTTCAAAAAAGGTTGCCACCACTTTTTTATCTAAAAAGTGTAATAAAAGTCACAAACTATTCCCCTCCTAGGAGGGGCTAGGGGTGGGTTTTTAAGGGTTGGCAAATTCCAAAAGGTTTTCAGTACCCAATCACCTACTCCTCAATCTCCTCCCGAGAAGGGAGGTTTTTGGTATTGTCACTATACTGATAGCTGCTAAAACAAAAAACCGCTGTAAGGAAAGTTCCTTACAACGGTTCACGTTTGAATTAGTCGAGTTTGTACTAAACGAATAGCAGTATAATAGTCAAAACCATACCTGCCAAAGAAAAATAAAGTCCTTTTTTGAAAACTGAAGTTTTGGGCAAAAACATCCAAAATGATGAAATCACGAAAAATAGTAGTGATAGCCCAAAGAAAATATTCAAGAAATAAACAGGGCTATTGGTTGTGGCTTTATGGAGGTGCTCCATCTTATCTAAGATAAATGGAAGTTCCATCTTTTTTATGGTAGCCATACCTGTAGCTTTATTGTATTGCCCTTGCTTAAAATAGACTACATCACCTTCCGTTTTTTCCGGTTTTATGCCACCTTTAACGCGTAGTGCTCCGCTAAGTTCACCAGCTTTTAAGTTTGGCTGTAATTGCTGCTCAATTATTTTTTCACTCTTAAGAAAATCGGTCTGTCTAAAAATCATGATTATTCCGCTTATGGAATACATAGCCATAATACCTGCTAGAAAGAAGCCTAGGTAGCGGTGAATAATTCTCATTCGTAAACTGGTGGTCATTTTCATTTTATAAATTTTAAAGTCGGTTTTGCGCGTGCAAATGTAAGATTATAGTTAATAAGAGTTTTAGACCTAAAAAATTATAAAAGGTTTAATCTGGACAGTGCAAAAAAAAGAAAACCCCAAAGAAAATAAATTCTTTGGGGCAGTCTCCGTTGTTTGGTATTTAAATTTATTTGAAACCTATTTTTTTAATGCCTTCATGGCTTATTTTAATAGCTTCTAAAGGTTTTAGTCCGTCAAAAGTCATGTCCTGTTCAACCATGTAATATTTCATGCCAGAAAGTTCTTTGTTGTCCAAGATGTTTTCAAAACCGATAGATCCTGTGCCAACAGGGGCAAATCTTCCTTGCTCATCCATGTCTTTTACATGCCAAATTTTAAATCTTCCCGGATATTTGTTGAAGTAAGCAATTGGATTGGCCTCAGCCTTGGTTACCCAATAAAGATCCATTTGAAAGTTCAATAATTTTGGGTCTACATTTTCCAATAGGTAGTCTATGGGTACAATACCATTTTCATTCTTTTTAAATTCAAAATCATGATTATGGTATAATAATTTTAACCCTGCCTTATTTGCTTTTTCTCCTAAGGTGGTTAAAATTTCCGCCAGTTCTTCTACGGTACCGGTCATGCCCATAGTCATGTTCTCTTGGTTAAAGGTAAACATACCCATTGGTGGAATAGGAACAACGAAATACTTAAAACCGGCGGCTTTGGCATCTGCCATCATCTGATCGGCATTGTCAAGGGTAACCGCGCTTTGGTGCGTACTGATCGGTTTCAGTTTTAAAGATTTTAATAAACCTTTAAAGTCAGCTGGAGTCATACCATAATATTTTCCATCTTCATAACCTGCAGCTTCAATATTCTTGTATCCTGCATCTGATACCGCTTGTAATGTAGCTTTGGCGTCTTTGCCCATGTCATCTCTGACCGTGTAAAGCGCAAGACCTCCAAATTTCTTTTGGGCAAAAGTGGTTACCGTGCCCAGCATAAAAATGGCAATTGCCATGCATTTAAATAAGTTGTTAGTTGAATTTTTCATTGTTGTTGTATAAAGTGTGAGTATTATTTTTATTGTTTAAAGCTATATAGATAAGGTGCTTTGTGCGCCTTGCCTTCAAAAAGCTTCTCATGACGTTCTAAAATATCCAATGACAGCATTTTACGTTGAAAACTTGTACGTCTTAATTTTTGGTCTAGGATTGCCTCAAAAACCTGTTGTAATTGTTTCATGGTGAATTTTTGGGGCAATAGGTTGAGCCCTATCAATTTTTCGCTAATGTTATTACGAAGAACCTCTAATGCTTTATCCACGATTTCATTGTGGTCCATCATTAATTTTGGAACATCATCTATTGCGTACCAGCCAATACTATCAGATAAATGATCTGGTTTTGGGTCTACCTCTTCATAATTGATCAGTGCGTAATGGCCAACGGTTAAAAAACGATCCATCATCCATTGGTTTTCGGGTGTGTTTTTGTTGCTACCATCTAAAATGCGGCTCATGGCATAAGAATCTGCCCTGTCAACTTCACCAAATACCTGAAACTGATCTAGGTAAACATTGGTTAATCCGGTACGTTCTTTTACCCCTTGTTGTACGGCTTCTTTTAAACTTTGATTTTTTCTGATAAAGCCACCGGGTAATGCAAAAAAACCAGTGTTATGATATTCAAGAATGAGTATTTTCAACGACTTACCATTAAAACCAAATATGACACAGTCATAAGAAAGGTTAGGAATGTAATTCGTATTATTTGCACCTTTCATGAGTGAATTTGATAAAATTTGAATAGTTTTTTCAAATAAAGCACAAAATTGAACACTATCAAAGAATTATTGTCATAAAGTGAGACAATAAATAAATAATGCCGATTTTGAGTAGTCATAGGCTCAAAACCGGCATTCATTATGTGTAGTGTTATATTACTTTTCTTTGTAATACCAAACGTTCATACTCTCCATAGCATCTCTTACCATACAATTATTGGTAAGGGTGCCGGCAAGAACAAACCCATGTTTGCTAAAGGTGATGTTTAAACCATATGAGGTAGCCCTTACCATGGTATAAAGGGTTTTGCATCCATAAATATTCATTTGACCCTTAATATCCTGTACTAGGTAATAAGAAAGATTTTGACCTCTAAAATCTGGATGGGTTACAAAATCTACAATCTCCATATTCAGTTCACTTTCATTAATGGCAAGAATAGCAGAAACCAGTAATTGACCATCTTGAAAGAGCCCATAGAACTCATGGTTCAAACTCTTTAATTTAGAGAAGTATTCCGCATTCTTAATTTGATGCGGGTGATATTTATACGCTTTCTGATGTAAATTTTCTAAATTTTTCAAATCCGAGTCCGTGAGTGACCTTATTTTCAGGTTACTAGGCGTTTGAAGATGTGGGTCTGTTTGAGGTTTATTAGCGGCTTCTGCAATGGTCTTTACCGTGCTAATGGTCTTTTTCGTCTTTTCATCATGGGCAAGACGTTCTTGCTTGGTGTATTCTGCAAGAAAATAGCCATCAATTGTACCACGATACAAACCTGGTATTTTAGCCTCCACTACAAACCCTTTGGATTTTAAAACCTTGACACCTTTTTCAGATGCTTTGCCAAGTATTTTTTCGTAGTTTTTCTTTTTGGCCAAATCTTTTATTTTGAGAAGTAAATGGTCAAGATTGATATTTTCTGCTTCAGAAAAAAAGATTCGTTTGTGCATGTTGCCATGATAGACCAATGCACCGTCTATATTTTCAATTGTTTCGAACATTATTTCACTTTTAGGGGAACTAGAATGCTATTCACGAATTTGTCCGTTACCAAATATATAATATTTATTGGTTACCAATTGTTTAAGACCTAATGGACCACGGTGGTGCAATTTATCTGTACTAATCGCAAGTTCTGCACCAACACCCATTTGACCGCCATCTGTAAACCTTGTAGATGCGTTTTGGTATACTGCGGCACAATCTACTTCTTCCATAAACTGTAGTGCCGTATTTTTATTGGTGGTCATAATAGTGGCAGAGTGTCCGCCAGAATTATCGTTTATTTTTTCTATCGCTTCATCGAGAGATTCAACAGCACCTAAACAACATTTCATGGCTAGAAATTCTTCTTCCCAAATTGCTTCATCATGTATTTGTTGAGCATCTTTTAGAATATTGTTTACATCGGCATCAACCAATGTTTCCACACCATTTGCATTTAAAAGTTGGTAAATATCCGCTAATTTCTGCTCGTAATTTTCAATATTGGAATTGATCAAAATTTTATCCAAAGCATTACATGCCGATATTTTTTCGGTTTTGGCGTTCATGATGACCTTAACGCTTTTTTCCCAATCTGCTTCTTTATCTACAAATAAAAAGTTATTTCCTCTTCCGCTAACCAACACGGCACATTTTGCATGTTCCTTTACAAAGTTAATGAGGCGTTCACCTCCTCTAGGTACAATGAGGTCAAGTTTTTCGGTAGGGTTTCTTAAGAACTCTTGCGTTTCTTCCCTGTTCATGGTCAATTGCTGAATGTATGCTTTTGAGAGTCCGTTCTCCTCTAATGCCTTGTGCCATAGTTCAACAAGAATTGTATTACTGTAAAGCGCTTCTTTACCACCTTTTAGCAATATTTTATTGCTCGCTTTAAAAGCAAGAACAGCGGCTTCTATGGTGACGTCCGGTCTAGATTCATAGATGATCATGATTGTACCAAAAGGAGCTGTTTTGTTGGTAATATCTAATCCGTTATCCAAATTTTTGGTAGAAATGATTTTACCCACAGGATCTTCTTGAGACATCACCTCTTTAATAGATCCGATCATACCATCAATTTTGCCGTTGGTTACAATGAGTCTATCATACATAGCTTGATCTTCTTTGGTAAACAAATCAAGATCTTTCTTGTTGGCGTTGAGAATGCTACTTCGGTTGGTATCCAAAAGTAACATCATACTATTTAAAACCTTATTTTTTATTTCTGTTGAAATTATCTTCATTATGCTTCTGCTTTTTCTTCAAGGGTAACTTTTGTGCCCACATTTTTTCCTTCTATAATATCAATGATCGTCCTATCTTTTTTACCGTTGGCAATAAACGTAGGTATGTTTTTTGCGGCGGCTTGCTGAGCGTAATCTAATTTAGAACCCATGCCACCACGACCTTCACCTGCTTTTTTGGTGTTATCTTGAATAAATTCTTCTAAATTTTCTTCAGGATTAACATGTGCTATAAGGTCGCTGCTTTCTTCGTTAGGGTTACCGGTATAGAGTCCGTCAATATCCGTTAGAATAATCAGCTTGTCAGCATCTATCAGCTGAGCTATTAAACTTGCCAGTTCGTCATTATCGGAAAACATACTCATGGTGACAGATACGGCATCATCTTCGTTGGCGATCGGTATTACCCCTTCGGACAACAGACCTTCTACGCAATTGATCATGTTCTGTCTGTGTACACCAGGTGTAAAATCGCGTTTTGTAGGCAGTACCTGGGCACATTTCATACCATAATCATGAAAAATGTTATAGTATAATCGCATCATTCTAGGTTGGCCAATAGCCGAATACACCTGTCTGCGTTGCGTATCGTTCTCTATAGACGATGTACCAAGAACCTCACGACCTGCAATTACCGATCCTGAGGATACCAATACGGTTAAAATATCACGTTCATATAATTCTGCAATCTGTTGTACCAAATTTCGTAATACTGGTCTCACTATACGATTGTCCTTATTGGTCATGACGTTAGTGCCTACCTTAATTACTATTTTCTGCTTATACATTTACTTTTTCTTTTCCAAGTTCTACTGCACGCTCAAATGCTGCGAATGCTGCTTCTTTAATTAATTCTCCAACATTATTGTTTTCCATAGAGTCTAATGCTGCACGGGTAGTACCACCCTTACTTGCCACCTTGTCCATCCAAGAATTTGGCGATAGTTCATTTTGGTTAAAAAGTTCAATGGCTCCTGTAAAGGTCTGTGCTACCAGTACTTTAGAAACACTTGGGGTAAAGCCCATTTTTAAAGCTGCCTCCATCATACTTTGCATAAAATAGAAAACGTAAGCTGGTCCACTACCTGAAATACCCGTAGAGGCGTCAATAAAGTTTTCATCACTAACCAATATAGATTTACCTGTGGTGTCCAAAAGACTTTCAATGGTCAACAGCTCAATTCTGGTAACATCTTCAGAGGCTACAAAAGAGGTGAGGCCTTTACCGATCTGGGCCGGTAAATTAGGCATGGCACGAACTATTTTTGTGAGTCCCGTTAATTGTTTTATGGTATCTATGGTAACGCCCGCCATGATCGATATCATGATCTGGCCAGGTTTTACTAACGGGTTTAGCTTTAAAAAAACGCTTTCAGCATGGTATGGTTTAACGGCAATAAAAATGATATCTGCCTGTGGGGCACAATTTTTAAGGTCATCAAAAGCATCAAATTGAGGATTTTCTCTTAATTCCTCCAATTTTTCTTCAGAAGTGTCAAGCACCATTATATTCCTTTTCTTAAGTAATTTTGATTTGGACATGCCCTCAGCATACGTTAAGCCCATGTTACCTGCTCCTATTACTAATATCTTCATGAATTCTGTTTAATTTATTGGATAATATTTGTGTGATAATGTGATTATATAAATAGCATTTTTTCAATGGCATTATTTTTACGCCCTTGATAAATTTGTTTGTATGAGTGAATGGTTTTTATAGGTACTCCCATAAAATATTTGGTGATCGAAGTCACTTTCGATTTCATAAGTCCGGTGCGTGTTCTGTATAGTTCTTTAATATTACTTTCTCTTTTGATGTAGATTAATTTCATGTATTCTTTTTTAAAACAGTAACATAACATAAGCATCACCAACTACAAATTAGAGGTGTTAAGCTTATGTTATACTATTTTTAAGGGGTGTTAATAATAGTTTGTGTATAAGGTGATTAGCTAATTATGTAGCTTTGGTTTACAGGTAGGCTCTTAATACTTCTGTGTTAGAAGTTCGGCGTAAAGATTTTATACCCTTGTCTTTAATTTGGCGAACTCGTTCCCTGGTAACATCAAATACTTCGCCTATTTCAACCAAACTCATAGCAGGTTGGTTCCCTAGGCCAAAGAACAGGCGTAAAACATCGCCCTGTCTTTCTGGAATTTTTTGCAAAACTTGATTGATGTCTGTTTCCAACGACTCTGCCATAACATCCTTGTCCGGTCTTTCCAGAGATGTAGACTCTAATACGTTGTAAAGGGATGAGGATTCACCTTCTTTAAAAGGAGCATCAAGTGAAATGGATTTTCCGGAGTTTTTCATAGAGCTCTTAACTTTAGAAACGCTCATATCCAATTCTTTTGCAATTTCCGCAGCACTTGGAGGTCTTTCGTTTTCTTGCTCCAAGGTTGAATACACTTGATAAATTTTAGAACTGACCGCTATTTTGTTTTGAGGTAAACGTATCATACGAGATTTCTTGGAAAGTGCTTGTAAAATAGACTGGCGGATCCACCAAACGGCATATGAGATAAACTTAAATCCTCTAGTCTCGTCAAAACGTTTTGCAGCCTTTACCAAGCCTAAATTGCCTTCGTTAATAAGGTCTGTAAGGCGTAAGCCTCTATTTTGATATTGCTTGGCGGCAGATACTACGAACCTTAAATTGGCGCTCACTAGCTTGTCCAATGCTTTTTGATCACCCTCACGAATTTTTCGCGCCAGCTCTACTTCCTCGTCAGCAGTAATTAAATCTATCTTACTGATTTCTTGAAAATATTTTTCTAATGATTTGGCATCTCGGTTCGTAATTTGTTTTGTGATCTTTAATTGTCGCATAGAATAACTTTAGTTAAACAGTAACATAGTAAAATTCAGTTAAAATGCAAGAAATTGACTTGTTTTATGATTTTTTTGACTATTTTAAAGGGTTTTTTGCTTGTTTTTGAGTCAAAATTGCTGATTTTCTAACATTTTCAATTTTAAGGTTTTTTATAAAATGGAATGTAAAAGTCACAAAGTTTCAATCAATCCTCATGGTCTTAATAAAGAGCAATTCTATTTTATTGAGTCAAGACTTTCTTCGGTAAATTATTTAATTTGTAATAGCTAGTTTAATTTAGCTAACCTTGTAATGCTTTTACGTAAAGAATACAATAACCATAATTTTAGAAACTTCTATTTGCAACCCTTATGAATAAAAAATTTCATTTTCTTGATGATGGTGGTGAAATGGGTAGGTTGATGCGAGAAAAAGATTGGTCTCTTACACCTTTAGGCCCTCCTGAAGGCTGGCCGCAGAGTTTAAGAACAACCATAAACATTCTACTGAATTCTCCATTCCCTATGTTATTGTTTTGGGGAAAGACTTTGAAAAGTTTTTACAATGATGCTTATAGGCCAATTTTAGGTGACGATGGTAAACATCCAAAAATTTTAGGACTAAATGGAAAAGAGGCCTGGGATGAAGCTTGGGAAGAAGTTGAACCAATGTTAAAAGTTGTTACGGAAAAGGGTGAGTCCATATGGAGAGAAAATTTACTGGTACCTATATTTAGAAACGGTAGAATAGAAGACGTTTATTGGACATTTAGTTATAGCCCGGTAAAAGATGAAGAAGGTGATGTGTCTGGGGTTTTGGTCATTGTAACAGATACAACAGAAACCGTACTTGCAGAAAGAAGATTAAAGGAGAGTGAAAGAAGGTTCAGGGAGCTGGCAAATCTTTCGCCAGTATGGATTTGGGTAACTGATAAGGAAATAAATATACAATATGCCAACCGCGCGTTATTGGACTATGTTGGTATAGAAAAGGAAGAAGATTTTACGGGACAGGTTTGGGTAGATGTAGTTCACCCAGATGATTTGGATCTGATCTATGCCGGGTTTGGACATGCAGTAGAGAATAAAACCGAGTTTGCCTTGGAGTATAGGGTCAAAAGACATTCAAGCGGTAAATATGAATGGTTCAAAGTGCTAGGAGTTCCAAAATATGAAAAGGAAGAGATGGTGGGCTTTGTAGGTACGGCCATGAGTATTGATAAGCAAAAATCATTTGCAGATGAGTTGAAAATGGAAGTGGATAACCGTACCAAGGAATTGGCGGATAGCAATATTAAGTTAGAAGCCATGAACAAAGAACTGCAGTCCTTTGCCTATATTTCTAGTCATGATTTGCAAGAGCCATTGCGTAAGATTCAAATGTTTACGGAAATTTTACTTGATAAAGAATATGATAAACTGTCTGATTCCGGTAAGACAAAGTTTAAAAAAATACAGTCCGCAGCCTTTAGAATGCAATCTCTTATTAATGATTTATTATCCTATTCACGGGCAGATACCGAGCAACGGGTATTTGAAAAAATTGAATTGGAGAATCTCGTAGAAGACGTAAAAAGTGATTTAGGAGAAGAGCTTCAGAAAAAGAACGGAAAAATTACTTTGCTGAATTCTTCAGAATTGGAGGTAGTGCCATTTCAATTTAGACAGTTGGTCTATAATTTATTGTCTAATTCATTGAAATATGTAAAGCATGACACTGCACCTGTTATTATCATTAACACGGAAACTATAACCAATGCACAGATTATTGATGATAATTTATTGGAAGGTAAGGAGTATGTGAAAATTACCATTACCGATAATGGTATTGGTTTTGAAGAGCATTTCTCTAAGAAAATATTCGAAGTCTTTCAGCGCTTGCATACCAAGCAAGAATATGTGGGTACCGGTATTGGTTTGGCAATCGTTAAAAAGATCGTACAGAACCATTTTGGTTACATTGGTGCAACGAGCGAATTAAACAAAGGTTCCGTTTTTACTGTAGTTGTTCCTAAGCAGCAATAAACAAATATCTTAGAATATTAATTAACTTCATAATATCTCATTTAGCGGTTATTCAAAATTTATTTTTTTGAGTTAAAGCATGGTGCGTTAAGAGTATTGTTAGCCAAAAATGCAGTCTATTTTTGGTATATGAATACTACTATAACAAAATCGGCAGGTATGGGTGCTATCATAGATGATGGTACTGTAACCTTTAGAGTATGGGCGCCTAATGCAGACAAGGTTTTTGTGGCAGGTAGCTTTAATAATTGGTCTGAAAGCGAAATTCCCCTTGAGATAGAGGAAAACGGATACTGGTCTGTGGTAACGGATAAAGCTTCTTCAGGAGATGAATACAAATACTTTATTGAATATAATGGTAAGCTATTGCCCAGGAATGACCCTTACGCGTTTGAAGTAACAAACAGTAATGGAAATTCTGTCATAAGGTCTTTGGATTTTGAATGGGATGATACCGGTTTTAAAATGCCAAGTTGGAATAAATTGGTGATATACGAACTGCATGTTGGTACTTTTAACAGGTCGTCACCAGATGCCGTAGGTACTTTTGATGATGTTATTGAAAAGTTGGATTATTTAAAAGGTTTGGGGATTAATTGTATAGAACTATTGCCTGTGGCTGAATTTGCAGGTGGAATTTCTTGGGGGTACAATCCGGCTCATCCATTTGCTATTGAACAAGATTATGGTGGACCAGATGGTTTTGCTAAACTTGTGAATGAGGCGCATAAAAAAGGAGTTGCGGTAATTATGGATGTGGTATACAATCACTTTGGTCCTTCAGATGTGGATCTGTGGCAATTTGATGGTTGGAGTGAAAATGACAAAGGCGGTATATACTTTTATAATGATCACAGAAGCGATACGCCTTGGGGAGACACCAGACCAGATTATGGTAGAGAGGAAGTATGCCAATATTTGCGAGATAACGCATTGATGTGGATAGAAAAATACCATTGTGATGGGCTGCGAATGGACGCTACTTCATACATACGCTATGAAGGTGGCGGATTGGGATATGATACGGAAATAGAGGAAGGAAATATATTAATGCGCGATATTAACATGGAGATTAGAGAGAAATACCCTCACGTTTTGACTATAGCAGAAGATTTGAAAGGTGATAGTAGGGTGACGGATGCCGTTGAAGACGGTGGGTTAATGTATGGCTCACAATGGGATATGAATTTTGTGCATCCGGTAAGGGAAGTTATTGAAGATACCCATGATGATGGTAGGGATTTGGAAAAAATCGTAGGAGCCCTAAGTTTTAAGTACAGTGACGATGCCTTTAGCCGCGTAGTTTATACAGAATCTCATGATGAGGTAGCCAATGGTAAAGCAAGGGTGCCAGAAGAGATTCAGCCAGGCGATGCAGAGAGCAATTTTGCCAAGAAAAGAGCCATATTGGGAATGGTATTAACGCTAACCGCACCTGGTATACCCATGCTTTTTCAAGGACAGGAGTTTATTGAAGATGAATATTTTAAAGACACCGAAGCTTTAGACTGGGGAAAACTGGAAAAACATGAAGGAATAGAAACTTTGGTAAGTGACATTATTCATTTGAGAACTGGAGAAATGCCGGGAGGCAAAGGGCTAAGAAGCCAGCATATTGATTTTCTTCATGTTAATAACGAAACCAAAATTTTAGCTTACAAACGTTTTGATGCCAATGACCCTACAGAACCGGTATTGGTTATTTTGAATTTCAGCAATCAAGAATATAAAGACTATGGTATTGGGTTAAATGAGAGCCAACCATTTATGTTAAAAATCAATGCAGGGAGTGAAATCTATGATAATGCATTTTCTAATATGGAAGTTGCCGACGTAGAATTTGTAGATAAAGTCACAGACGCCAAACATTTCACTGGAAAAATGAATATACCTGCGTATGGAGCATTAATTTATACCATGGAGTAGCGGTAGGTCTGTATTTAACTACTGGTTCGATAAATAATTCTAGTAATAACCTTACAAATAAAATTAATTTACACCATAGGCTCAAAAGTGGTCAATATTTATTGTATTTTGTTATATTAAGTTTCATATAAATAATATTTTTACAACTTAAATTGTTGCGAATTAATTACTGTTTTTAAATGGAATATAGTTTCATAGTCGACCCTGAAAAAATGGTTAGTGAAGTATTTCGTAAAACAATGGTTGCAGCGGGGATTGATTTTGAAATTTTGGAAGACGGTACTATTAAGCTACCTGAAGATATAAGCAATGAAAAGCTTGAGTCAATTTCTAAAGAGCTTAAAGGTTTTGGAATAAAAATCCAAACAAAGGAGAATAGGGATATCGTTGAGGAAATCAAGATATACATTAAGAAAATGGTGTATGATGGAGATATTAGAAACGTAAAAATATCAGAATTACTTTCTAATCAGTTGGGTTTTAGTTATCCATATCTTTCAAACTTGTTTTCTAGTAAAACATTCACCTCAATTGAGAATTTTTATATCTTAGTGCGCATTGAAAAAGTGAAGGAGTTAGTGCTTTTAGAAAATGCAAGTTTGGGCGAAATTGCCCACGACTTGAATTTTAGTAGTGTACCTCATTTATCGAATCAGTTCAAAAAAGTAACGGGGTTGACAATTACCCAATACTTGAAGTTTAGAAAAAAGTAAGAAGAATGGTTCTTCTTTCAATACATGAAAAGTGAAATGGATAAATTAAAGATACTCCTTGTAGATGACGACGAAGACGACAGACAGTTTTTTGCTGATGCGTTAGAAGGAATAGAGCTTAATACAGATTTGCATCAATTGGAAAATGGAAAAAGCTGTATGGAGTTTTTGCTTAGTGATACGAAGAATACTCCAGATTTGGTGTTTTTAGATTTGAACATGCCTATAATGAATGGGTTTGAGTGTTTAGAAGCCATTAGAAATACACCACATCTTAAAGATTTGTTGGTGGCTATTTATTCTACCTCTTCTGCAGAAAGAGATATTGAGGAGACCTTTGAAAAAGGGGCAAACATTTACATAAAAAAACCTTCTAGTTTCAGCGAGCTTAAAAAGTCATTGAAACAAGTGGTTAAAATGAATTGGGCATACCACCTAAATGATTTTAAGAAAGAGAATTTTTTATTGAAAATTTAAATTTTCAATAGGTCTTATAGGTAAAAGTTGTTTCATTAGGAGCAACTTTTTTTGTTTTAGCACTAGTCAAATCATAATATAAACGGTTACTTCGCAGTGTATTAACTTAAAATAAAAAATAGTAGGAGATAATGGTGAATAATATGGTAGGCAGTTTTTTTGAGGATATTGTTGACGGGTTCAACACTGCACTGCTATATATTGAACCAGAAACCGATGTAACTTCAAAAAGTTCAGCGTATACTATAAAGTATGCCAACCAAAAAGCCCTTGACTTTTTTGGCAAAACAACCGAAGTGATTACTGACCTAAATTTTGGGGAACTTTCCAATGTTGATGGAATACTAACTGTTGCTAATAAGGTGTTTACTGCCAAAGAACCAAGTACTACACATATATCTATTAAAAAAGATGACGGGGTTTTTAATTACCGTGTAGATGCAAAGTGCATTAACAATGGGCTCTTGATTACCCTTGCTGAGTTGGAACCGAGTTATATTACCGATGCCGAGTCTAAACTACCGTTGGGTACTAAACAATCTAGAACGCATGAATTGGAAATTTCCAATCTATTTGGTGTTCGCGTTTTAGATAGTAATGATAGTATTATATGCTATTTAAAGCCTATTTTCAATAATGATGGTGAGGTTGAAGATTTTAGAATCGATTATTTAAATAATCGAATGGATGAAATTACCAATGAAGAAGCCGACAAAATTGTAGGGCTAAGTATTTTAGAATATTATCCAAAGAATTCTGAAAACGGGGTAATAGAAATATTGAAAACCTGCTATGCTACGGGAGAGAATAAAGAATATACCAGGGAATTTATATTTAAGGAAGATTCATTTTGGTTAAGTACTAGAGCTGTTAAAATGAACGATGGTCTCATTTTATTTTCTAAAGATGTAACCAAAGAAAAGAAATATGAGAATGAACTTTTCATACAAAACAGATTATTGTCAGAGGCTGAACATGTGGCCAATATTGGTAGTTTTCGTTGGAATTTAGAGAAAGAACAGATTAAGTACTCAGATAATGTGTACCGGTTATTTGGCTATGAACCTAACGAGTTTGACAATCAGTATGATCGTTTATTGACCTTTCTGCACCCTAATGATATAGAAAAGGTTAAGACAAGTTTTAAAGAGGCTAAACGAAAGAAATCGAAGACAGATCAAGTGTTTCGGGTGTATACGAAGTCTAATGAACTTAAGTATATGAACACTATTGGCGAGTGTTACCAAAAAGAAGGTAAATGGTATATGGTAGGCGTTATAAGAGATGTTACCACGCAAATAGAGGCAGAATCCGTTTTACAGATTAAAAATGCGGAGCTGAAGAGAACCAATGCTGATCTAGAAGCTTTTAATAGAGTGGCCAGTCATGATTTGCAAGAACCTTTGCGTAAAATACAAATGTTCGCCAGTCGATTACACGATGAAGAAGAAGGTCGTTTAAATAGTCGTTCACAAGGATATTTGGATAAAATAAAATATTCATCTGATCGAATGCGAAATTTGATAAGTAATCTTCTCTCATATTCAAAAATTGATGAGGTTAATGAGCAACCAAAAAGGGTAGATCTCAACGATGTTCTTAACAACGTACTTGAAGACCTTGGTGAACGTATAAATGAGTTAAATGCCGAAGTTGTTACTCAAAACTTACCGGTGGTCAACGGCATTCAGTTTCAATTAGAACAGTTATTTGCTAATCTTATTGGTAATTCTTTAAAATATATTAGGGAAGGGGTTCAACCTCAAATTAAGATTGTAAGTAGTGTTATTACTGGCAAAAATGATAGTTTAGAAACTTTGCTACCAAATATCAATTATGTAAAATTACAGTTCATTGATAATGGTATAGGCTTTGAGAAAAAGTATCAAGAAAAAATATTCGAGATTTTTCAGAGACTTCACGGAAAAACCGAATTTACCGGTACAGGTTTAGGGTTGTCTATTTGTAAAAAAATTGTTCAATCCCATAATGGTGTAATACATGCCGAAGGGGAAATCAATAAAGGGGCGCAATTCATTGTTTACCTACCTACCTTAATATAGTTCGTAATTCGCCTTTCTTAAAATTGTGTAACAGCTTCTAAAAATCATGTAACACATTTACTCTTCTTTGGCTGCATCTTTGTAACAACAAGAAATGCAAGTCCCTATGAATAATCTTCAATATGCTAGAGTAGGTAACGTAAGACGAAAAAGTTCTTATGACCAAACGTCAAATGTAAAAGGTAGCACTCCTGATTCATCAAATGCTTTTGAGGCACAAGAGGCTGCGTTAAATAATAACCTTCAAAACAATTTATCATGCAAATAGTTCATAATCAATTAAGTTATTTCAACAATGTGTTAGGTGGAAGTATATCTAGCTTTCAAGGCGATCGTATTCTTCAATACGATAATGATAAGGGAACAGGTAGAATACAAACAGTATCATTAGGATCAGGTATATCTTATACTGAATATGACATGGATTTAAATCAAGATTTTAATTTTGATTTAAAGCTTGATGAAAACCGTAGTTTATATTTCGTTTACTGTTTAGAAGGTAATTTTAGATTTACAAAAGGTAGCGATTCTCAAAAAGTTGAGGCTTTGCAAACCGTTGTAGTAGGTGGATCTAACGATACAATAAATATTAAGTTGAGAGGAGCTTCAAAATCCAATTTATCTATTATTAAGGTTACTCAAGATGGTAATGCAATAGATAATAATAACCATCAAGAACTTTATGATCAATTATTCGCAACTTTTCTAAATGAAGATGGAGAACCACATATAGGTACTTTTAATTTAAAGATTAAAGAACAATTATTGCAGATTAGAGCTATTACGCAGGTAGGCTTGGTAAGAAAGCTACTTATTGAAGGAATAGTGAATTTTACCCTTGCGTTAGAGATTTTACATTGTAAGCAAGACATGGAGAATGATGGACAAGTATCTTCAATGTTGACTAAAAAAGAGCTTTTAAGAATAGAGGAAGCAGTGAATGCAATTAAGAGAAAGCCAGAGTACCCTTATACCGTTACAGATTTAAGTAAAGAATACGGTCTTTCGCCAACCAAACTTCAAGAAGGTTTTAAAGTGATGGAAGGTACGACAGTGACTAATTTTATTAGAAACGAACGTTTAATTTTAGCGGAAGAGCTAATTCAGACTTCTGATATGAATATTTCTGAAATAGTATATTCAATAGGATTTACCAGTAGAAGTTATTTTTCTAAAATATTTAGAAACAAATTTAATTGTACGCCAAAAGCTTACTTAATGAATATTAGAAACGTATCCCTTTCTGCATAAGAGGAACGATATAAAAATAAAAAAGCCAGCTCTATGAGCTGGCTTTTTTATTTTGGAAAAATCTGAAGTATTACGTGGTATCAAAAATCGAAATCTGGCTTTATAAAATAAATATTTGCCAGATAAGTGCTATTTAGGTATTACTGGTTTAGTGTAACAATTAATAAAAAAACTGATAAATAAAAAAGTGTTCTGATATAATTTAAAGGAGGAGGGTAATATGAATAGGGGAATTAGATAGAGATTACAAATTCTTTATCTAGGATATCTCCTTCTGCATTGTTTACATAACGAAGACATTTGTGTAATAGCGTTTTTAATTGATTGTAAGATGAAGGTTTTTGTAAGTACAATGAAGCTCCCATTTCCTCTAGTCGGTCAATTTCTTTAGGATGATACGAAGTTGAATAGATAATTACCGGTGTATTAAGATATTTATCCAAATCTCGGATATCGGACAAGCATTCAAATCCGTCCATCATGGGCATTTTTAAATCTAGAAAAATTACATCTGGCTGCGCCGCAGTTTCAGATAGTAATTCTGCCATTAGGTCAACACCATTGTTAAATTCCGATATTTTGGTCTGTATCGGTATTTCGCGCAAGGCGTCAGAAAAGAATGTTCTGTCATCACTGTCATCATCTGCCAGGAAAACATTTAAAATTGGTTTGCTCATGTTCGGTAAATAATTTGTACTCTAAAATTATTTGGTTGAATATGCACTATATGTGCTGATAATTCAATTGCAAGTTAGCTTTTGCCTTCGTTGTGCAATAATGCGATTGATTTTAAAAATAACTCAATACCTAAAAGTTTATTGATCCTTTTGAGTCAAAAAAAATGAATCATCCTACTATGTAACTATTCTTCTACATAGTTTATTATCGCCGTACCCCCTAAAGTGTTGTTTTTAATAGATTCTATAGTTCTCTTTAAAGCAAATGTTAGCGTTTTAAAGGAATTAGGCTTATGGAGATATCTATTTGCACCATTTTGGAACAAATTTGAAATACGGTCAATATCGTACAGATTAGAAAATATAACTACCGGAATATCATCAAGGGCAGTACTCTTTCTAATTTCGGTCAAACTTTCCTCTCCATTCAATCGAGGCATAAAAAGATCCAGAAAAATAACATTTGGCTTTAGAGTTTTAGTTTGCAATTCATTTAGTAAATCTAACCCATTTGAGAACATGGTAATATTTATATTTTCTTGCAAACTAGCTATAGCATCTCTAAATATTTGTTGATCTTCCATATCATCTTCTGCCATATAAATATGGAACACTTCATCTTTGATCATTATGTATACAATTAATTATCCGCCAATTACTTCACCACCATTTATATGTAATACTTGTCCTGTCATATAGCTACTGTCTTCACTGGCTAAATACACATAGGCTGGAGCTACTTCGGCAGGTTGGCCAGGTCTACCCAACGGCACATCTTTACCAAATTTCTCTAGTTTTTCACCGTCAAAAGTAGCTGGTATCAAAGGAGTCCAAATAGGTCCGGGGGCTACAGCATTTACACGAATTCCTTTCTCTGCAAGTGATTTTGACAAGCTTCTGGTAAAAGAAACAATTGCTCCTTTTGTACTGGCATAATCTATTAAGTGCTCAGACCCTCTATATGCAGTAACAGATGTCGTATTGATAATGGTATCACCAGATTTTAAATGTTTCATGGCAGCCATGACAATATAAAAATAAGGGTAGATGTTGGTTTCAAAAGTGGTATGCAAATTCTCTATTTTGATATCCTCAATATGCTCGGTAGGGAATTGCATGGCCGCATTATTAATAACACAGTTTAAGGTTCCAAAATTAGAAATGGTCTTATCAATAGCATCTTTGCAAAACTGTTCATTTTTAACGTCTCCTTTGATCAAAAGACACTCTCCACCTTCATTTTCAATTTCAATTTTAGTTTGTAGTGCATCTTTTTCCTCGTTTAGGTAAATGATGGCAATTTTTGCGCCCTCCCTTGCAAAATGTACCGCTACGCTTTTACCTATACCACTATCTCCACCTGTAAGCAGTGCAACTTTGTTTTTTAATTTATCACTGCCTTTGTAGCTTTCACGTATGGTAAGTGGCTCAGGATTCATTTTGAATTCATTACCAGGTTGTTTTGCCTGTTCTTGATTTTTATCTATCGTTATATTTTCCATGTTCTTAGTTTTAAATACGTATTAGGCTGCAAGTTTTCTACATTCTTTGGCACATGCCAAGCAAGATTCTGCGCACAATTGACAATGCTCATGGTCATGTTGTTGGCATTGTTCTGCGCACCATTCGCAAATTTCAGCGCAAAGCGCTGCTTGTTTTGAAGAAAAAGGACTATCTGCCATTAATATTTTAATGGTGCTAAGGCAAGTATCTACACACTGAATACAGCAATTTGGACACTCATTCATACTTTCTTTACCAGCCATGTTAACTATGCAGTTTTGGCAATCGATAAAGCATTTTTTACAGGCTTCTATGCAATTTTTATATGCTAATTTCATCTTGTTAGATTTTAATATGTTGTAATTTCTTACTTGAAATTAAAATTTGAGCACTTAATTGATTTGCTCTTTTAATTGGAAATTGTGCGGTATAGCATATGGATAAATAATGATAGCAATAAGACACAAATTAGGACTAAATTGTAATGGTGTAAGTATGAGAAGGGAGGTGCTATTCTCTTTTCACATCTTTCATAATCCATAAATCTAAAGGAGCATCATCTTTTTTATGTAGAACTGAAATGTCTCCCGTAGTTTCAAAAATAACCGCTTTAATTTGACTGAGTTCGGTTACATTGGCTTCTCTCAATTTTGAACGTAAATCACTCTCTGTAACTTTGGCTTTTCTTAAATTGGATTCAATAATTTTCTCCCCATCCATGAGTAATAAAGGTGAATTATCTACCAAATTCTGTATAGTTTTATTTCTTCGGGCAAATGCAATGCTTATTTGCAATAGATATACCATTGCCAAGCCAACTATACCCTCGATCATTTTTACAGAAGAAGATAGGATTGTTGTAGCAATAATTGATCCAACGGCAACGGTCATTGCAAAATCAAAACTTGACATTTTTGAAAAACTTCGTTTTCCGGTAATGCGTGTAAAAACAATAACTGCTAAATATATGCCACATGCACTGATTGAAATTAACATTACTGTTTCCCAAGAGGTGTTAAATAATTCCTTCATTTTTCTTGTTTTCTATATTTGAAAATGAGAATGAACATGGTGATGTTCAATAGTGTTGAAATACCGTTGGTAATAATAATTGGAGCATCTTGTTTCATAACACCATATACTGTCCAGAGCAGGACCCCTAGAATTAATATAAAAAACATTTTAGGGGAGACATCATCTACCTTTTTTATTTTCCAAGCTCTGTAAATTTGTGGAACTGCCGCAATGGTGGTAAAGACGCCGGCGAAAATTCCAATAATTTCTTCCATGCCATTTATTATTTGTTGGTTATTTAAAATGCATAACTGTCATTAATTGCATTACATATCATTGAAGGTACTGGCGTTAAGCTCCAAAAAGTAATTCATTACAAGTAATTGTTTGTTCAAAAAAATATAGATAATGGTATGCACCAATTATTATTTAATTTAATGCTAGGAGCAGTTTAACGAAATAAAAACAGCAATGGAAATGTTAACTATATTTTGCGCTGGCATTATAGGAACTACGATTATGACAGGCTTTAGTCATGTAGTTGAATTGTTGAGCGGTCACAAATTTAACGAGGCACATTTATTAAATCAGCTTATTGGTCTTTCTAAGACTATGAAAGATTATGTGGATAATAATTATTATTTAGGCTGGTTAATTCATTTTCTAATAGGCATTAGTATGGCTGCCATTATGTACGCCTATTATTTCCATTTCAGTAAGGATATTGTCATTTGGACGGGATTAATTTTTGGATTGGCACTTGGGGTCATAGGTGTTGCCGGGTGGTCAATGATAATTAGTAATCACAGTAACCCGCCAAAAATTAATTGGACATACTTCTTTTTGCAATTGATCCTTGCACATATGATTTTCGGTATTACAGTTTCATGGGTATTCGCAAGGTTTTAATGGGATACTTATAAAAAAATCTAATCAGTATTAATTTGTTTATGTAATATGAGTATAGATATTTCACTTTATACAAAGCGCGCAATTATAGGCGGCTTGATCTCTTTAGGGTTTATTGGTTTAGGTACTTTTATGCTTGGAAATTTAAGCGGTTATGAAGCTAAAGTTTTAATAAAGTCTAGCCTTACCGGATTAAATACCTTATGTAATACCATAGTGCTAGCATCGGCAACCATATTGGCGCTAATGTTAACCCTTTTAGGTGTGAGTTCAGGGACAAATTCTAAACTGAAGAATGATCATTACTTGCACATTATGCAAATTGCAAAGCTGGATACGGCAATTTTTATAGCCTCTTTGTTGTTCTTTTTGGTGTTTAATCTGCCTGTCACGGAAAGTGAGAATATTCCGGAAAATTATTTTGATGCCATATATTACATTACTATTGGTGTAAGCGCAATATTAAGTTCTGCCTTGATCGTAGTGGTATTAATGTTGTATAATACGATAATCAATATTATAAAGATAATTGGTTTAGGCAGAACGGATCATCCACTTATAAAGAATGAAGATGATAATTAATTACTGTTAGATAATAAAATGATATAGAATTGAGTGAAATTACGTGGGCGATTCTGCAATCATTGTCTTTATCTTTTTCCAAAATTGCTTTGCTGTCAAATTAGTAGGTTCAACAAGATCGGAAAGTAAGATTAAGTTTCTTTTAAACTGTTCAAGTTCATATTGGTTGGTGTGCTCCTCATCCATAGGGTAGTAAGCCATGCCCCAATTAGGGAAAGTTCTTTTGATAATTTTATCCTCTGAAAATAAGGTAACCTCTTTATGGCGTGGGTCTTTTTTTATTCTATCATAGAGTTCTTGCACCTCCTTTTTGTCCCCTTCCAAAAGTTGAACAAATTTCCCTTTATAATAGATAAGGCAACCGGTAATATCTTTACTCTTGTTATGTGTACGTGCTTCCTCAAGCAAAGACTCCATTTCTGAACTGGTCATAATATTAACGGCAGTAGATTCGTAGGTAAGTGTATACATGGTAGTTTGGTGATGGTCTTAGTATCTCAAAAATAATAAAAACCTTAAGATTATTGGGTTTGTGAAAAAAATAGAACGACTTGAATAAGTTATTTAAACAAAAAAGCCCCTAAAAAGGGGCTTCAGAGTGATCGCAGGAGGATTCGAACCTCCGACCGTCTGCTTAGAAGGCAGATGCTCTATCCAGCTGAGCTATGCGACCGACACCATTTTTTCAAATGTGGGTGCAAACTTAGTGATTTTTATAGACTGGTAAAACCAAAATCAATAAAAATTTAATTATTTCTTTTATCGACTGGAATATGACTATGAACGACCTTCGTATTGATCAAAATTTTCCCATAATTGGTCAAGTACTTTGTAGAAAATTTCGAATTCTTCTTCAGTGATTCCCAGGGTACTAACTTTTCTTAAATCAAGAATAAAAGGCATTACTTGTTTTATTAGAGCCGAACCTTCTTCTGTGATGACCAATTTATATCTTTTTTGATCATCTCTGAATCTTGATTTACGTAGCAACCCTTTTTTGCATAATCCACTGATTACCCTAGAGGTTGTAGCCCTATTTCTAAAGTTAGATTTGGCAATGTCAGCTTGCGAAGCGTCTTTTCCTTCTAAATGTACACGTTGCAAGATCACCCATTGTTCAATAGTAAGATCAATGTTGTTTTCTGCAAATACCTGTAAAAAAGTGCTCTGTACTTTTTTTAAAGTACGATCAATGTAAACGCCGAAGCCCTCCGTCCTGTCCATAATCTCAAAGTTATTCTTCCAAAAATACAGGAGTTTATCGTTAAAATTGTTGTTAATGCAACAAAATTAAAAAAAAGTTGTATTTTTACTTAGTTCAAATTGGCAAAAAGTACTAGAAATATGCAACCAGGTTTTAAGAAATATATATTAGAAGATAGCACTTACAAAGGCGGAGGTAAGAAGATTGTAATGCCCGATGGTGTTACCGTTCACAAATTGTCCTCTAACGAAAATCCGTTAGGGTATTCCCCAAAAGTTAAGGAAGCCTTGGCAAATACCTTAGATGATTTGAGCCTATATCCGGATAATACGGATATAAGGTTACGTGAGGCGTTGGTGAAAGATTTTGATGGTGTACTTACCGTAGATAACTTTATTACTGCAAATAGTGGTTCAGAAATTATAGATATGATTTCTAAGGCATTTTTGAACGAAGATGACGAGGTAATTGTGAGTCAGCCTTGCTTTTTACCTTATACGGCCTTTACCCGTTGGATGGGAGCCAAGGCGATCAACGTACCCATGACCGAGGATTATGATTACAATTTGGACGGTATTCTAGAGGCTATTAATGATAGAACAAAGTTGGTATTTCTAGCATCGCCCAACAATCCTTCAGGAAATTATATTCCACTGACAGATTTAAGAAATTTCATTGATAAATTACCTGACCATGTAGTACTGGTGTTAGATGAGGTATACAGACATTTTGCCGAAGCCGAAGATTACACTTCGGGAATTCCTTTTGTAGTAGAAGGTAAAAATGTAATTGCAATCAATAGTTTTTCAAAGACCTATGGTTTGGCAGGTCTAAGGGTTGGCTATTGTTATGCCCCTTTAGAACTAAGCAATTACATGCGTAAGATTTGTAAACCTTTTCTATTGTCATCATTGGCTTTAGAGGGGGCAATTGCTGCTTTGGAAGATGTAGCGTTTGTAAACAAAACTGTAGCATTGGTTAAGGAAGAAAGAAAGTATGTTTTGAACGGACTTGATACAATGAATATCAAATATTGGCCAACACAGGGTAATTTTGTGCTAATAGATCCACCGGTGAATGATATGGAGTTTACCTCTTTTTTAGAAAAAAAAGGTATAATGGTACGCCCTGTAGGTAATTTTGGTGCGCCGGGGAAAGTGCGTATATCTTTTGGAGTAAGAGAGGCTAACAAAGCACTTTTGGCCGCAATTGAGGTTTTAATGAAGAGCCAAACGACCACAACATAAATTTTTTTATCATATATGTTGCATGAGCAACAAAAAACAATATAAAACTAAATCATATACTATGTCAACTTCAACAGTAGCAGAAAACAAACACAAAGAGGCACAAGATTTTATGCCTATTAACGGTACCGATTATTTAGAACTTTATGTAAGTAACTCTAAACAAGCGGCACATTATTATAAAACCGCTTTCGGTTTTAAATCCTTAGCTTATAAAGGTCTTGAAACCGGTAGTAGGGATTTTGAATCCTATGTGGTAGAGCAAGATAAAATTAGATTGGTTTTGACGTCACCGTTAAAGAGTGGTACAGATGTGGGTAGGCACATAGACAAGCATGGTGACGGAGTTAAGGTAACGGCACTGTGGGTAGATGATGCTACCTATGCTTACAACGAGGCTATGAAAAGAGGAGCTAAAAGTTACATGGAGCCAAAAACCGAAGAAGACGAGCACGGTAAGGTGGTAAGTTCTGGTATTTATTCTTATGGTGAAGTAGTACACATTTTTGTAGAGCGGAAAAATTATAACGGTACATTTTTACCAGGCTACCAAAAATGGGAAAGCGATTATCAGCCAACGTCTACTGGATTAAAATTTGTAGATCACATGGTAGGTAACGTGAACGAAGGTAAAATGAATTATTGGGTAGATTTCTACGCCAATGTAATGGGCTTTAAGCAAATAATGTCTTTTGATGATAAGGATATTTCTACCGATTATACAGCGCTCATGAGTAAAGTAATGAGTAATGGCAACGGTCGTATTAAATTCCCGATCAACGAGCCTGCTCCTGGAATGAAAAAATCTCAGGTAGATGAATATTTGGAGTTTTATGAAGGTGAAGGTGTACAACATATTGCCGTAGCAACCGATGATATCGTAAAAACGGTTTCTGATTTAAAAAGTAGAGGTGTGGAGTTTTTGACTATACCTACAACGTATTATGATGTATTGACAGAGCGAGTTGGTGAAATTGATGAGGATATAGAATCATTGAGAAAACTAGGTATTTTGGTAGATCGTGATGATGAAGGATATCTGTTGCAAATTTTCACCAAAACGGTACAGGCAAGACCAACCATGTTTTTTGAAATTATTCAGCGTAAAGGAGCAACTTCTTTTGGAAAAGGAAATTTCAAGGCTTTGTTTGAAGCTATTGAACGTGAGCAAGAATTAAGGGGAACCTTATAAGTTCAACAGATTTCTTGACATGCCAAGAATAGTTTAATTTTAATAAAATAGTAGTAACTAACAAAACGAACGTATATGCCTATCTATCATAAGCAAGGTGCGTTGCCGCCAAAAAGGCACACGCAGTTTAGAAAACCCAATGGGGAGTTGTACTCGGAACAATTGTTCGGTACCATTGGTTTTGACGGTATGTCCTCTTTATTATATCATCAAAATAGACCTACCATGGTCAAAGAGATCGTAAAGAGTACCGATGTGTCTCCTAAAATTGCTTTGGAGAAGAATATACGTTCGTTAAAGTTGGTTAGTTTTAATGCACCCGCAAAAGACGATTTTTTAGTAGCTCGTGAGCCACTATTGGTCAATAGTGATATCATCATTGGGGTAGCGGCACCACGAAAATCGTTACGCGAATATTTTTATAAGAATACCGATGCCGATGAAATGTTGTTCATACATAAAGGCTCTGGTATCTTAAGGACTATTTTTGGGCAAATTCCTTTTGAATATGGTGATTATCTGATCATTCCCAGAGGAACCATTTATCAAATAGATTTTGATAGTGAAGACAATCGCATATTATATGCCGAATCATATTCGCCAATTTATACGCCAAAAAGGTATCGCAATTGGTTTGGGCAGTTATTGGAACACTCTCCGTTCTGTGAGCGCGATTACAAATTGCCGAAAGACCTTGAAACATTTACCGATACCAATGAACATTTGATAAAGGTGAAAAAGCAAGGGGTCATGCATGAAATGGTATATGTAGGGCATCCTTTTGATGTTGTAGGTTGGGATGGATATAATTTCCCATACGGATTCTCCATTCATAATTTTGAGCCTATTACGGGCAGAATTCACCAGCCGCCACCAGTGCATCAAACTTTTGAAACAAATGCCTTTGTAATTTGTTCGTTTGTGCCAAGACTGTACGATTATCATCCGCAGTCCATTCCGGCACCATATAACCATTCCAATATAGATTCGGATGAAATGCTGTATTATGTTGATGGTGATTTCATGAGCAGAAACGGTGTGCAACCGGGTAATATTTCTTTGCATCCCGCAGGTATACCACACGGTCCGCATCCAGGTGCTGCAGAACGTAGCATAGGTCAAAAAGGGTCTGAAGAATTAGCGGTTATGATAGACACCTTTAAGCCGTTGATGGTTACTGAGAATGCCATGAAATTAGATGATGGCGATTATTATCAATCTTGGTTATAACAGAAATAAGAAAACACTTGACAACACTAAGAACATGGGTCAGCGTACCCCATAATTCAGATTTTTCCATTTACAATCTTCCTTTTGGCATTTTTTCGGTGAACGATGATAAGCCAAGAGTAGGTATTGCTATTGGAGCGCAAATTGTTGATTTGGTTGTGGTATCAGAGTTAGGGTTGATAGAGGTCGATGCCAACTATTTTAATCAATCAACTTTAAACGAGTTTATTGCTCTAGGAAAGAAGATTACCAATAAAGTCCGTTTAGATATACAGCAGTTGCTGGTGATTGAAAATTCGCCATTAAAAAATCATCCGGAAGCATTTGTGCAACAGAAAGGCGCTACGATGCATTTACCGGTGCAAGTAGGCGATTATACGGATTTTTATTCGAGTATTGAGCACGCTACCAATGTAGGTAAAATGTTTCGTGATCCAGAAAATGCGCTATTGCCCAATTGGAGGCATATTCCGGTAGGCTACCACGGTCGCGCTTCTTCTATTGTAGTTAGCGGTACCGATATTCATAGACCTATGGGTCAAGTGAAAACCAATGAAATGGAAACACCGGTTTTTCAAGCATCGGGGCTTATAGATTTTGAATTGGAAATGGGGTTCATAGTAGGTAAATCTACACAATTAGGAGAACGAATTACAGTTGAAAATGCTTCCGAACATATTTTTGGATTGGTGTTATTCAATGACTGGTCCGCTAGGGATATTCAAAAATGGGAATATGTACCTTTAGGTCCGTTTTTGGGCAAAAGTTTTGCATCATCCATGTCGCCGTGGATTGTTACGTTAGAGGCATTGGAGCCATTTAAGGTTCAAGGTCCTAAGCAAGATCCAGCTGTACTTTCGTATTTACAATATGAGGGAGCCAAAAATTATGACATACAGTTAGAAGTAGGGATGTCTTCCAAATCTTCGGAAGAAACAATAATCAGTCGCTCAAACTTTAAATTCATGTATTGGAATATGATGCAGCAATTGGCGCACCATACCGTAAACGGATGTAATGTAAATGTAGGCGATGTCATGGCATCGGGTACCATATCGGGCAAAGATGAAAGCTCCTATGGATCGTTGTTGGAGATTTCGTGGGGAGGTAAAAAACCTTTCGAATTAAAAGACGGAAGCAAACGCACCTTTATTGAAGATAATGACACCATAACCTTGAAAGGATTCGCGGAAAAAGAAGGCGTAAGGGTTGGTTTTGGTGAAGTAACGGGTACTATTTTACCCAGTAAGTAATTTAGAATATGAGCACAATGTCACAACACGAAGAAATAAATACAATTGACCCGGCAAGTATATCTCAACAAGAACTGCATGGGTATTTATTATCTGCTGTAGCGCCAAGACCTATTTGTTTCGCCAGCACAATTGATAAGGACGGCAATGTAAATTTGAGTCCGTTCAGTTATTTCAACTTATTCAGTGTAAACCCTCCGATCATGATTTTTTCCCCTTCAAGAAGAGGTCGTGACAATACCACCAAGCACACCTTGGAGAATGTATTGGAAGTAAAGGAAACGGTAATCAATATAGTGAATTATGACATGGTAGAGCAAATGTCATTGTCAAGTACCGAATACGGTGATGGTGTAAATGAATTTGTAAAATCAGGGTTAACCCAAGTGCCAAGTGATAAGGTAAAGCCACCAAGAGTAGGGGAAGCTCCCGTAGCTTTTGAGTGTGTGGTGGATCAGGTAATAGCATTGGGTGATGGTCCGGGAGCAGGAAATCTAGTGTTGGCAAAAGTAGTTCAGATACACGTAAAGAAAGCATTTCTAGATGCCGAAGGAAAATTGGATACCCCCAAGTTAGATTTGGTTGCCCGTATGGGCGGTAATTGGTATTGCAGGGCTAATGGCGATGCCTTGTTTGAAATACCAAAACCTATACGAACCAAAGGTATTGGGGTGGATATGTTGCCAGAAGCTGTGCGTAACAGTACGGTACTGACGGGGAATAATTTGGGTAGATTGGGGAATTTAGAAGAATTACCTACAAAAGAAGCAATTGCTGCTATTGCAGCACATGCAGAGGTGAAATCTATACTAAACGGCGATGAAGATGCTGTGGCATTGCACAAACTGGCACAACAGTGGTTGGTAGAAGGAAAAACAGAAGATGCTTTGGCCTTGTTGCATTTGGGGGTTTAGTTACAAATCATCAGGTTCAATATGTATTAATATGTGATCTAGGTTCGGAATTTCATGATGTAGATGGTCTTTTAGTAAATGTGCAATATCATGCCCTTTTGTAACCGATATAGTGCCATCTACCATGGCATGGAGGTCAATATGATATTTCATTCCGGCTTTTCGTATAAAACATTTTTCTGTACCGGTAACCCCGGGTACTTCCAGTGATTTTTTACGTATTTCTTCCAATAGTTCGTCATACCGTTGCTCGTCCATTATTTCGCCTAACGCAGGTCGTAAGATTAGGTAGCTATTGTAAAGAATAAAACCCGAAGCAATTAGGGCGGCCCAATCATCGGCCGTTTCGTAACCCTTTCCAAAAATTAGGGCAATTGAAATGCCTATAAAAGCCATGATCGATGTTATGGCATCACTTCTATGGTGCCAAGCGTCCGCTTTTAGCGAAGTACTATTGGTTTCCTTACTTTTTTTAATGACGATTCGGTATGATATTTCTTTCCAAAGAATGATAACGCCAAGAACTAATAATGTCCATGATTTTGGGGTTTTGTGTGGAGTTTGTATGTTATCAATGCTTTCATAGGCAATAACGGTTGCAGATATCACTAGAAAAGCAACAATTAAAAAAGTAATAATGGGTTCTATTTTACCATGACCGTAAGGGTGATTTTCATCTGCGGGTCTTTCTGCATACTTAAATCCTAATAACACCAAAATAGAGGAGAAGATGTCAGTGGTAGATTCAATGGCATCTGCAATAAGAGCGTAAGAATTACCAAAGAATCCCGCTAAACCTTTAATAAGGGCCAAGAGGATATTACCTATAATGCTAAAGTATGTTGTTTTAATGGCAGTCTGTTCAATACTCATGGGACAAAGGTACAGTGCCAAGAAAATGTATGATAGCTTAATGTGATATAATTAATGAAAGGGTTGTGTTAAATAGCTTTTTCATAAGCCTCTTTTAGCCAGTCAATTAATTCGGTATCCACTTGGGAAACTTCGGTAAGTTGAACTCTATGGGTGCACATGGTACCGAACGGACCAGAATTCTGCAAGCGCTCAGTAGTTGGCTTGTCTTTTATTTTTAATCCTAAATCTATTCTGGTTTTGGTAGCAGGTTTTATCAATGCAAATTGCTTTTTGCGAATAATACTTACGGTAGTTTTCTTTGGGGTTATGGTAATATCATCTCCAAAAGGCTTTATTGCAAATAGCAACTTTTCATAAATTGGGAGTAGGCTTTCTTTACCTTTATATTGCTGATCGACCAAATCCGTTGGAGCATGGTTTTCTTCTTTTGAAAGGGTAACAATGGTATTTGCAAAACCGTGGGTAACACTATGTTCTTTCTTTAAATAATTGACACCTTCAGAATGTTTGGCAAATGACTTTTCTTTAAGAATGGTCTTCCATTCATTCAATGATTTCCCCGTCTTTTCAGGCATGTTATCGATCATGGTTTGCAGTGCCTTTTCCATAAGTAGAGCGTTTTATGTACGTTTCAATTTACAAAAAAATAGTAACCCCTTGGGTTGCGTTATTCAGCACCATCTTTTTTTTTAAAGTTATTCTATCCAAAAAAGATCAACAAACACCCCCTAACATTAGCAATCTATCAATAAATAGCGTTCCAACTCCAATTTGAATAAAAATTTTGTGATTCATGCCTACTTATATTCATTTGCTGATTAATGTGCTTATATTAGGTAGTACCGAAATCCCACAACCGTATGGCATTAAAAGTTGCAATTAAACACAAGACCAAGTATATCTACGATAGAAGTATAAATCTATCGCCACATATTTTTAGGTTGCGTCCGGCACCACATAGTAGAACACCAATAGAGGCTTATTCAATTAAAATTAAACCTGAAAATCATTTTTTTAATTGGCAACAAGATCCTTTTGGAAATTATTTGGCACGAATTGTTTTTCCCGATAAAACCACTGAGCTGTCAATTGATGTAGAAATTATAGCCGATTTAAAAACAATCAATCCGTTCGATTTTTTTGTTGAGGAAGCTGTAGAGGAATTTCCATTTAAATATTCCGATGAGGCTAAGAAAGAACTTTTGCCTTATTTGGAAAAAGTGGAGAGTGGTCCGTTATTGAATGAGTGGTTGTCAAAGATAGATTTGACTCCGCAAAGAAGTATAGATTTTTTAATTGGGCTAAATAGCAAATTGTATAATTACTTGGATTATACGTTGAGAATGGAGCCCGGGGTACAAACCTGTGAAGAAACCTTAGAGGCTAAGTTGGGTTCTTGTAGGGATTTTGCATGGTTGCTGGTGCAAACACTTCGTCATTTAGGTTTGGCGGCTCGCTTTGTTTCCGGGTACTTAGTACAATTGAAGTCCGATGAAAAATCACTGGATGGTCCTTCTGGTCCAGAAGAGGATTTTACCGATCTTCATGCATGGGCAGAAGTATATTTGCCCGGTGCCGGATGGATTGGTCTAGACGCCACATCTGGTTTGTTTACGGGAGAAGGTCATATTCCATTGGCATGTACACCATCTTATGAAAGTGCCGCACCGGTAAGCGGATTCAGTGATTTTGCCGAAACTACCTTTGAATTTGAAAATTCGGTTACCAGAATATTTGAATCGCCACGTGTAACCAAGCCCTACACAGATGAACAATGGCAAGCAATCTATGATCTTGGTTTTAAGGTAGAGGAAGAATTGCAGGCCAATGACGTTCGTTTAACTATGGGTGGCGAACCTACCTTTGTCTCTATAGATGATATGGAGTCTGAGGAGTGGAATACCGCTGCAGATGGTCAACACAAAAGGGAATTGGCGAGCAAACTTTCCATCAGGCTACTAGAGGTATTTGGTAAAGGGGGGCTCTTGCACCACGCACAGGGTAAATGGTATCCTGGAGAGGCCTTGCCACGTTGGCTCATTGGTATCCACTGGCGCAAAGACGGAAAACCCATTTGGAACGATCCAAGTTTATTGGCATCTTTCTCTGAGGAATATAAAATGCCCAGAAATATTACCAAACGATTTTTAAAGACTTTAGGGGGCTATTTGGGTTGTAAGACCAACAGTGTAATGCCAGCCTATGAAGATGCTTTTTACTTTTTATGGGAAGAAGGAAAATTACCGGTAGATGTCAATCCTAAAAAATATAATAAAGATGATGGTCACCTACGTAGAAAATTGGGTGAAATATTGGAAAATGGAATTGGTGAAGTAGTAGGTCACGTATATCCTTTGACCAAAAAGAACAATAAATGGCTTACGAATAAATGGAAGTTTAGAAATAAAAATTTGTTTCTTACACCCGGTAATTCCGCTATAGGACTACGTTTGCCTTTGGCGGCATTGCCCCAAGACCCACCAATACCTTCAGAACCAACGGCTGAGGTAGAGTTGTTTGAACCCTCGCCGGATTTGCCAAAACCTGGCGATGCATTGGAAAAACGATTGAAATTAAAATCTATAGGTCACCCAAGAAAGCACCCTTATGTGCGTACGGCAATTTGTGCAGAGGTCAGGGAGAATAAATTATTTCTTTATTTGCCTCCGTTAGATAGTGCCGAAGACTTTTTGGACTTGGTGGCAAGTATAGAAGCTACGGCAAAAGAATTGAAAGTTCCGGTGATTCTAGAAGGCTATGAACCACCTCGTGATAATAGGTTAGAAGTTTTAAAGGTGACCCCTGATCCTGGTGTTATTGAGGTAAACGTACATCCTGCAAAAAATTGGCAAGAACTTACGGACAATACGCTAACCTTATATGCCGAAGCAAAGCAGGCCCGCTTAGGAACCGAAAAATTTATGCTAGATGGTAAGCATACCGGTACAGGCGGTGGTAATCACGTTACCTTGGGCGGTGTAACTCCGGCTGATAGTCCGTTATTACGTAACCCTCAGTTATTACGAAGTCTTTTGACTTTTTGGCAACATCACCCCGGACTGTCCTACTTGTTCTCAGGTGCATTTATAGGGCCTACTAGTCAGGCTCCACGAGTAGATGAGGCAAGGTTGGAGAACTTATATGAACTTGAAATTGCCTTTTCGCAAATACCAGATGATAAAGAGGTACCGTTTTGGATCACTGACCGTCTGTTCAGGCATTTGTTGACGGACATAACAGGGAATACCCATAGAGCGGAGTTTTGTATAGATAAATTATACTCTCCGGATTCTTCGTCCGGGCGTTTGGGTATCTTGGAGCTACGTGCTTTTGATATGCCTCCTCATGCGCAAATGAGCTTAATGCAAATGTTGTTGGTGCGTACGTTGGTATCATGGTTTTGGAAAAAACCGTACAAACACAAATTGGTGCGTTGGGGTACGGAATTGCATGACAAATTCTTGCTGGAGCATTATGTAAAAGAAGATATTAAGGATATTGTAGAGCAGTTGAACGAAGCGGGATATCCGTTCAAATTAGATTGGTTTGATCCCTTCTTTGAGTTCCGTTTCCCGTTATACGGTATGGTAGATGTCAATACCATACAAATGGAATTGCGTATGGCCATAGAACCGTGGAATGTGCTTGGTGAGGAAATGACCGGTGGCGGAACATCCCGTTATGTAGATTCTTCATTAGAGCGTGTACAGGTAAAAGTCAATAATTTTAATGAAAAGCGATACTCCTTAACGTGTAATGGAGTTAAAATTGAATTGAGCTCAACAGGAACAAAGGGCGAGTACGTAGCGGGAGTGCGTTTTAAGGCCTGGGAACCATGGTCTGCCTTACACCCGACTATTGGGGTAGATACTCCGCTGGTATTTGATATAGTTGATGATTGGAACAAAAAGTCGATTGGTGGCTGTACCTATTTTGTGGCACACCCAGGCGGTAGGTCGTATGACACCTATCCGGTAAATAGCTTAGAAGCAGAATCGCGCAGAATTAATAGATTTTGGGATATTGGCATGACACAAGATGAGGTAACACCTACAGAATTGGTGGCTTCAACAAATTTTACGGGCAGAATGGTAGAACCTAAGAAAGGTTCAAATACATTTGCATACAAAGAGATGCCGGTTAACCCAGAGTATCCACATGTAACAGATTTGCGTAAGAAGTAATTGAAGAGGTAATGCCAACAACAAAAACCACGTGGTTCAATAATTATGATACCCAACAGGGCAATGATGAAATGTATTCATTGAACAATGGTATAAAACCCTATTGGAGTAAACTATTGACCAATTTTGATAACTTGGGGATCACGGGCCTAACGGCACGTCAAAAAGATATAGACTGGCTGTTGTCAGAAAATGGGGTCACTTATAATGTGTACAACGATCCACAGGGTATGCATAGACCTTGGAACCTTAATGTGGTTCCTTTTATGCTGCACCAGAATGAGTGGGCAGAAGTCGAGGCAGGGTTGAAGCAAAGGGCAGAATTACTCAACTTGGTGTTAAAAGATGTCTACGGCGACCGAAAATTAATAAAAAACGGTATTGTACCCTATGAAGTAATTTATGGGCATAGGGGTTTTCTTAGGCAATGTTCCGGTATGGAGCTTCAGTTAGAGCAGTATTTGTCTATTTATGCCGCAGATTTATGCCGTGGAACAGATGGGCGTTTATGGGTAGTAAATGACAGGACAGAAGCACCATCAGGTATGGGGTATGCTTTGGAGAATAGATCCACGACCAGTAGAATTCTGCCGGATTTGTACGCGGAAATGAAAGTGAAGCGTTTATCCGGATTTTTTCAGGAATTCAATCAAATGCTTATTGATGCCGCACCTGGGAAAAAGGAAAATCCGAATATTGTGATTCTTACACCGGGCTCACATAACGAAACCTATTTTGAACATGCCTATATGGCGTCTTTCTTAGGGTATCCATTGGTACAAGGTAATGATATGGTGGTGCGTGATGGCTTTCTTTGGATGAAGTCTTTACAAGGCTTAAAGCAGATCGATGTGGTATTGCGTAGGGTAGACGATGCCTTTACCGATCCCTTGGAACTACGGGAAGATTCACATTTGGGCGTAGCCGGATTATTGGATGTTGTACGAAGAAACAATGTAGCGGTCATAAACCCCATAGGAAGTGGAGTTATTGAAAATCCGGGATTGATTCCGTTTATGCCGGCCATAGCAAAATTCTTTATGGATGAGGAATTAAAATTACCTCAGATCGCATCATGGTGGTGCGGACAAGAAAAAGAAAGAAACTTTGTTTTGGATAACATTTCAAAATTGGTCATAAAAAGAATAGATCGTACCAATAGGGAAAGTATCTATTTTGGAGAATTAATGAGTGCGGAAGCATTGGATGAACTTAAAAAAGTCATTTTGGAGCGTCCCTATCGTTTTGTTGCACAAGAACGCATTAATTTCTCAACGGCTCCCAATTTTACCAATGATAAATTAGCGCCAAGAAATGTTGTGGCAAGAGCGTTTTGCATCGCATCTAAAAAAAACTATTCCGTAATGCCAGGTGGTTTGGTCAGGGTGGCTCCAGATGGCGAGACGGTAAGAGTGTCTAATCAAAGAGGTGGTACCAGTAAAGATTTTTGGATATTGGACGATGAACCCATTGTGGAAGAAAAAAATAGGCATTGGCAGCAAAAATCATCTATTGCCATTTCGGGACTAAATGATTTACCCAGCTTAACGGCAGAAAATTTATATTGGGCGGGGCGCTATGTGGGGCGTACATTGGTAAATGCACGTTTTTTACGTACGGTAATGCGACAAATGGCCATTGTGCAGAACAGAAACGAAAAACCCGATTCTGAAAAACTTAAGGTGCTTTTTAAAGCGGTTACACAATTGACGGGTACCTATCCTGGCTTCGTGGAAAGAGCAAAAGATGGCAAATTGGCCATGGATAATCCGTATGAGGAAATGTTATCCGTTATTTTAGATAAGCATAGGGTGGGCAGTCTGGCGCATACCATAAGTATGTTCGGAAACTCCTATTATTCCATCCGTAATTTATGGTCCTCGGATATGTGGCGTGTATTTGAGAATATCCAAAAAATTTGGAACTCCTTGGTAGATGGTGATGATCACTCCATAAATAAAATTCTCAAAGTTTTAAATCAATTGATTACACGTTTAATTGCATTTATGGGGCTCATTGAAGAAAGTATCATGGTGCAACAAGGTTTGCTATTATACTTTATAGGGTTGCAATTGGAGCAAAGTAGTTTGAATATTACTAAATGTAGGGCCTTATTGACCATAAAATATGATGAGCAGGTAGAGTATGATTTGTTGGAGTACCTGTTGACCAGTCATGAAAGCCTTAATATATACAGATACAGTTACCGCTCTCATATAGAGTTGGCACATGTGTTGGATCTAGTGGTATTGGATCTGGATTATGCACGTTCATTGACCTTTATGATCAATAGATTGCAAAAAGATATCGCAAGATTGCCACACTCCAAACATGACCATCAATTAAGTAACTATCAAAAATTTGTATTTGAGGCATTTTCAAAGTTAAGATTGGCAGAGTCTTCTAAGCTGGTTCGGACAAAATCTGAAACAGATGTTACAAGAGAGCAGTTAGATACCCTTTTAAAAGAACTTTCTGATTTGTTGTATAAGACCTCACAATCTATATCCAATACCTATTTTAATCATACGGACAAGCAAACACAATTGTTTACACAGTCATTTCCCATTTAATAATGATATTCAATATTACACATATTACCAAGTATGACTATAACGCTCCTGTAAGCTATTGTCATAACATTGCAACGTTACGCCCTAGAGAATCAAAAGGCCAGGAACTGTTGGATTATGCCATTGAAATATCGCCTGAACCAGCTGAAATTACCGAGCGTAAAGACTTTTTTGGAAATTATATAACACGTTTTTCTATTCAAACCGAGCATAGAACGTTAAAAGTAACCACAAAGAGTAAGATTAAACGGGAATACGTCCAGTACCATGAATCATTCAATAGCGAGGCATGTAAAAATATTACCATGAACCATGCCCTAGCTGCATTACAGGGGATGGATGCGGAAACTTTGGAAGCTAAGCAATATGTGCTGGAATCTATTTTTATTAGAAGGACGGATAAGGCGATTAGGGACTATGCAGAATTGTCCTTTAAGGGTGATAGATCAGTTTTTGAAGCTGCATATGAATTGATGCAACGCATTTATACCGACTTTGATTTTGATTCGGAATTTTCTACGATTTCTACACCGATTGAAGAGGTAATGAAAGAGAAAAAAGGAGTGTGTCAAGATTTTGCCCAAATAGCCATTGCGTGTATACGGTCTGTAGGGTTACCGGCACGCTATATAAGTGGTTATATAGAAACCTTACCCGCCCCCGGTAAAGAAAAATTAATAGGAGCCGATGCTTCCCATGCATGGTTTGCTATTTATATTCCAGGTTTCGGTTGGGTAGATTTTGATCCAACGAACAACCAGATACCCAAAGACCAACACATTGTGGTAGGCTGGGGTAGGGATTATTATGACGTGCCACCTTTAAAAGGGGTTGTATATGGTAGCGGACAGAGTAAATTAAAAGTGGCGGTTGATATTGCTGCTGTGGTTTAAAAGGAACCAAATGCTTATTTTATAAATAGGCCATACCTACCAAATCGGTCAGTTCCCCCGAAATACCTCTTCAGCAGGATGGCCATAGCAATATGTATTTTAATTCTGGTTAGTGTGCCTATTGCTAAGCAAGAACAAACCTAACACCATTATAACTAACAGTATTACGGTTTTCCGTAAGGCAACGGTTTATTTTTAGATTAGCCCTAAATCTTTTACGATGGCCACAAGGTGAATGGCATTATTGGCGTTGAATTGTATTCGCAATTTGTTCAATCTTTTTTCAATTGAACTTAGGCTAGCAGGTGAAATATTCTCTTTTTTATAGAGTGCGCTGATCTCATCTTGAGATAAGCCTTTACTAAGGTTGTCTAAAAGTGAAATATCGTAGTCATCAATTTCCAGTTCGTTCTCGGCACTAAATGCATTTGAAACTTCTGGGGATAAGAATTTTCCGTCTTTAGCAACTTCACAAATAGCTTGGGTCAAATTTTTAAGTCCTGTTCTGCTTTTGCAAACATATGCATCTATATCATGCTGGTTAAAGAGAGTACGCACGGCTTGCAAACGATCTTCAACAGAATATACAATGACTTTTAGGGAAGGGAAATCTGACTTTAGTTTAGCCACTAAAGCCTGCCCTGATGGGTAAGTCTGTGACCTGTGGTCCACCTTAAATGATAGGTCCGATATTACAAGATCAAACGGAACCGAATCCAAATCCGCCCTTTTTATTTTTAAATAGGCATCATCGCAATATTGAACCTGATCTATTTGTGAAACACCCAATTCGGTCAGTAATGAAAATACACCTTTATTGATGTCTTCCATATCCTCCGCAATTAAAACTTTTTTGAACATGCATTAAATTATTATTGATGCCTTAAAGCCATCACCTTGCTTGGATTCAAAATTAATAGTTCCATTTATAGAAGCGATACGGGATTCCGTATGTTGAAGGCCATTTTTCTTAAAAAGATCACATCCAACGCCATTATCACGATAATTAATATGAATTTTTTTTCCTTCTTTTTCAAAAACTAAGGTTACAAAAGTTGCGTGGCTATGTTTGCGCATATTGGTCATGAGCTCTTGCAATACCCTATAGATAGCTGTTTTTTTCATTTCAGAAATACTGTCCCAAGGCATTTTAGAAAGGTTACGGGTTATGATATTGACTTTGCTATTTTTATATCCTAGCAATAAATCGTTTAATTGCTTGCCAAAATCTTTTCTAAGGTCAATTGCACTATTTTCTCTAGAAATATCTCGTGTTTTGGTGTAGATTTTTTCCATTTCATCTAAAATAGTAGTGTCAATTCCTGAATTGTTCTCAAGAGATGTCATCACTTTATACATGTCATTGGCAACTTCATCATGTACTTTTTTAGCAATTCTGGTTTCGGTTTTATAGATTTCTTCGATTTTAGCCTTTCTGTATCGGTTTCTGTAGATAAAATAAGAACCAACGAGAATTAGAAAAATAATAAAGGCAAGGGCTTGGTAAGCCAACCGCTTACGTGATTCTATTTCTTGCAGTAATATACTGGCTTGAGTTTTCTTTTGTTCTTCGGCTACATTATATTTTAGAAATGCATTTTTGTTCTCTGCTATTTGCTTGGCATTGGCTATGCTGTCGGTCAGTTTTTTATATTCATGAATAAGAGGATTCTTATCCATATTCATAAGTAACGATATGGATTCTAGTTTAAAAGAACTACTGTTGATCTTGTCTGAAAGGGATAGCGCTTTCTCTGCATAGAATAATGCTTTTGTAGTGTCTTTTCTATCCAAGTAATACTCTGATAAATGAGTGTTGCTCGCGTGCTGACCAATAAGGTCATTATTTTTTTGACGAAGTGTTAAAGCATTTTTTAAATTATCCAATCCCTCTGGAATGTGAAGTTTAGACTGTACAAGACCTAAATTATCGGTTACCAAGGTAGTTTGATAATCATTGGCAAAATCAAAACGTTTTTCAAATAGAAACGAATAAATGTCCAATGCGTTTTTATAGTCCAAAAGATCTTTGTAGATATTGGCCTTATTGTTCAAGACGATAACACTATCGCTTAGTTTATTGGCAACTTGTAATGCGTTGTCAAAAGTTCTAATAGCTTCGGTTGCGTTGTTCGATGCTCTATAAATACGCCCTAATTGGTTGTAAAGACCTACCCTAGAGTTGATCAAAGTATCTTTGGTCTGCATTGACTCAATAAGATTAAGGGCTTCAACAATATGATTTTCACTACTGAAATTATTACCAATTTTAAATTCAGCTATAGAAAGCAGCCTAAGGTCATAAATTGCATTTAAGGTATCTTTTGATTCTATATCCCGCTCTTTTTTCTTGGTAAAATAGTGAACGCCAGAGGGCAGGTCTTGAGGTTGAGAAGGGTTTAGAATTGCTTTTCTGTAATGTAGTGAACTATCTTTTGAAATTTGTGCTAAGGAGCGATTGGGTATTAGAAATATAAAGAAAGCAAGGAATATATATTGAGGGATGATTATGCTTAATTTGTTGTTCATACCCCTAAAATATAAACTAATTGGTTAATAATATGATTGAATTTTTTCTAAGATGGTAACTGTCTAAAATAGTTATAGTTACTGAAAACTAAAGGTCAGGTTGTTCAATGTTTATTGACTAATAATTTGTATTGTCCTGAATTTTGTCAAAAAAAAAGAGCACCAAACTTCAACGTAATGTCAAAGTTTAAATGCCCTTTTCCAACTAACAACTTAAATATGCACTTTTAAAAGACTTTCCCGATAACAAAAATGTTTCAGGTACTGTCTCTATACTTTATGATCTTAATTTCTTGATAGTAGCCAAGGTTTCTTTTACCAAAGCTTCTAAACCTGCGTAATCTTTATTGTTTAAAATGTCTTTACTGATTAATTTTGATCCCATACCAACACAAGTAACCCCTGCATCAAACCAACCTTTTAGATTGTCCTCATCTGTACTTACACCACCGGTAGGCATAATGCTGGTCCATGGTTGAGGTCCTTTAATGCCTTTTACAAAACCAGGGCCATATAAAGAACCAGGGAATAATTTTACGATCTCACAGCCCATTTCTTCGGCTTTGTTGATTTCGGTTAATGAACCGCAACCAGGAGACCATAATACTTTTCTACGGTTACAAACTATAGCAATATCTTCTCTTAAAGATGGAGTTACAATAAAATTTGCGCCTATAGACATGTAGTATGATGCTGCAGCAGCATCGGTTATAGAACCTACACCCATAATCATACCAGGTAAGTTCTTAATAGCGTATTTGTTCAATTCGGAAAATACTTCGAAAGCGAAATCGCCACGAGCTGTAAATTCCATTAAACGTGCACCACCATCATAACAAGCTTGTAAAATCTTTTTACCTAACTCAATGTCCGGATGGTAGAACAAAGGTACCATTCCAGATTCCTTCATTACATTTGCTACTTCTATTCTTGAATATTGTGCCATTTGTTTTTTATTTCTCTTTTAAAATTTTGTTGAAATCGTAGTCTGAAGGATGATCTACATATTTTTTCGCATCCTCATAATCATCTTCACCTACATAGTAAAGGTTTTGAAAGCATTGTTCTGCCAATTCTGAATCAATATTTACTAATCTTGGGGCTATTTTACCGTTTTCATCTTGAATATCCGATAAGAACAACGGTGTAATTTCCCCTCTTGAATTGGCAGTGACCATACAGCCACTTTTACCTTCGTCAAATAATTTTTTTACGCCCAGACCTAAAACCGTACATAAGGTAAGGTCAAAGCCTATAGGTCTACAACAGCGTAATTCGTAACCCAGTTCTACTGGTCTACTTTTAATATCTATACCTAGTTCTTTTAATTTTTTTTGAACGAGCATATTGAAAATATGCGCTTTACTAACATTACCTAATTCTGGGTGCCCGTGGTCATCATAAGTAAAATTGATATCACACTTTTTAAGTTCTGAATCTGGCATATTATGAAATACCCCTTCACTGATCAAAGCAACACCATAATGAATGTTTTCAATTTTACGTTTGATCATTGATGAAATAACCATACGTACTACTTTATCAAAGGTGATAGCCGTACGATTAAACATTTCTGGTATGATCATCATTGGAAAATGGCAGCTTGCCGCAATACCAAATGCTAAATGACCGGCTGATCTTCCCATGGTAGACATAACAAACCAGTTTTGGCTGGTACGTGCATCTTCATAAGTTGTGTTACCTATGCGTACACCTTCATCTTTAGCAGAATGAAAACCAAATGTAGGGTTTCTGTCAGGTAATGGTAAATCGTTGTCAATAGTCTTAGGTACGTGAATATTGGCTATTGAAATACCTTCTTTTTCTAGATAACCTGTAATTCTATTGGCAGTAGAGGCGGTGTCGTCACCACCTATACTTACCAATAGCTTCACATTATTATCAATAAACAGGTTAGTGTTTAGTTTTTCGTTTTTAGGTTTAAAACGACTCATGATCAAAGTGGAGCCACCTCTACTAAAAATCCGATCCGCATGGAAGAAATCAAACTCCTTGATTTGCGGATTTTCATCGAATATTCCTTTAAAACCTTCATGCAAACCTAAAACACGATAATTGTCTTTTAAAAATGCCTTTGCCACAGTGCTGATCACGGTATTTATACCAGGAGCAGGACCGCCACCGCAGAGGATTAAAATTGACTTTTGAGACATATTTTTAGTTTTAGAGGATAAAGGATAATGTTTTAATTATCTAGCAACTCTACCAGAAGCATCACCACCCATTAGTTTCTCAACTTCAGAAACTGTAACTAGGTTGGCATCACCTTTGATCGTATGTTTTAAACAAGATGCCGCAACTGCAAAATCAAGTGCATTTTGGTCATCTTCTGGGTATTTTAATAATCCGTAGATCAAACCACCCATGAAAGAATCTCCACCACCAACACGGTCAACGATGTCGGTAATTTGATATTGACGGGTTTCGTACATTTTATTTCCATCCCAAAGAACACCGGCCCATGTGTTATGCGATGCAGAAATAGAACCTCTTAAAGTGGTAATCACTTTTTTAGCTTTAGGGAATTTCTTCATCATTTGCTTACATACAGATAAGAAAGCTTCAGCCTTAACATCAGCACCATCTTTATGAACATCTAAACCTTCTGGGTGAATACCAAAGTGCTTTTCGGCATCTTCTTCGTTACCTAATATAATATCGCAATATTCAGTTAATCCGGCCATTATTTTTTCTCTGTGAGCATCGTCACAATATGTCCAAAGTTTGGCTCTATAATTTAAATCCGTAGAAATAGTAATTCCTTTTGCACTTGCAGCTTTGACAGCTTCTAAGCAAACATCTGCAGCACCTTGGGAAATTGCAGGTGTAATACCTGTCCAGTGGAACCATTCTACATCTTCGAATACGGCATCCCAATCGATCATTCCAGATTCTATTTCTGAAATTGCGGAATGAGCTCTATCATAAACTACTTTACTACCTCTAGATACCGCACCGGTTTCTAAGAAATAGATACCTAAACGATCACCACCGTATACTATTTTATCTACACCAACGCCTCTTTTGCGCATTTCCATCATGGCACACTCACCAATGTCATTTTTTGGCAAACGTGTTACGAAATCTACAGGAACACCATAATTAGCTAATGAAACAGCTACGTTAGATTCCCCTCCACCATATACTACATCAAAATTATTGGCTTGTGAAAACCTTAAAAATCCTTGTGGTGCTAAACGAAGCATGATTTCACCGAATGTTACTACTTTTTTCATGTTGACTATTAAGTTTAATATGTACTAAATTATCATTTGTTTAATCGATTAACCACTTGAGGTAAAAAATAACCAAAACAGACAATTTTTGTTTACTTTAATTAAAGTCTTACTTTTGGTTAATCGATTAAACAAATATATATAAAGTAATTGAATAAAAAAAGAACAACTTTAAAAGACATTGCCAATGTTTTGAATATTTCTACGGCAGCGGTTTCCAAGGCTTTAAATGACGATACCCGTATTAGTGTTAAGACGAAGAAGGCGGTAAAGCAAGTTGCTAAGGAATTAAATTACCAACCGAATCATTTGGCTAGTGCTTTAAGAAAAGGTAAAAGTAATTTGGTAGGGGTAATTGTACCAAGAACAAATAGTAACTTCTTTTCATCGGTAGTTGAAAATATGGAAGGTGTTCTCAATAAAGCCGGATACAATATAATTATTACCCAATCTAACGAATCATTCGAAAAGGAGTGTAAGAATATCGATGCACTTTTATATACCCAAGTTGATGGAATAATTGCTTCAATGGCGAATGAAACGGTAGATCTTTCTTATTATGAGAAAATAAAATCTAATGGAATTCCTTTAATATTGTTTGATAGGGGAGAGAATGACTTAAATGTGGATTACGTTGGTATAGACGATTATCAAAGTAGCCATATGATCGTAGATCATTTAGTGGGGCAAGGTTGTAAGCGCATAGCACATATTGGAGGATATAGAAGAACTAGAATTTTTAACAATAGAATACGTGGGTATGTTGATGCTATTAAAAAACATCATCTGCCACCAGATGAAGAATTACTTATAGAAAGTGGTTTGACCTTAGAGGACGGCAGGTTGCAAATTGAAAATTTATTATCTCTTAAAAACAGGCCCGACGCGGTTTACGTAGCAAGTGATTATGCCGCATTGGGTGCTTTACAGGTTCTTAAGGAAAAAGGTATTAGGGTGCCCCAAGATATTAAGTTGGTAGGCTTTGGAAATGAACCGTTTACTTCTTTGGTGACTCCTACCATTACAAGTATTAGTCAGCATAGTGCGCAAATAGGAAGGCTTGCTGCCGAAACCTTTTTAGGTTACGTTGAAAAGGAGGTTGTTGAACAAAAACTGAATAAATTAATATTGAATTCAGAACTGATCATTAGGGAATCATCAAAATAAAAGGCGTCAATGTAAATACAATGACGCCTTATTATTATAAACAGAGGTTTTATTAAATACCTAAAGCTTGACCACCACCGATCTGTACAGTTTCGGCAGTAATGAAAGCTGCATCTTTGCTAGCTAAGAAAGAAACAACACCAGCTACATCTTCTGGCTGACCTAATCTACCTAACATAATGTTATTTGCCCAAGAAGCAAAAACTTCTGGTTTCGTAGCTTTAATTTGAGCATGGAAAGGAGTGTCAATAGTACCTGGTGATACTGCATTTGCTCTAATACCATATTCAGCTAAATCTTTTGCCAAAGCTCTGGTCAAAGCATGAACTCCTGCTTTAGACGTACCATAGATACCAGCACCTGGTCCACCAGCTGTCCAACCTGCATTAGAGGTATAATTGATTATAGATGGGTGCTCACCTTTTTTAAGGTAAGGGATTGCAGCTCTAGAAGCAAAGAAAGCTGAATCTAAGTTCAAGGCCATAACACCTCTATAGAATTCAGTTGTCATTTCTTCAAAACGAGATCTACCACCTAGACCACCAGCGTTGTTTACCAATGTATCTATTTTACCATATTTTTCACCGATTGCTTTAATGTTTTTTGCCACCGCTTCTTCATTGGTAACATCAAATCCTAAGTACTCGGCAGTAATACCTTCTGCAGTAAGTTCTTTAATTCTTTCGGCACCAGCTTCGTCATCTATTCCATTTAAGATAACGGTGTAACCATCTTGTCCTAATCTTTTAGCAACTGCAAATCCGATTCCTCCAGTTGCTCCTGTAATTACTGCTACTTTTCCTTCTGTACTCATGCTGTTTTATATTTATTACTATTTTATTTTACTTTAAATTTTTACTTACATATTTTTTAACGGGTTCTATTTTTCTTATTAAAAATAGAACGGATAGGACTCCCAAAACAACTGCTATACAAATTGCAATAAATGCCGGAGTATAAGAATTTGCGGTAATTTTACCAACAAACCAATTCATTATCATCGGGGATACTGCGGCAACTGTTCCTGCCATACCTGCCAATGTACCAACAGATGGACCACTGAATAAATCACTTGATAAGGTTTGTATATTTCCTATTGCAAATTGGAAACCAAAAAGAGCTAGACCTGCCAGGTATATAAAAGTCATAAAGTTGTCTTGTTTTACGAACATTATGATACCTACAAATCCTATAAGGATTAAAATTGCGCCTAGAACTATAGTAGCTTTTCTGGAAATATCAACTGAATATTTTTTCATTAAATTACCACATACCATACCACCAGCAATACTTCCAATTGCCGCCATTAAGTATGATATCCACATAGTATTGGCGATTTCTTCAATACTTAATCCAAATTTATTATTTAAATAAATTGGCATCCAAGCAGCAAAGAACCACCATATTGGCTCTATAAAAAATCTACATAATAAAATACCCCAAGACTCTTTATAGCTTAGTATAGCACTTACGCTTAAACTCTTTCTTTTAGACCCTGTGTCTTCCTCTTCAATTCTATCCGATAAAATTAATTTCCTTTCCTTATCGGTTACCCAAGGGTGTTTTTCAGGTGTAGATTTGTTTAAAAATAACCATGGAATCACCCATAAAAGTCCTACGGCTCCTAATATTATATAGGTAGTTTTCCAGCCAAATTGGGCATAAAGAAATACTATAATGAAGGGTGCTATGACATTTCCAATGGAAGCCCCGGCATTAAATATACCTTGTGCAATTGCTCTTTCTTTTACAGGAAACCATTCACCATTACTTTTTACAGCACCCGGCCAGTTACCGGCTTCTCCCAAGCCCAATGCTCCTCTAAATATAGAAAGCGAAACTATACCACCTGCAAAGGCATGAAGTACTGATGCTACAGACCAAACAATAATAGAAACGGTAAATCCAAGTCTGGTGCCTATTTCATCATATAATTTGCCCGATGCAAATTTTCCTATTGCATAAGCGGCAAGAAAGATATTGAACATGAAAGCATAATCTGCTTTGTCCATACCTAAGTCTTTACCCATCTCTGGCCAAAGTAGAGCAAATGCAGTTCTATCAATATAGTTAATAACCGTTGCAATAAAAATGAGCACAATTATCCACCATCTTAAACCCTTAACTTTCATAATTCTATATTTATTGGTTATTGCTTACCGATGAGAATAAGTGGACGTTTTATGCTGGTATATAAAAATCCTTGTATTATCATTCAGCTGGTTAATTAGGATAAATTAAATCATCCGTTTAAATATTGTAACAATACTTGTATAGCTCATTAAAATGATCTTTCATCATTTGTTTCGCTAATTGAGTATCTTGTTCTTTAATAGCGTCAAAAATGTTTTGATGCTCTTTAATTCGTTTTGGACCTTGGTCTTTATCACAAACATGATATTTCTCAAAGTTGTTGATGATCTCTGGCGTAATAATCAACATCATTCTATTTATAGTGCTATTTCCACAAGCTTGGGCAATAGCTAAATGAAAAAGTAAATCTTCTTGCACGGCCTCTTCATTATTCAAGACTTTCTCTTTATAAGATTCTAAAGCCGCTTCCATTTTAGCCAAATCTTCTTCCGTTCTTCTTTTTGCTGCTAGTCTAACTGTTTTAAGTTCTAGTAATATTCTAGTTTCTACCAATGATTTAAAATCTGGATCCTCTAGTGCTAGGATATCTTTCATCATCCCTTTCATGGCAACCGGTCCTATATCTGCAACAAAGGTTCCACTTTGTGGTTTAGATTTTAATATGCCATAGAACTCAAGTTTTTGAATAGCTTCTCTAATGTTATTTCTACTTACTTCAAATTTTTCTGATAGCATGCGCTCAGAAGGCAATTTGTCACCTGGCTCAAGATTCTTGTTCAGTATGAGATCCCTTATTTTAGCAATAATGGTATTGTGAAGTTCCTTATGTTCATTTCTTGTTAAGATTTCCAACTTCATAGTTCACATTTTTTAGTTACGGAAAAAATTGGTTAACCAGATTGGTTTGTCAAATTTAAAAAAATAACTGTATAAACAAATTTTTCGCCGGTCTAATGTTCAGAACTTCTTTTGTTGTAAGGAAAAAGATGGGCTGGCTATCTCAAAAAGCCAGCCATCTTTTAAAAAAACCAACTCAAACAACTTCTTTAATATGATCTATATTTTAATACCCTGGGTTTTGTGTTAGGTTAGGGTTTCTTTCCAATTCATCTTCAGGTAATGGAAGTAAATAATCATCTTCAGAGAAAAATGGTTTTTCACCTTCTAATCCAGATGCTCCAAATACTTCATTTCCGATTCTTCTTCTAGCGATATCGTACCATCTAATGCCTTCAAAAGCAAATTCAAGTCTTCTTTCTTCTAAAACGTCATCAACTGTAACGGTACCTGTAAGATCTGCAGGTTCATCACTAGGCTCTACCACTACGGTAACACCTGCACCAGTTTGGGTTTCTCCCCCCATTCTTGCTCTTGCTCTCACTTGGTTGATATAATTCAACGCCGTTGCATTGTCTCCTAATTCTACTGCCGCTTCTGCTGCAATTAATAATACTTCGGCATAACGAATCATAGAATAGTTATGGCTAGTTGCTCTAGCGTTCGCACGGGCAAATGGTCCAGGGAAACGAGTGTATTTTGCAATGTAAGGGTTGTTTTTTGCGAATTCATGACCACTAATGTCAAATTGAGTGTAGTCAACAACAGTACCTCCAATAGATACTTCGTCATCCATACTAACCGCTCTTCTGTAATCTGCAGCATCCCATGTAGTATATACTTCTAAAGTTGGTACGGCTACAGACCATCCTCCTCCTAGGTTTCTATCGTCGCCTCTAATACCGGTCATAGGAGCTGTTTGATCATAAGCATTATCGTCTGCTTCAAAATTGTTATAATCCAATGCAAAAATTGGTTCGAGAGATGCGTCTATAGCATCAGCATTAAACAGATTTTGAAAATTAGGCTCTAATGCTAAATTATAAGTACCTGCATTGTCTATAACCTCTTGAGCTTCATTGTAAGCATTCTGCCATTGTTCCAATGTAAGATAAACTAAGGCTAAATACGAACTAGCTGCCGCTTTTGAAGGTGTTGCTCTTGATGTCACCGTTGCTGGTAACCATGTTTTTGCGTACTCTAAATCTGAAATAATATTTTCATATACTTCCGCAGCTGGTGTTCTACTAATTGATGTAGCAGCGTCAAAATCTGTTACAGGAGCATCAATATAAGGAACATCTCCAAAAAGGCGTACTAAGTGAAAATAGTAGAATGCTCTTGCAAAATAAGCTTGTGCAGTTATCGGGTTTTTTATGGAATCATCAACATCTACATCTTCAGCACCTGCAATTGCAGCATTTGCAGCGGCAATACCTTGATAAGTTCTAGGCCAAAATTCACTAATCATACCGTTACTTGCAAGAGTTGTGAATTCATTCATTTCAACTCTTCTTGTTTCATTAGAGGCAAGACTAACCATGTCTGATCGTAACATTAACGCAATAGACAATTTTCTTCCCCAGAACTTCTCGTTTATAGCATGTGTTAACGAACCATCTACTGCCGTTTGTATATTCGCAGGAGTTTCAAAGAAACCTTCTGCTGATAATATACCTACAGGCTCTTCTTCTAGATCTGAACAGCCCATTATTGATAAACCTACCAATAATAGTAATAATTTAAATATTTTCATTTTTCTTATTTTAAATTAATTCGTTATTAAAACTTTAAATTAAGGCTCATTGTAACAGTTTTTACTGTTGGGTAGTTACCAAAGTCAAAACCTTGAGCAGTGTTAGCAGAAGTATTATTGTTACCACCAGAACCGTAGTAACTAACTTCTGGATCTAAACCAGAATAATCTGTAAAGGTCAATAGATTTTGTCCACTTAAAGATACTCTTAGGTTATCAAGACCTAACTTTTCTGAAACTTCAGAAGGAACTGTATAGCCTAAAGAAATATTCTTAAGTCTTACATAGCTACCGTCTTCCACAAAACGAGAAGAAATTTCTCTGTTACTGTTGTTACCTACACGCGGTGTGTTGGTATCTGTATTGGTTGGTGTCCAAGCGCTATTGTAATATGCTCTTGTAGTATTTGCATCACCGTTTGTTAACTGAACATTGGTCAAGTTAAAGATGTCACCACCTTGAGAACCTTGGAAGAAAATGCTTAAATCTAAGTTTCTGTATGTAAAATTGTTAGTGAAACCCCATGTGAAATCAGGGTTAGGGTTACCTATCGTTGTTCTATCTGCTTCTGTAATGTCACCACTTCCATCTACATCAACAAATAATGGATCACCTGCTACACCGCCAGATAAAGTTTGTGTGCCATCTGGTGCTGTACCGCCTTGGTATACGCCAGCATATTCATAACCCCAGAAAAGACCTACTTCTTCGCCTACTCTTAAGATATAACTTCTATCATGGCTAAAATAACTTGGTGTTGCATCAAAAAACAAATCAGCATCGTTTACTAAGCTAACTACTTCATTTTTATTGAAGGCAATGTTAAAGTCAGTAGTCCATCTAAAGTCTTCTTTAAGAATATTTTTTGTGCTTAAAGCAATTTCAAGTCCTCTGTTGTTTATTTCCCCAACATTAGCTAGAATATCATCACCTGAGAATCCTAGGTATTCGGTGATACTATTATCCGTTAATATCAAATCTTTAGTATCAATGTTATAGTAATCCAATGACATGGATATTCTATTGTTGACTAAACCTAAATCAATACCAAAGTTTGTTTGATACGAAGATTCCCATTTCAAATTAGGATTTTCTGGTTGTTCTGGTGTTACGGCGCTAACAGTTTGTCCGTTACTTGAAGCATAAAGAGTTTCAAGTCTTGATAAAGATTCGTAAGCCCCAATTGATGGGTTACCGGTTACACCGTAACTAGCTCTAAATTTCAAATTGGAAATAGCCTTACTATCTTTAAGGAAATTCTCATTGGAAACTTTCCACCCTAAAGCTGCAGAAGGGAAAAGAGCATACTTTTCATTAGCAGAGAAGTTAGATGCACCATCTCTTCTTAGCGTTGCAGTCAATAAGTATTTATCATCATAATCATAGTTGAATCTACCAAATTGAGATTGGATTTCTACTTCTGATATTGAAGAATCTGGTTGTAATATATTGGTTGCAGAACCTAGGCCATAGTAAGAAAAACCATCGGAGATGAAACCGGTTGCTTCAGAGAAAAAGTTTTCTGAAACCGTTTTTTGGTAAGAGTAACCTCCTAATAAAGTTAAATTACTTTTTCCAAATTCTTTGTTGTAAGTCAAATAGTTTTCACTTAAAACACTTGTTTCTCTATCAGTATTTACAATTGCTCTTCCACTTTCACCACCTGCTGTTTGGGTTAATAATGAAGGTAAGTATATACCTCTAGTCTGGTTCTCTGTACTTAAACCAAAAGTACTTTTAAAGCTAAGACCTTCAATAATTTCATAGTTAGCATAAAGGTTAGCTCTAAAATTATCAGTTTTTGTTTCATCTATTCTCTCTGTTGCTACAGCAAAAGGGTTGTCCACAGGGTCACCTACGGTATTACCAAATGTGTACGTTCCATCTGCGTTATAAACAGGCTGGTCTGGCGCATATCTTAAAGCTAATGTAATCACATCATCTCCACCGGCAGAAACTGAACCGTCTGATTGAGTAGCGGAACCATTTTTAATTCCTCTACTTCCAAAAAGGTTCATACCTAATTTTAATTTATCCGTTACTTGAGCATCAACGTTAGATAAGAACGTTAATCTTTCAAAATCAGAACCTATGATAATACCTTCTTGCTTAAAATAGTTGGCAGAAGCGTAGAAGTTAATTTTCTCGCTACCACCGGAAAATGAAACTTGGTTATTAGATGTACTACCCGATCTATAGATCAAATCTTGCCAATCTGTATCAGCTGGTCCTTGAGTATAAGGAGTGGCTACACCGTTGTTAGTTCTAATTTGATTTTGGTAATCGGCAAATTCACTGGCGTTCAATAAATCTAATCTGTTAGAGATATTTTGAATGGCATAAGTAGTGTTGGCTTCAATTGATAATTTTCCGCTTCTACCTTTTTTAGTAGTTACCAGTATAACACCATTAGAACCTCTTGATCCATAAATGGCGGTAGCAGATGCATCTTTTAAAACTTCCATTGACTGAATGTCATTTGCTTGTGGCATAGAAGCGCCAACAAAACCATCTACAACAACAAGTGGAGAACTACTTGCATTAATAGAGGTATTACCTCTAATTTTAATACTGATAGGAGCACCTGGCTCACCACCATTGTTGGACTGTACAACAACACCAGCTGCACGACCTTGCAATGCTTGTTCTGCATTCAGTACAGGGTAAGCGTTTAATTCTTCTGATTTTACAGATGAAACAGAACCTGTAATATCACTTTTTTTCTGAGATCCATAACCTACAACAACAACTTCTTCAAGTTGACTTGCATCTTCAGCAAGTACAACGTCTAACGTTTGCTGGCCGTTTATAGTAACAGATTTTTTAGCGTATCCAATGTAAGAAAACTCTAAAACATCGCCGTTTTTAACGGTAATGGAATAGTTACCATCAAAATCTGTAGAAGTACCGGTTGTTGTATTTTGAATAACAACATTGGCACCGGGCACAGGCATATTTGTTTCGTCGGTAACCGTACCGGTCAGGTTGTACCCATCTTGTGCGAATAATGAAATGTTGACCAACAACATCATTATCAATGCTAATTTCGTTTTTAAATTCATTTTTGTCTTGTTATGTTAATTTAAGTTCGACTTGTTTTAAGCCTGATTAAGTCATTTAATCACTGTTTGATCTAGATTGATCTTTAATTCTTCTTGCTTATAGTATACAGTGGTAAATCATTACATAGTTCTAATGTGGAACTAAGGGGTAATCTCGTTGTTAATCTTAATTTTTGTCATTTAATTAATTGAAGTTTAAGTTCGAATTTAAGTTGAGTAATGTTGAAAATTTTGGTTTTCCAAACTGGTTATCCAATTTGGTTTACCAAATATATGTTATTTAATCGTTAAAAAAAGAGAAATTTACATTTTAACATCTTCGGGGTGACTTAATTTTTCTAAATCTGTTTTAAACCCTATATAATATTGAGGATTTGGTATTTAATTAACAAATGCCAACATTTTTGAGATAATGAATTTTGAATCCATTAATGCTAGTTTTTTATCTAAAATCTGTATTTTAATTCTTAAATTTGAACGGTTTTCTACACTGAAATTTCAATTGTTTTTACTTTTTAATAATAATCCTTGAATTCAAAATATTTGATTTTCATAGGTCTTTTTGATTTTTCTAAACACATATTAAAACATGAATATGAATACCGATTTTCAGCAATATGCTTATATACCTCTAAAACAATTTTCAAACAGGGTTTGGAGAACATATGAAGGTGGCGCCTTAATCGATAAATGGAAAAAAGATTCTCCAGAGGTTGATGGGAGCATGCCAGAGGAGTGGATAATGTCAACTGTGACGGCTAGGGGTAAGGGTAGACCTGAAAATGAAGGTCTATCTATGGTCCAAACACCTTCTGGAACTTATTCTTTAAAGGAATTGGTAGCGTCTAACAAAGAACTTTATTTAGGTAAGGCTTTGGCAGATAAATTTGGCACTACCGGTGTGCTGATAAAAATGTTGGACTCAAAAGAGCGATTAACCATACAGGTACACCCGGATAAAGACTATGCTAAAACCATGTTAGATTCCGCTTTTGGAAAAACAGAATCTTGGTATGTATTGAACAAACGTGAAATAAATGGCGAAAAGAGTGTCATTTACATGGGGTTTAAAGAAGGAGTGACCCGAGAACAGTGGGAAATCTTATTTAAAAATCAAGATATAGAAGGTATGCTAGACTGCCTTCATAAAATAGAGGTGAACCCTGGTGATGCTTATATGATTTATGGCGGAGTGCCACATGCCATTGGTAGTGGGTGTTTTTTAATGGAAGTACAAGAGCCTACGGATTATACTATGAGAGTAGAAAAAGTGACTCCCGCGGGATTAACAATTTCCGATGAGTTAATACACCAAGGTGTTGGTGAGCAAAATATGCTAGACTGTTTTCATTATGATGGTTGCTCTTATGAAGAGGCGTTGAAAAGGTGGAAAGTATCTCCAAAGACCATTGACTCATCTGATAAACATACCCTGAATACAATATTTAATGAAAGCCATACAGATTGCTTTGGTTTAAGTGAATTGGATTTAACTGTAAATGGTGAACATTCCTTAAAAGCTAATGGTAGTTTTTTTGTTGCTGTTATTTATTACGGTGAGGGTACAATCATTAGTGGAGGTAAGGAGTATAGTTTTGCTCAAGGCGATGAAATATTTTTTTCGGCCGCTATAGAGGAGGTCGTTTTTAAATCAAAAATAGCATCGAAAATATTACTTTGCTATCCGCCTAAATAGTTGATATTTTCCAAATAAGTAATTGTAGAGCAGCTTGAACTTTAAGTACTTTTAATAAAGAATTTTTAGTTTTTGTTGTTCTTCAACCTTAATTCCTCCAGATTTAATAAAAGTATTGTTTGTATAATGGTTATTCTTTTCTCCCCATAATAATGCTGCATAATCAACAGGGTTTTCTTTAAAAGTATTATTAGCTAACAAGACGTTGATAATTCCTTTTGTTTTGAGAAGAATACTACTTTTTTCAAGCTTTCCGCACGCAGTAAAATTGCTGTTGGTAACGGTTAAATGACCGCCAATAGTTGATTCGTCATATCCGTCCCTAAAGAAATCAATAACGTTTTTATCGATATTAAGAAACGTACAATGGTCAATTAATACCATTTCCGCATTATAATCTCCTTTTAAATCTGCGGCTAGAACAATGCCATTAGAGCAATTTTTAAACAGGGTGTTTTTAAGTGTGATGTTGTTTGCAAATGAGCCTTTGTACGCTTTTATGATAAATGCAAAATTCTCTATCTTACTATTGTCTACATCCACAGTATAGGCAGATGACATTTGATCTTTTAAAGGAGAAAAAGCAATTATATGGTCTAGGCCTTTTATATGAAGATCCTTTAACTTAAGATGTCCTTTTGGCATCATATTAAAGGCAACACTATCGGTAGCACCTGAAAATAGTATTTGCGCTTTATTTGTAGAATCTTTAGAACGTAGTGTGATGTCTTTATCTATAGATAATGGTTTTTCAATATGGTAAGCCGTATCTGTTAATTCAATAATATCGCCAGACTGGGCTTGCTCAATTTTACGGGCTAAATCTCCTTTAGTGGCTGTTGCTTTAATGATTTTAGGTTCATGTGTAACATTTTTTGGGGAGAACCAATCTGGTCCGTATTTGTTTTTGTCAATTACAAACTCTTCAGCAAGGGATAACTGGTTAATGGCACCTATTCTATTTTTATCTTTTCTACGAGATCCAAAAAGATCGGTTTCAATGAGCGGTACATCATTTCCAATATATGTGTCGCTTAAAATAGGATCGTTAATATCTGCAGATATATAAAGCCATTCGTTGACCTTTTTCATCTTAAGGTTACCGTTCTTTAGCACATTAAATTCGGAATACGTTTCACCATTATTGTCAATCACGTTGTTATGGAATTTAATCCCATTCATTTCGCTATGGTTAATTACAGGTAATTTATCAGTTCTTGTATTATAAATAAGATTATTGGTTACAATAGACCTAATTGGTGGTGCGGATCTAATTTCACTGGCAGGCAATACACTGGCACTTTCTATATTTTCTCCAATTCCTATTTGCCAAGGTGATTTGCAGTCTATCCAAGTGTTATTGGCTATGACTACATCAGATACTTGTAGGTAACGGTTCAAAGGTGTCATGGGAATACCGTTCATAATAGCAAGTGGAGACCTGAATTCTTGCCCTTTAATTTTATAGAAGTAATTATTGGTAATAGAATGTCCGGAGTTCACTACCCTTATACCACCATAAAAATCAGAATCGTCGCCCCCAATAAAAATGTTTCCGTTTACTTTGGCATAATTACTATGTCTTAGTACTAAAGACCCCTCTGATTTGTAAACAATATTTCTATTGAAAATATTAAAATTGGTTTTATCGGAGATGATTTCCACCTCCCCGTTGCAAGCTTCAAAATAGTTGTGGGATACATTCACATAACCAGGGGCAAAACGGGTTTTGCTATCGCCAATGCGTATGGTTTCCGCTCTTGGTCCACCTTTTCTAGGGCGCGGTCCAAAATAATTATGTGTAATTTGATGGTGGTTGTTTATATGCTGGTTTCCTGTAAAGAAAACCCGTAAAGTCTCTCCGTCATTAGATTTTCCGGAGACAAAGTTGTGGTCAAAACTGTTGTGCTTGCCATAAAATTCTATCCACCTATCATTAGTGTATCTATTGGGTTGGTTAAAATCTTTTAGAACGGTATTGGTTACTCGGCAGTAATTGGCAACACTGTCTTCATTGATCATAAACCGTATGATAGAACTATTAGGCGAGTAACCATTTCTAAAATAGAGTCCGCCAACGTGTAAATGTTCACCACCCAAATGTAGGTATGAATTGCCTTCTAGAAATACCTTGCCCGGTGTTTCTGCAATAATTGAGATAGGCTTGTCTTTGGTGCCGTGGCCGTAGAAGGTAATTCCGGTATTTTTCCAAATTCCATTAGAAAGTATAATGTTATCTCCTGGTTTGGACTGCTCGATAGCGTTCTTTAGTTCCGTGGCATTTTCAACATAAATGCCGTTATTTCCGATATTCTTTTTACATGATGCCAGAAGGAATAACATGGTTAATACCAGAGATATGTATTTCATAAGATTAAATATTCAATTGTAGTGTAATTTGAACGTGTTATTGAATAAAATCAATAAACCCGTTTAAGGCTACATAAAGCATATAGCAATTGAAAATGAAGGTGGCACCTAAAGCAAGATTCATCCACAAGCTAATTTTATGTTCTTTCATAATCGTTTCTTTATTTAAAAGAATAAGTAAAAACAATGTGATCAATGGCATTACAAACGGACTCAAAGCTTGCGAGGCTATTAAGATCCATACTGGTTTACCTCCTAGAACAGGAACAATTAGACCGGATAACGCCACTAAAACAACTATAAGTTTATAAAGCGGTTTTTTCATGTCACGCTCTGTATTGGTGTAATCTGCCACCAGCCATGGGAAAAGAAGTAGGTTAGGGAATATGGAAGATAAACCTGCCCCAATAATACCCAGTGTGAACAGGGTTAAGGCAAAATCTCCGGCCCAAGGTCCTAAGGCATGCATCATGTCAGTTGCATCATCTACCGGTGCGCCTTTAAAATATAATGTTCCGGTAGCACTGATCATAATGGCAAGACTAATAAAGAATGTCATGATCATAGATGACATGGCATCTTTATTTTCAGTCTTTAAATCCTTTAAACCCCAATTTTGTTCTTGAACCAAAATACTTCTAGAGGCTAAACATACACCAGCCATTGTGGTGCCTACAATACCGGCAATAACTAATCCGTTATTATCCCCTTTAGGTAGCTCCGGAAAAAATTCGGTGATAGAGGTACCTGCTTCATTAACGACCATAAAACTGGTTATAATGAAGGCTAGCGCCATAAAACCGACCATTATACTCATTGCTTTTATAAAATTTTCGTGTTTTCCGGTCCAGAAAAGAGCAATAAGCAATGCAATAAAGAAAATGGATACCATAGGACCGTTAAGGAAAGAGATTTCTGTTTTTACCGAAATCCATTCCATGGTAACTTCTGCTACAACACCCATTACACCTATACATGAAGAAACTATAGAGACGAGTAGGGCAGTAATTATAAATATAGTTAATGGCTTACCAAATGTCTTTTTAAAATTGAACATTAAGGTGTCTCCAGAAACTATGGTCAATTTACTTATGGCTACAAGAAGAAAATATGTAAAAAAGCATGATAGTAATAGCGCCCACGATAGGCTAAGGCCATATTTGGCACCGGAAACCACCATAGAGGTTACGCTTCCTGTTCCTACTACATAGCCAATAATAAAAAAAGCTGGACCAAAATTTTTAAGGCTTCGTTTTATCTTTCCTAAAAGGGGTAAATTGTCTGTTGCCATTATTTTTTGATTCAGCTTTTAAATTGATATTCGTTATCGCTATGAAAACGAATTAAAATGGTACACTACATTCGTAACAATTTTAATATTGATGCTTTATGGCATGGGTCATGAAAGGGGGCGTAACCAATGCAAAACGTAGCGTTAATTGAAATATATATCTTAATTATTTTTTGTCACCAAAGTAAGATGGACCCTCACCTGTTAAGAAATCTTCTCTTACAGGGCTGAAAGTATCAATAAGTTCTCCTTCTTCAAGGCAAACTGCGCTATGAAGTAAATTTGGCTCGATATAAACACCGTCTCCCGCTTCTACAATTTGCTTTACACCGTCAATTTCAAATTCGAATTTTCCTGACACACAATAAGTAGCCTGTGTATGAAAATGTTGATGTGGAGCCCCTAGTGCTCCTTTGTCGAATTTAACTCTTACCATCATAATTTGGTTGTCATAGCCTAAGAATTTTCTTGATACTCCGCCACCAAGAACTTCCCATTCCATATCTTTTGCAATGACATATTTTTCACTAAATCTTTTCATAATCTATTTCTGTTATTATTTGTTAAAGTGATAAGAACCTGACCATTCATAATTCTTATCGTTAATTTTTAATTTATGTTCAGCTTCCTTAGAGTTGTTTGTATTGGCTATAATGAATAGGCTTGTTTCGTCATTAATGGCTGTAATCTCAATGGCAGTATATGCGGCGGTATCTACTACAACTTTCAATTCTTGGATGTTACTGTTAGAGTTTATGGCTAATTCCGAAACCGGACTATAACTACCATGAGATTCAATTGTAGAAACGAACAATGTATTATTGATGTCTTTTCTACGTAAAATTACACCTGCTTCTCTCCTCAAATTAAATTCTGGATCGTTGGCACCAATTCTAACCAATTTTAATTCATCATTTGGTAATGTAGCTGATGTCATGGTGTAAAATCTACCATTGTCCAGCCAACTGAATTTTGTGTTTTCGTTATTTGTCATTCCGGTACCTTCCAACCATAAATGTTGGTAGCCGTTATGTTCACCTAAAGGTTCAAGGGTATTGGGGATTTTATAGTCTACATTGGTTTTTACTACTTGTCCCATGAAATAGAATGGAAGGTCATATTGGTTTGTACTGTCCGATGTCACTTTTAGAATATCCAACATAAACGGTTTTTCAAATCCATCTTGTTTAATGATGGCCATGGTCCTTTGCATTTTTGTTCCAGGATAGGCATTTGTTTCTGTAGCACTAACAATTTGAATATTTTCTTGAGAGCTATCAAATAGATACAAATTTGGGTGATACTTGCTACCTATATCATATTTTCCTTGGTAATGAGACTGTTCATTTTGAACCAGCGTGTTGTGCGCAACGGTTTGTTTTGCCCAAGTTTTGTTCTCTTTTAGATAATTGCCACCCCCTTTTTGTTCAATATTTACAAAACGTGCCAATCCGTAATCCTGTAATACTTCATTTCCATTTTCATAATAAGAATATGAGAGTTTATCATAATGACCGTGACTAGATCCTTGAGAAGCATATTTAAAAACAAGTTCTAATCCATCGCTTCTTAGAATTCCCACACCACCTTGTTTACCTTCTGGTCCATCAGACAGGTTGATGGATTTTTTTTCAAAAGGCTGCGCTTTTCCATTCTTAACACCTAAGGCAACGGCAAGTCCGGTATCATCTAGCAAAACTTTGTTCTGTTTAGCGGCAATACTTAAAAGACCAGGATCTTGATTGCCAAAATAATATGAAATATCTACGGCTGTAACCAATGCGTTATTATAATAGGACATTCCTTTTTGACCGTCGTTAAGGGGGAAGAAATCACCGTCTGCGTCAGATAAATTTAGAAGTGCATCTATAGATTTTAACAGTACGCCGTCTTTGTATTCAAAAATTTTAAGTTCAGGTTTTACGTTATGTAATCCTTCCGCAAAAATTAGAAATGGATACATGGCATAACGTTGATAATATGGCCCTTCGTTATAATAGCCATCCGGGGAAAATGGTTCTTCTATGTTTGCTAAAAATCCTGCTTTACCATCCTTATTTAAGAAACCGCCATCATCATCTTTTGCTGTCTTATCTAAACTGACCCCTTTTATGCCATATAAGGCGCGATCAATCAATTCTTTATCGTTCATGACCAGGCCTATCATACCTACGGCGGCATTACCCCACGTGCTGTGGTTGTGTACTCTTTGATAGAATTGCGGACTATCTACGGATATATGGTCGGCAAAAGGTCTAAAAAGATTTTTTTCAAGTTTCTTTCTTTCGGCTTTATCCAAATAATCATAAATGCAATCATATGCCTGACTAACATAGACCAGCCAATTGGAATCATTTAAACATTGCCAAAATAATTTACCTCTTGCGTACGACCTTGTTTTAGGGTGTAAGGGTAAGGTCTTGTACATTGCTTCATATTGCATAAGCATGTCTTTTACATATTTGGCATACTTTGCATCATCTAAAATTTGATAGAGAACACCTGCTTGCTGCATGACCACCATATTACGTTTATGACGTTCATGTGTGTAACCACCGGAATAATCTTGTGGCACCGGAGTGTCAATACCTAGTGCAATCTCTGCATCAACCTCTTGTTTTAACTTTTCTAGCGATGCATCAAAGAGGGGAACGTTACCCAGTTCTGCCCGTATATTTTGAACGCCGGCTTTGGTCAGAATCAAGCTGGGGTGCTCTTGGGCCATAGTGCTGAAACAAAGAAAAATGCAGCAAATAATTACTTGTATCGTTGTTATGTTTTTGGTCATTCTTGTTGTTAATTTTTAATAAGACCTAAGTCTTTGCCATCGGTACCTTTACCTTTTAAAGGGGAGTCTGTAGTTAATGAATAATTGCTACTTTCTTTAAAATCAGGGGTAAGTTGCCACTGATTTTCTACATGATATTTTTGGTCTCCGGTAACGATCAGTTTTTCTGAATTGCTTAAAGCGTTGTTGAGAACTTTTACAATAGGTTCACCAACTACCAAATGCATGTTTATGGCTTTACTGTCCTTAAAAATATTGTTCTTGATATCAATTTCCTGCACGCCGTATAACGAAAGGGTAGCGTCATATTTGTTCTTTTTGCCATAACCTACATGGTCAAAAACGTTGTGTTCTACTTCTAAGAACGGACCAAAAGTACTTTCATCTTTACCGCCTCTGTATAATCGTAATGCAGCGCCCTGTAAATCATTTATTGCGTTATTTTTCATTATAAAATACTCTACATTATATGCGCCAATGTCATCTGTTTCTTTATCCAATGCGGCAATACTGCCAGAAATATTCTTAAAGCTAGAGTTCTTTATGCTAATGGTATCGGCAAAAGTTCCTTTAGAAACACGTAGTACATCAAACGAGTGGTTGACAACCATATCTTTGAATTCACACTTTTCTATAAACAGTTTGTAATTATCTATCATACTGGTTTTGCTGGTACTTATTACAGCGTTACCTGCGTAATCCGGAGATTTTGTGCCGTCAAAAGTGATGTTTTCCAGTGATAGACTACCACCGTTCTGTATTTCAAAAGCCATCATTCTTTCAAAGAGAATGGTTGCTTTTTCATTACCTAGTGTTTTAAAAGTAAGTGGATGGTTAATGTTAATGGCTTTGGTCAGTAAGTATGTTCCGCCATCTTCAAGAATAATAATGTCGCCAGGTTTTGATGTTTTTACCACCTCGTACAGGGTGTTAATGCCAGCTTCAGCATTGATAACGTTGCCAGAGTTTAAGCTCACGTAATTATCAGTTTTAGAATACCAGGTTGTACCTGTATTTTCTTTAGTTGCAATTTTAGGACTGATAGATACTTTCGATTTGATTTTATTAGAAGTAGGAATCAATAATCCGTTCTCGTCTTTTACCAGTTTAATTTTGGCATTTTTAAACCCTTCTTCTATAGTGGTTTCAGAATGTTCACCAAGAATATTATTTTTAAAAGTAATGCCGCTAATATCATCATCAATGGTGAAAACATCTTTTTTGCTTTCATTATAAATGATGTTCTCTGAAAACTCTGATGTCCTTGGAGCCTGACTTCTTTCGGCGTCGCTGCCTGCACCAAAAAGAATGTTATCACAATTTACAAATGTGTTGTTGTTTACTTTAGAATCTATAACAGGTACATATCTATTAGGAGGTGAGTTTGGTACACCGTTCATCATAACAAAAGCACCTCTAAAACGATAGCCGGTTAAGCCAATATGGTAGTTATTTATTACAGTTTGGCTTTCATTGATTACACGAATACCGCCAGTGCTAGGTTTGTTGTTACCTATGAACACATTGCCATCCACTAAGGTTTCATTACCATGGCGCATAGTCAATGTGCCGGTACATTCAAAGAAAGTATTATACTTGAACGTGTTATTACAAGACTTGTTCGATATAATTTCATGCTCCCCATTAGTTCTGTCGAAATAATTGGATTCAACCAATGTGTTGGATTTTTCCAATGCATGGTGGCTGGTTCCAATTCTTAAGGTCTCGCCTCCGTTATTACCGTACGTAGGGCGTGGTCCAAAATAGTTATGGTCAATTTGGTGGTTATTGGCTCTACTATCTTCAGTATCTAAACCAACGATCATGGTTACCCCAAGGTTCTTTTTTCCTGCAATGTGATTGTGGTCAATTCTATTGTTTTTTCCGAAAATAGTGATCCAATAGTCCTGTACTTGACGTTCTGGGTTGTTGTAGTTATCGATTACACATTCGGTTAATCGGCAATTATTTGCCATTTTTTCCCTACTCTTTCTAAATGAAATTACAGCATTGGTAGGGGTGTGGCCATTTTTAAAAACCAAGCCCTTGACAATTAAATGATCTCCGGCAATTCTTAGGTTAGATTCACCGGATAGAATGACTTTGCCCATTTCTTCAACAGTAAGTGTTATGGGGTTTTCTGCCGTACCGTTGGCTTCAAAAAGTAATTCAGCATCTGTCCATACACCATTAGCGAGTACAATACTATCTCCAGGTTGTACTTGTTTTAGTTTAGCTTCAAACTCTTCTACGGTATGCACCAGGTTAGATGATGGGCTTGGCGTAAAGGAGAATACCAAACAAAGACATAAAACTGAAAATAATAGATGATGAGGTTTCATAAAGCAAAACTGGTTAACCAAATTGGTTTACCAAAAATAAGGATATTTGTAAGACTGGCAAATATTTAACATATTATAGGTGTTTTTAATTATGTTTTGATAATTTATACCTTGGACAATTACCAATTTCGTAATATTTAAATTTTGAAATTCGGTCGCTGATTTTCGCGATTTCTCCAATAAAATTTGTTCACTAAATGCCTTATTGTAAATTGGTTGAATAGAGTTGTTATAGATGATCGATGCTATTATAATTCCCAAGTTTCGCCCGGTAGTAGGGTTTTGGTTTCTTCAGGTGATTTTAATTTTGAAACCGTAAAAGAATTTTCATCCGCACTAGTAGAAGTGATTCGATATGTATTTCCAACTTTTTGAATGATAAAATCCGCATTTTTGGAAGTTCTCACGCTCAGTTCTTTGAACAAGATATTATTTGCATTAAAGAAATAAGCCGTGTTTTCTTTGCTGATGATGGTATAGCCTGCATTTTGAATTTTGGAAAGAGATGCGTTTATGTTCCATTCGTTCAAATTTAACGTTTCACTAGTCTCATCAATTCTGTTGTCATAGCCTTTGTACGGATATATAAGGGTTAAAAAGCTAAAATTCTTCTCATTCAATTTAGAAACTTGAGACCAATTTTTCCCTCTGCTGCCAGAAGTGATTACGGTATCTGTGGCATATAATTGTAAGATGTCATGTCCGCTAGCGTCCGGTGCGGTAGCCCGCAAAAGATTGGATCCATTTTCATTTGTATAATGTCCTTGCCAAACTTGTTTGTACTCATGTTCTTGATCAGAGGAAAAGTTGTCTTTCACGATCCAAAAATCATTTTTTACAGAGATGACCTGTCTTGAGTAACTAACACCTACATTGTCAAAACCATCATGCTTTCCAATGAACAGATCATAATCTTTGTGCGTGGTCCAATTAATAACGGTTGGCTTTGGCAAATTACCAAATTTGCCAAAGCCACTGCCTCCTTTGTTAGAAGTCCATTGTTTTCCCTGTAGCTCGTTATCTACTAAAGCCACATTCTTGACCATGGAGTTCTTGAATAATTCAAAATCTTTCAGCGAATATCTAACCTGATAATTTGGTAGAATGGCATGACCGTTTGCCATGGCTTGTATGCCTAGCATATCTCCATGTTGGTGGTCTGGTTTGTCCTCGTCTAATCCGGCACTAATCATCATCATTTTATCATTTGCATTCCATCCTTCACGCATAACGTAATAGTGAGTGTCCGTTAGTGCAAGAGATCCATAAGTAGGTTTCTTACGTTCAATATTTTGCAATAAATGCAGCTGATTTTGATTTAAGAACCAATACATTCTGTCATCTACATTATCCGAGGCAAAATACCCAAACTCAGGATTTTCAAATAATAAATATCCAAGGGTCATAACCTTTGATATATCATTGGTTTCTGCCCAAGGAATTTCAGTATCATCTTGTAATACAGGTGCACTTTTATCTGGGTAAGCTATTTTTGCCAATGTAGAGAATAAGCCCTCAAGCTTGTTCTTCCAAGAAGTATCAATAGTTATGTTGTTAATCTTAGCTAATTGGTATACGTAATAATAATTATTGATGTCGCTCATATGGTAATGAACAGAACGTTCAAATTGAAACCCGTCATCATTGATTTCCTTATCCAAATGCTCACTAAGGCGCTGCATTGCTGTGTTGTACCACAACTCTGTACCTTCAAAATCCCTCAATAAAATAGACAACATTGCCAAAGCCGACATACCTCTTGTTTGATGGTTACCTGGTTGAAACTCTTGGTTTCTTTCGTAAAGGTGTTGCCCGTGTTGCAGAAGGGTAGCTATTGTGGTTAATTGGTCCCTATCTGAATATTCGGCTTCGTTCAAGATTAAATTATGGATCCACAACCAATTCAGTATTCTATACCCGGATCTAAATACCTCATAAACTCCGTTACCGTCTTCAATTTTTTCATAAGCTCCACTTTCAAGTGCGGTATTTAAGGAGCGCATTTGAGTTTCAAAATATTGAATGTGTTTTGGGTCTCTATCCTCATTAAAATAGGTGAGAATAATATCTGCCATTTTGTGCTGTCTGGCTAAATGGCGTAGCGCGTAAGCATTTACTTTATCTCCGTTTAAATAATTAAAAGGCAAAACCCATTGGGTAGAATCAGCGAATTTTGAGATATGGTCTTGAGCTCTGCTCTTGTGCTCCTCAAAATTATGATACTTCTCATTGTAAAGGGCTAGTCTATTATCAACAGTGCGGTAATCATAGAAAAAACGTTCTGTAAACTTTCTTCTAAAATAGGCTGCCAACTGTTTATCCGTAATGTTGTTTTCATCAGAAAACTCAGCTTTTGTCTCGGGTTTAAGAACAGTGGCAAGTTCATTTACACCTAAAACGCTATCTGAGGAAATATGTTGAGCACATAGCATTGTTGAAAATCCTATAAGGAAAAGGGCTGCCGTATTTTTCATGTTTTAATATGTTAATACATTAGTTTTAATGGCAAATTCTCTTGTACCACCAATTCCCCAGAATTTTTAATTTCATTACCAGAAGCATTATTGTTTTTGGCTCCCCAAAGACGTGCAACAAGTTTTACAGGATTATCTATAAACTCATTGTTTTTAAGGTGTACATTGATAATTCCGTAGGTATTCAGTAGTAATCCTTCTTCAGCTTTTGAGCCACAATGCGTAAAAGTGCTATTGGTAATAATTAGATTACCGCCAACGGTAGATTCATCATATCCACCTCTGTAATAGTCGATCACATTGCTGGTTACACCATCAAATGTGCTGTTGTTAATGGTTATGTTTTCTGCATTGTATTCTCCTTTGTCTTCAGTTTCTTCAGATAGTTCAAGTCCGTTTGAACAGTTTAATACCGATGTAGATTCAAAAGTGATATGTTCTGAGAAGGAGTATTTATAGGCTTTTAGAACGTAATCAAAGTCAGAAATAATACAGTTTTCAACAGTAAGATTGTATAAGCTGGACATGCTTTCTTTTAAACTAGCAAAAGCGTATTGTTCTTTTTGACCATTTAAATGAACATTTCTAAGCATAAGTTCGCCTTTTGGGTGCATTTCAAAAGCAGGAGATTTAGATGCTCCACTATATTGTATGGTGGTCTTTGAGTTATTTGAAGGACCGGTAATAACTATTTTTTTATTGATTTTTAAGGGGGAATTTATCTCATAACGATCGGCAGATAGTACAATGGTATCCCCATTATTTGCAGAAGACAAAGCGCTTATAAGTGTTGTTGTGTTAGCAGCGGTATGTGTTTTGGTCAAGGAGTTTTTAGCGGTGTCTTTGTTGTACCAATCTGGTCCATATAATGAAATATTCATCATATCACTTTTGTCAGATGGCTTTTCTACAACTGCGCCTACCATGTTGTGATCAGCTCTGGGACTACCAAAAAGATCTGTTTTGATCTGGTCAAATTCAAAGCCGTGGTACAGCTTAAAATCGGGCATTGTTTTTTCGGGCATTAATATATCTCCTTTGGCAACCGTCATAGCAATATCTTCTTGTATGAGTCCGTCTACCGTTTTGAAAATGCCGCCTTGGTTGTTGATCATATTGCTCTTGAACAAAATACCATCTATGGAATCATGGGTGACTATAGGTTGTTTGTCCGGTGTTTCGTTATAGATTAGGTTATTGGCTACTATGGTACGTATAGGGGTTGCCGATCTTATCTCTGATTTTGGTAGGATGTCTTTTTGGTCAACATTAGATCCTACGCCAAATTGCCAAGGAGACACACAGTTTACCCAAGAATTATTGGCGACAACGACATCTGTAACCTGTAAATATCTATTTAATGGAGATTTAGGAATTCCGTTCATAACGGCCAATGGGCTTCTAAACGTTTGTCCGTTCAGGTTATAAAAGTAGTTATTGGTCACCCAATGACCCGTACCTATTAGCCTTACGCCACCAATTTGTTCAGATTTTTCATCACCAATAAAAATATTACCATCTACAATACAGTAGTTACCATGTCTGGTAACCAATGATCCTTCACTTTTATAAAATACATTGTTTCTAAATTCATTGAAATTTGTTTTGCTAGAGATAACCTCTACCTCGCCATTACAATGATCAAAAAAGTTGTTGGCTACCAAGGTATGGCTAGGAGCCATAGATGTAAAACTATTACCTAGTTGAATGGTCTCTGCACTGGGACCACCTTTTGGAGGTCTTGGTCCAAAATAATTGTTGGTAATCTTATGGTAATTTTTGATACTGTTGTTTCCTGCTAAATCTATTCTAACTGTTGGTCCTCTATTTGATTTTCCTTCAATATAGCAATGGTCAAGCTCATTATGTCTTCCTCTGAAACGAACCCATAAATCGGTCATGTTCCTTTGCGCCTTATTAAAATCGGTTATGGCGCTATTGATTACTTTGCAGTGATTGGCTACTGTATCCTGATCAATACCAAAATCTATAACGGCATCTGTTGGAGAAGCTCCATTAACAAAATGTAAACCATCTACAATAAGATATTCACCACCAATTTTAAGGTCAGATGTTCCTGTGATTTTAACCTCTCCGGGGGTTTCGGCTTTTAAGGTGATAGGGTTCTGTTGGTTGCCGTAGGCTACAAACTTAATGTTTACATTTTTCCAATCACCATTGGTCATAACAATTTCATCACCAGGTTTTGCATTTGCTAATGCCGTATTTAGCTCACTGATATCCTTTACGGTAATATTATTTACGTTGGTCTTTTTACCGCAAGAAATTAGGAGTAAGACGGCAGCTAATAGTGTAAAATACTTTTTCATTATAACGGGGTTAATCTTGTTCTATAAATGTAATGTGACAGGTGTATGTTATTAGTTGTGATTTGACATTAGATTTAATCGTCAAAAAATAGGTCGATTTATCAAAACTGGTTAACCAGTTTGGTTGACCAAAAATACATATATTTGTAAGACCTCCAAATTTTTAACATTAAAACTGGCAGTAAAACAATTTTAAGTAGGTGAAAATGAGAAATGATAATAAATCGATATCAAGAAGAGAATTCGCGAAAAAATCTGCTAGTGCCTTGGCAGGCATACCGTTACTACATGTAAATAATTCTTTTTTTCCATCATTAGCTACGAGTGAAGACGAATTGGAAATCAATCTGTTCTCCAAACATTTACAATTTTTGGATTACAATGAAATGTCTGCACAAGCGGCAGAAATAGGATTTAATGGATTGGATGTAACCGTACGTCCAAAAGGTCATGTATTGCCAGATAATGTTACAAACGATTTGCCTCGCGTAGTAGAAGCAATGAAAAAGTACGGGTTAAAACCTCAAATGATGACCACTAACGTTTGGGATATTTTACAACCAAATGAGTTGAATGTATTACAGACCGCAAGTCAATTAGGTTTTACACATTATCGTACCGGTTGGTTATCTTATCCTGAGGAAAAAACCATAGATGAAAGTATGGAGGAGTTTACTGATCAAGCGAAGAAGTTGGCAGAAGTAAATAAACAATTACGTTTGGTTGGTTGTTATCAAAACCATGCGGGTAATCATGTAGGTGCCCCAATTTGGGATCTGCCATCTATTTTTGCCAAGTCAGATACTAATTTTCTCGGTTGTCAGTATGATATTAGGCATGCCATAGTAGAAGGAGGTAAAAGTTGGGAATTGGATTTAAGGCGTATTCGGCCATTTATAAAATCTTTGGTCATCAAAGATTTTAAGTGGGGTCTTAAAGATGGTGTATGGCAGCCGATCAATACCCCTTTAGGTGAGGGAATGGTAGATTTTGTACATTATTTCTCTATACTAAAAAAGTATAAAATTAAGGTGCCTATGTCATTGCATTTAGAATATGATCTTGGTGGTGCGGAACATGGTGCAACAACCATAAAAATGGATAAAAAAGAAGTATTCGCTAAAATGAAAAAGGATTTAACCTTTATCAAAGAAGCATGGAAAAAGGCGGAATATTAAAATTATTGAAGAAGCAATTATGACCAAAGTATCAACATCTACAAAAAACAAATTAAAAAAAGTAAGTACCGCTACAGTAGCAACATGTCTTTTTAAAAAAGGATTGAAAAATCAATTTATACAGCATGTTAAACCGTTGAAATTAGGAAGGCCTACGATGGTCGGCGAAGCGTATACCTTGCGTTATATACCGGCAAGGGAAGATCTTAACCCAATTTCAGTATTTAGAGACCCAAAGCATTTGCAAAGGGTAGCAGTAGAGCAGTGTCCAGAAGGTGCTGTTTTGGTTATAGATAGCCGCCAGAATGCAAGGGCGGCATCGGCAGGGTCAATATTGATAACAAGGTTAATGGTTCGTGGGGTATCTGGAATTGTTACCGACGGCGGTTTTAGGGATTCTGCGGAAATTGCGGATCTGGATTTTTCATCATTCCATAATAGACCATCGGCACCTACAAACCTTACCCTGCACCAGGCAATTGCTATAAATGATCCTATCGGTTGTGGTGATGTTGCGGTATTTCCTGGAGATATTATACTGGGTGATGATGATGGTGTAATGGTTATTCCGGCGCATCTTGCAGATGAAGTAGCCAATGAATGTTTAGAAATGACCATGTATGAAGAGTTCGTAATGGAAAGTGTACAAGCAGGTACGCCTATTATCGGGCTTTATCCTATGGTGAGCGATGAAGCAAAAGCCAAGTTTGAAAAGTGGAAAGAGAAGAAAGAATAAACGAAATTAACATAGATTGAAAACAGAAAAAAAGTGATTTGATTCTTAAGAATTCAAATCACTTTTTTTGTTGCGTGCTATTATAACAAAGCGCAAATTTTTATTCTCCACCTCTGGCAGGATAATCATTTTTGGTAACGTAGTCAATTGCGTTTAAAATATCGTCCCAGTTAGGTCTTGCAAATGGCATGGTCTGTATGGCACTTGCATATAAAGTATTATCTGGTCGAATTAAAAACAATCCTGGTTCTGAAAATTCATCTGGCTCTTTGTCAGATGTTTTTTTAGAAACATATAGCCCCCATTCCCTTGCGGTTTCAATAGGTAAATTATAACCAACGGGTAGCTCAGGAATATTCCATTCGTTACCAGCCTTTTTTGCTCTTTCTTCACTATCGCTACTTATGGCGATTAAATGAACACCTCTATCGCTAAAATCCTTTAATTTTTTTGTTAGGGCTTCAAGGTAGTTTTTACAAACGGGGCAATGTAGACCTCTATAGAAAACAAGCATTGTAAATGCTTTACTATCTTGATCATACAAACTCCATTTTGTATCATTGATCAACGGCAATTTTAACTCAGGTACTTCTTGCGTAGGTTTTATCATTGTAATATTATTTTATAATTAGTATTGTATAAAGGTACAAGGGGCTTTGCTCAAAAGTTTGTTGAATAGCTTATAGAATTGATGCAATACATGAATGAAAGCCGTAGCTACTTACTGATTATTAGCTAACCATTCTTCATACTTTGCATATTGGCCACTAGAAAGAATTTCTTCTAATTGTCGGGTACGTTCACTTTCAATACTTCCTAACATTTCGCCACTTGGTGTGTTGGCCTGTTTAGTTTTAAATCTGTTCATGGCAGCGGTAAACGTACTTATTTGTTCGTTGCTCATTTCCAATTTTGTGAACATATCAGCATATTCATCTCTAATGGTAGTTGTGCTACCTTTTGCCATTACGTTGTTCATGGAACCTGTTGAGCCATTAGCTTGTGCGGCCATGTTTTGCTGATCAATAACCGATGTGTTGGAGGCTTCTGAATTTGTATTCTCAGTTGTTACGTTTTGTTCAGTACTTACCTGCTCGGTAACGGTTTCTGTTGGATTTGTTGTCGTCTGTTTTGTGCTTGAGCATGATGCTAATATCAAGGTCAATGCTGCAGTTATAACTATTGTATTTTTCATAATATTCATGTTTTAAGAGTGTTACTGAAAATTATGGTATATATGTAAATACTATAGTCGCTATAAAAAATAAAATTGACCCTACAGATTTAATTTAGAAGATTAGGTGCTAAATAGTGTTAAGATATTTATTTTTAATATAATTGTAAGAAAAAGATGTCTTTTTGTTCCCTCGCTATGTTAAAGAAATTGTTGTAGAATTTAATAATTAGACACCGGTTTTTATGTATAATTTGGTTTATAGGTCTATTGCCAAAACACTGAATGCAACCCAAATAAATGAAATACTCAATACCTCAAGAGATTTTAATTTTAAAAATGATATTACGGGTTGTTTAATATATCATGATGGAATGTTTATACAGTATTTGGAAGGGGAAGCAGAAGTTGTATTGACATTGTTCGAAAGGATAAAGGTTGATAATCGACATCATGAGGTAAAGCTGCTCTCTGAGGGAAATATCTATTCTAGGGAGTTTGATACTTGGAGTATGGCATTTCTATCGGATGAAATACCTAATGAGGCATTTGAATATATAAAGCTTATGGTGGGTTCTAGTGATGAAGATGAGGAAATGCACGTGATACCAAACCCCACTACCAAGAAATTTTGGTTGGCGGCAAAGAACTTACTTAACAGCCTAGAGCAGCGAGCCTAGTTAAATGTAGCTGGTGTGCCCCTAAGTCTCTTAAATTGCTCGTAGGCTTTGTCCACTTTATCTTTAGAAGCTTTTTTAAATTCAGTTTCGGTAACCTTGTAATGTGTTTGTACACTATCCAGTTTAACGCGCATTCTATGTAAGACCTGGGCATAATTGGTATTCATGATCAAATTCATTTTTTCATCTGGGTCTTTTTCAAGGTCGTATAACTCCCAAGTATCTATATCATCATAAAAATGTATTAGTTTATAACGTTTTGTTCGTATACCGTAATGCTTCTTCACCATGTGAAATGCGGGGTAATCGTAATAATGATAGTAGACCACATCTCTGTAATCGTCTTCGTTAAGTGTCCCGTTCAATAACCCGAAAAAAGATTCTCCTTGCATGTCTTTACTTAAATTGGAAAACCCGGTAAGTTCTAAAAAAGTAGGCGCGAAATCTAGATTTTGCACCATGGCATTGATTTTAGTTCCTGGTCTTATGGTACCAGGTAGCTGTATTAGTAGTGGTGTTTTAAAAGATTCTTCATACATAAAACGTTTATCGAACCAACCATTTTCACCCATCCAAAAACCTTGATCGGAAGTGTAGACCACTAGCGTGTTTTTGTCAAGACCGCTTTCTTCCAAATAATCAAGAATTTTGCCTACACCCTCATCTACTGCGGCAATAGTTGCCATATAATCTTGAAGGTAACGTTGACCTTTCCAAATGGCCAAATCTTTACCAGTTAAGTGAGCTTTATGAAAATCGTTGTTTTTATCTAAGTAAGCGGCATCCCAAGCGTCATGTTGTTTTGGGGTCATTCTATCAAAGTCCGTGGTCCATGGATTATTCAGGAGTTGTGTGCTCCCAAAAGATTTGGTCATTTTTAAATCATGGCCTTCGTACATGTCATTATATATGGTCTGTAGTTGCTCTTTAGAAGCCCATTGTTTATTAAAATCAGGGAAATAACTATCGGGTAATGGAAATTGTATAGAATCGTAAAGGTTTGCATGTCTCAGTGCGGGCATCCAATTTCTATGCGGTGCCTTATGTTGTACCATTAAAAAAAATGGAAGAGAATCTGTTCGGTCCTGTTGCAGCCACTGTAAGGCATCATTGGTAATAATATCGGTGGCATAGCCTTCTATACGGGTTGTATCGCCATGTTCAATAAAATCAGGATTATAATAGTTTCCTTGGTCTACAATAATTTTCCAATCATCAAATCCTTCCGGATAACCATGTAAATGCCACTTACCGAATACGGCGGTGTTATAACCAGATTGCTGTAGCATTTTAGGTAATGTGGGCTGACTACCGTTAAAGTGATCTCCGTTTTGTCTAAATCCGTTTATATGGCTATGTTTTCCGGTGAGGATCACTGCTCTGCTAGGACCACAAATGGAGTTGGTAACAAAACTGTTTTGGAATATGGCTCCATTCTCGGCAATCCTATCAATATTAGGAGTATTTGCCATTTTGCTGATGGGATGGCCATAAGCACTTATTGCTTGAATGGCGTGATCATCTGCCATGATAAATACGATATTTGGTTTTTGAGCGGTTTTTTTACTCGTATTTATTTTGGTGTTACAAGCAATGGTCAATAAGCCTATAAGCGTTAGGATGCCTAGTCGCATAGTCGAATTAAATTTTATTCTAAATATTGGATCAAAGATTTATTCCAGTTCAAATTCAGTAGACATCTCAGCATTGGAATTTCCACCTACGAAAACAATAAATTTCCCTGGTTCAGCTACAAATTTTAATTCACTGTTATAGAATTTTAAATCATTTGCAGAAAGGGAGATAGTCACTCTTTGGCTTTCCCCTTTTTTCAGGAATATTTTTTTAAAACCCTTAAGCTGTCTTTTTGGAGGTGTTATACTACGGACCTCATCTTTTAAGTAGAGCTGAACTACTTCTTCACCATCATAATTACCAGTGTTTTTTACGGTAAACGAGATATTTACAGCTTCATCTTGTGCTATTTTTTTCTTGTCAATAGCTATTGCACTATACTCAAATGTGGTATAACTCAGCCCATAACCAAAAGGGAAAAGGGGAGATAGTTCACTATCCAGGTAATTGGATTTGAACTTTTCAAATGTATGGGTAGGTGCTGGTCTACCTGTATTTTTCATACTGTGGTATATGGGGATTTGCCCTACGTTTCTAGGCCAACTTGCCGTTAATTTACCTGACGGATTATAATCTCCAAAAAGCACATCTGCAATAGCGTTACCGGCTTCAACACCAGGGTTCCAAACTTGTAGAATACTTACCGGTAGGTTAAATTCTTCTGCGATGGTCAGTGGTCTTCCACTAAAAAGTACCAATACCACAGGTTTGCCAGTCTCTGCCAAGGCATTGATTAATTTTTTTTGACTCTGAGGTATTGAAATTTCGGTTCTACTAGCTGCTTCCCCTGCAAACTCTGAAGCTTCCCCGACCACGGCAACGATGACGTCTGCATTTTTAGTGTTTTGCAAAGCTTCTGTAATCATGGCATCTGGCGATCGTTTATCAATATCTACGCGTAGCCCAAAAACATTGGCACGTGAAGCCAGTTCAGGGTCATTGGTGATATTAGCCCCTTTGGCGTACGTTATCTTAGCTTTTGGAGCTACATTTTTTAAACCTTCTAAAACCGGAATGGATAATTGAGGGTCACCTGTGGGTGCCCATGTACCCAGCATATTGTTTTTATCATTTGCCAAAGGACCAACCAATGCGATTTTAGCATCTTTTTTTAAAGGAAGTATGTTGTTCTCGTTTTTGAGAAGTACAAAGGATTGTGTGGCAATTTTTCTGGCAGCTGCTCTGTTTTCTGCGGTCAGGATATCCTTTTTAGGTCTTGAAGTGTCCGAGTATTTATAAGGGTCATCAAATAGTCCCAATTGATGCTTTGCGGTTAAAATCCTTCTACAGGCAATGGTAATGGCTTCTTTGGTTACCTTGCCTTCTTGTACGGATTTCTTAAGTGTGGTCAAAAAACCTTCGCCCACCATATCCATATCAAGTCCCGCATTAATGGCTTGGGCAGAAACAGCTTGCAGGTCTCCCAATCCATGCGCGGTCATTTCATTTACAGAAGTATAATCAGAAACAACAAAACCTTTAAAGCCCCATTGCTTTCTTAATAGGTCCGTAATCAACCATTTATTCCCAGTAGCAGGTATACCGTCAATATCATTAAAAGATGTCATGGCGCTACCTACGCCGGCATCTACAGCTGCTTGGTACGGTGGTAGGTACTGGTTGTACATTTTTACCTTACTCATATCAACCGAATTATAATCACGCCCAGCTTCAACGGCACCGTACAATGCCAAATGCTTAACCGTGGCCATCATGGTATACGCATTTTTTAAATCTTTTCCTTGGTAACCTTTTACCATTGCCTTTGCAATAGCCGATCCTAAGTATGGGTCTTCGCCAGAACCTTCAGAAATTCTTCCCCATCTGGCATCACGGGATATATCTACCATTGGTGAAAAATTCCAGTTAATACCATCTGCGGTAGCTTCTTTTGCAGCCATTTTTGCGGCACTTTCAATTAGTTCCATATTCCAACTAGAAGCCACACCCAATGGAATAGGGTAGGTGGTTTTGTAACCGTGAATAATATCGGAACCTATTAATAAAGGAATTTTTAATCTAGAATTTTTTATCGCTATTTCTTGTGCCTGCCTAACTTTCTCTGGTCCTGATACACCAAATAAACCACCTACTTGACCAGCTTTTATTTTTGCTTCAACATTTTCACTTACAACAGACCCCGTAGCAATACCGCCACCAGGTGTCAATAGATTTAGCTGTCCTATCTTTTCATCTAAAGTCATTTTGCTCAATAAGGCTTCAACTTCAGGTATGGTTTCTTGCGCAGACATTTTAGAAATGGCAAAAGACAATAGGAGTAATGGTAGTAATTTAAAGGTATGAGACATAAATATCGGTTTTAATGACCTTTTATTCTTTGTTCAAGGAGTTAGAGAAAAGCCATGGTAGTAAATCTGGTTCTGTAAAAGCAGGATCCCAACTATTATGGTTGGCAAAATCATATAAGGTAAGCCGGGGGAAAGCTCCCTCATGTAGTAAAGCACTAACCATTTCCATTGTTTGTAAAGGGGCAACAACGTTATCATGAGCACCATGAAATGCCCATACAGGAATTTTCTTCGCGTAATTTGTTGCGTAAGTTGCGTCGCCCGCTCCACATATTGCAATTGCGGCAGCAAAACGGTCTGGTTGTCTTGCTAAAAGTTCATAGGTGCCCATACCGCCCATAGAAAGCCCCATGACATAAGTTTTGTTTTTATCTACAAAGTCTTCTTTTTCATAATTTTCCAATAATTGCAGCACAAGGTCCATTGCCTTGGTTGGTCCTTTTTTAAATTGAAAGTCCAATTGAACAGGGTAGTTGCTACGATCTACGTTTACCTGAGCCCAATAATCATCTTTAGGGCATTGTGGCATAATAACAATTGCGGGAAATTTGGTTCTATTGTTTTGATCAAGAAATAAAGCACTACCATGTGTTAATTGTTTTTGGTTGTCATTGCCTCTTTCACCTGCACCATGTAAAAATAAGATCAACGGATAAGTTTTTTCCGTATCAAAATTTTCTGGGTATAGCATTCTATATGGCAACGTATCACCTTTTACGATCAATTCTTTCTTTTCAAATAAGCTGCTATCTTGTGCAAAAGCTGTATAGCTGCACACAAGAATTATGGCGAGAAGAAACAAGTGTTTATTTTTCATACGTAAAACCTAGTTTGTTAAGACCATTTTGAATGTCTTCATTCTGCATAAAAAGATTCCAAAGTAAGCCCGTTCTGTAGTTTTCTATCATTATGATTTCAGGTCCTTGGTCAATTGCCAAATAGGCTTCCGCAACCCAAAAATTGTTTTGCGGACTAAAAGCATCATAAAATCCTGCAGGTCCCAATAATTTATCTTTATGCTGATAAAAATAGCGTAGCGCTTTTAGGGATTCTTCCGGAGTGTAAGGAATGGAGCTTATAGCCGCTGTTGGAGATATTATGCCTGTGTCATTACTTGGGCTATGTGCGTTATACCCTAAAGTGCCATCTGTGTTTCTGGAGTAGCTAGCCGTTAATCCCCAGCAATTTTCGCCATAATCGATGAAATTTTTAGGATTTTCTACGCAGTACAGATAATTGATTTTAGCATGGTTGATGGCCGCAGCACCATAATCAACAAATTCGTCGTTCAAGTTTTGTGGTCGCAGCCCTAAATAAGAATAATGCGAAAAAAATAATGGTCCACCGTTAGCGGAGTTTCCTGCGTGATCCACCACTAATGGAATATTATATGCACTGGTAGCATCACTAATAGCTCCGTTAGATGCCCAGCCGTTGGTGTACACATCTTTTTCAATGGAATATTCTGGTGAAGCGGCAGCCATTATATAAGCAATCATTACTTCATTATACCCTTTAAGTTCTAAGTTGATATCAAAACCAAAATTGGGACTCCAGTGCCAGTACAGGCTATTTTTATCTTGCGTGTACCAGTTCCACTCAACCCCTTTCCAAAGGGTGTCAGCTTTATTCGCTAAAGACTTTTCGGTATCGTCACCATCTTTAAAATATTCTTTAATACAGATCAAGCCTTGCGCCAAAAATGCGGTTTCTACAAGGTCGCCACCATTGTCCATTTCGCTAAAAGGTCTAACGGTACCATTGGTACCATCTAGCCAGTGTGGCCACGCACCGTGAAAACGATCGGCAGTTTCCAGAAAACTTAAGATTTGATCAATACGTTCTACAGATTCGTTTCTGCTAATAAAACCTCTTTCTATACCGATGATCAGTGCCATTAATCCAAAACCTGTACCGCCAATACTAACCGTATTTGGGTCGTTAGATGGTTCATTGGGGTGAAAACGTTCACGTGCCGCACCAGAGTTTGCTTCGGCATAATCCCAAAAGTATTTGAAAGTTTCACGTTGGGTAAGGTCTAAAAGTTCCTCATCCGTAATTTCGGGTACTTCAGGGTCTGGTTCTGGCTCTGTTGGTGTTTCCGGTAGCTCAGATTGCCCAGTTGGGGCATCGGGTTCCGATGAGGAGCACGCCATTACCGTCATCGTTAAGATTCCCAAGAATATAGCGAACGCCTTTTGGAGTGCTTTCTTTTGGTACCTATGTCGGTTTTTGCCCTTCATTTTGTAGATGCTACTGAAAATCCTAATTTATCCAACCCGTTAATTACGTCTTTGTTGGTCATAAAAAGCATCCAGAATAATCCGCTTCTATGATTTTCTATCATCACCGGAATAGGACCTTGGTCAATAGCTAAATATCTAGGCAATACCCAGTTTTTTTCCAAACTAAAGGCATCATATGGACCGTATTTACCCACAAGCGTATCATGGTTGGTGTACAGGTTTCTTAAAAATGCCATACTTTCCTTAGGGGCATATGGCATGGAAGACAGTGCCGCAGTTGGGGAAATAACGCTGATATCCCTATCTGGTCTATGTCCGTCATATCCTTTAATAGAATAGCTGGACGTAAGCCCCCAAAGGTCATCTCCGTACCCTTTGAAATTCTTAGGGTTGTCAACGGCATATTTGTACTGTATCATGGTATGATTATGGTTCAATTCCCAGTAATCTGCATATTGGTCTTTTAAACCTTTTGGGTTTAAACCGGTAAAAGAATAGTGAGCCCAGAACATAGGGCCTACGGGAGATGCATCACTTTCATAATGATCTAAAACGGTGGGTAGACCGTAAAAAGTGGTATCTTTTGTTATAGCGCCATTTCTAGCCCAGCCTTTGTCATAAACTTCTTTTTTAATAGGATGGGTAGGAGATGCCGCTGCCAAAATGTACATGATCAAAGCTTCGTTATAACCACCTACTGGGAAGTTCATATCCCATTCATACTCCGGGGACCAGTGCCAGTACAGTACGTTTTCACCTTTGGTATACCAATCCCATTCCACTTCTTCCCATAGTTGTTGTATGTGTTGGGCAAGTGCTTGTTCACGTTCATTACCGTCTTTAAAATATTCTTTAACGGTCAATAAGCCTTCAATAAGAAATGCGGTTTCTACCAGGTCTCCCCCATTATCTTTTTTGCTGAACGGAGTCATTTTACCATCTGGAGTAAGCCAGTGTGGCCATGCGCCATGAAAACGATCGGCATTGTCAAGAAAATCTACAGCTTTTTCCAATCTTTCAAGACCCATTTCGCGTGTAATGAATTCTCTTTCAATACCAACTAAAATTGCCATTACACCAAAACCTGAACCACCTATGGTAATAATATCCTTATGGTGGGTTGGATAAATATCATCTAAATGAATTCTTTCTCTTGCCAGCCCTGATGTAGGTTCTGCACCTTCCCAAAAATAATTGAATGTCTGCTTTTGTACGGAATCCAATAATTGTTCATCCGTTAATTTGATGTCTTCTTTTTGTTTGTCTTGATCTCTAAGTTTGGACTTAGAGGATTGACCATTACAACCCACTAACAAAGTTGCAATGGTCATTGAAATTAAAAATAACCTCATAAAATCTACTACATTAACTAATTTAAACTAAACTATTATCGTGCTTAAAGACCTGCTTGTCTTATATCTTGAATTTCTTGTTGGGTCAGTGCTTTGTTGTATAATCTTAGCTCATCAATAAAACTAAGGTCAAAACCATGTCCCCATTCTGTAAACCTTGGAGCGCCTGAACCTATGGATAATAGATCACAACCTGTCCAATCTACGCCTGTAAAGTCACCTTGAGCAACAACTTCTCCATCAAAGTAAACCACACATTCATTACCGGAGATGGTAAAAGCCAAGTGCACCCAGTCTGTAGTAGTAGGATCCAGTGCAGCCGCATCGCCACCATCAAACCAAGATTCACCGTCACCATTACCCACATTCAACTTAAATACTTGTCTTGTTGCATCACCTTCCCTAAAGAATCGGAATCCGTTTGTGCGTTTGTTCTGTACATCTGGGTAACCTGCGTTGTCCACATCTTCTGGACCCATAACTAAGATGGAACCTCTTGTTGGGTCTGCATTCAATTTGTACCATAATGTTGCACTAAATTCCTCTGTAGTAAGCGCTCCGGATTCATTTGTTGGAAACGTTAAATAAGAATCTGCTGCACCGGCATAAGCATTATCACCTTCTACGCTTTCACCGGCATAACCAGGTGTACCTACAACGGTAGCGTCAATGTCTCTAAAACGTTCATTGTAACTACCATCAAAAGGCATATAGAACATTTCACCATCAAAAGTAGGAGGGTAGGAAGAAACGAATTCACCTGAATCGTCAGCCATTATTTGTTGAACTTCATCTTGAGAAATTGCTCTGTTGAAAATACGAAGTTCATCCATTAAGCTTTCATCTGATAAGTGACCCCATGCTGTAAAGTTAGGGGCGCCAGACATGATGGAAAGCACATTAACATCTGTCCAATCAATTCCGCTAAAAGCACCTTCACTGGCAATTTGACCGTCAATATATACTACGGCTTCAGCATCGGAAATGGTAAATGCGAAGTTTACCCATTCTCCTGAAGAAGGATCTACGTCTGCAGCCTCGCCGCCATCAAACCAAGTACCTGCATCACCAGAACCTACATTTAATTTAAAACGTTGATTGCCATTAGCATTTTCGCGGAAAAATCTAAACCCTTTAGAAAGGTCATTGTCTGCGCCATTCACTAAAGGCGCACTCATAGTCAATACACCTGCACGATCGGGAGAACTGTTGATTTTCATCCAAAAGATAGCACTGAATTCTGCATTCTTGAATCGTTCAGGGTCTAAGGTCAAATACGTATCGGTTGCACCTTGGTAAGCGCCGTCTCCAGCAATGTTATCTTCACTAATAGAAGGTGTACCAAATTCTTCGGCTTCTTCAAAACTGATCAGGTCAACATACGCGCCATCAAAAGGCATATATAAAATTTCACCAGGATATTTAATAACATAGGCTGGCTCTTTTGTAAAATTGACCGTGCCGTTAGTAGTTTTACCATCTAGGTCTGTGGCCGTTACGGTAAGAACATGATCACCATCCGCTAATTGGTCATAAACCAAATCATCAACTACCAACCTTCTGTAATCCAGAAAATCAGCATAGCTTTTAATAGTTGTTCCATCTAAAGCAACGTTGACAGAAGCTAATTCTATATCATCTTGAGCTTCAAATTTTATGGTAATAGTTGCTAATTCTTCATTAACTTTTACTGCCAAACCTTCTGTTGGAGATGTAATGGTAATGCTAGGAGCCGTTTCATCTGCGCCTGGGTCAACTTCGGTAAGAGAATCTATACCATCTTCGCAGGCTACCAAAATAAAGGCAGCCAACCAAAATGTAATAATGTGTTTAAAATATTTCATTGTAGTTGGTTTTTAGTTTGCTATTTCACCTAATATTGGAAACTCGTCTATCTGATCTTGATGATAGGTTACAAAAGCCCTGTCTTCCGTAAATGTTCTGCCATCAAAACTTAGTTCATCATACCTGCCCAAGCGTACCATATCGAAAAAACGCTTTCCCCATTCCATTGAAAGTTCTGCATATTTTTCATCCACGATTTGATCAAGGGTAACCCCACTTAATGGAGCCATATTTGCTCTTGCCCTTACTTGGTTTACCGCCTCATCTGCAGTCATTACAGAATTATTGGCACCTTGAACTAGAGCTTCGGCATACATTAGCAATGTTTCTGAGTAACGAAAAACAATGTTGTTCTTGTTACTGCCATAAGCCGTACGGCCAGGTATTAATTGATTGGTAGGTAAATAGTGTTTTCCACTTGAAAATATGGAACGAACCGTTGAAGTATTTTCATCACCATCCCTGGTAATGGGAGATACAAATGAAGGTAGGGTTTCTGCGGTATAAGGCGTAGTAGCGATCAAACTGTCAATACCCTTTTGACTAAAGAAAACCGAAGTTTCCAGACGATCGGTCTCGCCCCTGTCCAACATGAATTCTATATATTTTAAGCTAGGTTCAAAGAATCCCCAGCCATTACTAGAACCATCAACCTCCGGATTCCATGAGTTTGGACCATATGGAGCGTACAAGTGGCTTACCCTATCACCCTCACCATTGCCGAAATCCGAGTATTGAAATTCAAATAAATTTTCGTCGCTTAGTTTACCGGGAGTTTTAAACAGTTCGTAATAATCTGGGAACAAACTGAACTTTCCAGAAGCAATAATTTCACCAGTTGCATCTGCTACGGCTTGGTAGTTTTTTAGTTCTTGATTTGCCTCTGCCTTTATCATTAAAGCGGTGTACTTGGTAACGCCGCCAGGTAGGTCAGTTCTTTCATTTGGTCTTAGGTCAAGCAAGAACGGAATTGCTTCGTCCATTTGATCCGAAATGTGTTGCATAACTTCATCTTTACTAGGTACGGATGTTACGTCTGCAAAATCATTTAAGTTTGATGAGGTAGGAATGAATACCGAACCATACACTTGCGATAGTTGAAAAAGCAGCACGGCACGTAAAACTTTTGCCTCGGCGATATATTGATTGCCTAAAGCGATGCCCTCATCATCTGCAAATTCCATATATCTTTCAATCTGTTCCATACCCGTATGTGCACCTATGATATCGCCATAATACGTTTCCCATAATGTTCTTGATCCAAAGAAGGAGTTGTCGTACACATAACGGTCTTGATTTTTTAGACCTTGTTGGTCACCCGCTGCATTAACATCATCACCTCTTGTAGCAACTACTAGTGGCTGTTCCCAACCTCTATCTGCAACAGATTGGTAAACTCCTATCAATGAAAAAATCATATCATCGGTTTGGGAGAAATCGGTTCCTCCCGCAAAATTATTATTCAGTTCCGGTTGGTCCAGATCGTCTGAACAACCTATTAGTACAGTACCTAGAAAGGCTAAAAGCACTGTTAGTTTCTTAACTTTTATATATTTCATAGCTGTATGTTTAAATTTTAATATTTACGCCAAAGGTGTATACACCGGGTATAGGGTAAACCTGTGTGTCTCTACCATCAGAAACTTCAGGAGTAAATCCGTTATAGTTGAAGAATGTCAATGGACGCTCTGCGGTGATATAGAATCTTATATCAGGATTGAATTTGCTATTAAGTTTTGGTAGCGTATACCCTAATGTTACGTTCTGTAGTCTCACAAAATCTCCCTTTTCAACAAAAAAACTGCTTAAGAACTGGTTGCTCCAAGGGTTTCTGATACCTCTTGCCGATGGATAGCTATTGGTACTACCGGCACCGTTCCATCTATTTACGGCGAAATCTCTATCTATATTGGCATCTGGTGTCTGGCGAATGGCAAAACGTTTTTGGTTGGCAATGACATTACCGCCTTGACCAATTACATTTAAATTAAAATCCCACGCTTTATAATTCATTCCAAAATTGAATCCGAAAGAATATGTTGGAAGATATGAGCCAAGATCCACTCTATCTTGGGCATCAATTACCATATCTCCGTTTTGATCAACGAATTTTAAATCTCCTGGCGCTACGGTTAAACCATTGGCAATTGCAGCTTGTGCCGCAGGATCCGATAAAATTTCTTCATCGGTCTGATAAACACCGTCTACTTTTAATCCGAAGAACGGATTAATGGTGCCGCCAACAACGGTACGTTGGGCAGTGTCGCCACCAGAAGTTAGATTTTCTTGTCCCGCTAAGTCTAATACCTCATTATCAAGAGTTGAGAAATTACCCCCAACACTAAAGCTAAAGTTGTCCGATACTTTCTGATTCCAATTGGCAACTATTTCAAAACCGGAGTTTCTAATGACGCCCACGTTCTGTCTGGTTTCACCTGGTACTAACAATCTAGATACCGGTATAACCGCATCACGAGTTTCCCTTACGTAGTAATCAGAATCTATGGTTAATTTATTATCGAATAATCTGGCGGTCAAACCTACGTTGGTCTCTGCAGTAACCTCCCACTTTAGGGCTTCAAAATCACTGCTGGTTACTAAGCCTGGATAACGAACATCACCAAAAGCGGCATCTACCTCTGTTGAGGTAATACCACCGGTACTGGCTGCAACGTTTGCATTACCTAACTCACCCCAACTGGCTCTCAATTTTAAAAAATCAATAACGTTACTGTTCTCCAAGAAAGATTCTTCGGAAACCACCCAGCCCACACCAACGGTTGGGAAATAGCCCCATTTCTCTTGATATTTACTTGTTCCGTCAGCTCTAAACGTACCATAGAGCAAGTATTTGCTATCAAAGTTATAAGCAATTCGCCCAAAGTATGAGAAAAAATATTGTCTAAGACCGTCATCACCTACGCCATCTACATCAATCGTTTTTGCTAAATCCAAGAAATAAGATTCATCGCCAATACCGGGTCCGTTGGGAAAGTTAAGTCCCTTAGCCTCTAATTGCTCATAAGAGCGGTCTCTGTAAGAAGTACCTACCAATGCCGTTAGGTTATGTTTGCCATAGCTATCGTCATAGGTTAACGTGTTGTCCCATGTTTGTTCAGAAAAAGTTTGGTTTCTTTTTACTAACTCGGCATTTTCCCTAAATGCGTTACCATTTCCAAAAAAGTAAGGTAAACGTACTTCTCTAGTTTCTGTAGTCTCAAAGTTGTGGTAAAAAGCAGTTTTTAGTGTTAATTTATCCGGAACTAATTGATAGTTCAAGTCCACCGTAGTTAAGGTATTTCTGATCTTGTCTCGGTTCTCGGTATTTTCCATTATAGGAAAAGGATTCTGCGTACCTCTGTATCCTAAATCTTGTGCATTCGCATAAGGTTTTGGGTATGCATCTGTTTTAGAAGGATCTAGTACAGGCATTGTAGGCGTTGCATAATATGCCAAAGCAAAAGCCGTGTTTTCCGGTCTATAACTTGTAGCATTGCTAAAAAGGGTAGAGATACCAATATCTAAGCGATTGGTAATATCCACATTTACCTTAGACCTAATATTGAACCTTTGGTATTCATTCTTCATGTTCAAAATACCTTCTTGTTCAAAGTAGTTTAAGCCTAATGAATATGTTACGGCTTCCGTACCACCGGCAACACCAATACTGTGGTTCTGTTGAAGGGCATGACGTAAAATTAAATCGTACCAATCTGTGTTGACATCTGGTACATTAGGGTTGATTCTACTTCTTCCATATCGTTGTATGGCATTTTCAATAGACTGTGCCTCGGCAGCAGAACCAGATTCTCTTGCCAAGGTAGCAAACTGTTCACTGTTTGAAAGTGTAACCACATTTTGTGCAATTTGTACCCCTTGGTAACCATTATATGTAATTTCTGGTTTTTGGTTGGTTTTACCCGATTTGGTTTCGATCAATACTACACCATTAGCGGCACGTACCCCGTATATTGCGGAGGCAGAGGCATCCTTAAGAACAGAGATAGTTTCAATATCCTCTGTATTAAGAAAATCGATGTCATCGAAAAAGGTACCATCAACTACATATAGTGGGTCTGATGCGCCACCTACGTATGATCCAATACCACGAACCCTAATTGTTGGTCCTGTACCGGGAGCTCCGCTACTTACTACCTGAAGACCTGCTACTTTACCCTGTAAGGATTGCATGGCCGCACTCGTTGGCGTTCTAGTGATATCTTCTGTTTTAATGGTCGTAATAGATCCAGTAAGATCTGCCTTTTTCTGAGTACCGTAACCCACGACAACCACTTCATCTAAAGTTTGAGAATCTTCAGATAAGCTTATGTCAATAGTTGATTGACCGTTCACCAAAACTTCTTGGGAAGAGTAGCCAATGTAACTGATTACTAGAGTACCATCACTAGGTACATCGTTTAAAACATATAGACCGTCAAAATCAGTTTGGGTTCCTGTAGTAGTACCTTTAATTATAATACTTGCACCAGGTAATGGTTGACCACCTTCGTCAATAACAGTTCCCGAAACCGAAATTCCATTTTGCGCAAAAACCGCCAAGTGGGTCATTAAAATGCAGAATGTTAAAAATTTGATTCCTATTTTCATAATTGTTTAAAAATTGAGTTGTAAAATTATCAAGTTGTTAATTTTGATAGCAAGTTATCAAAACAAGGAGCAGTTAAATTTTATTGAACTACATAAAAAGTACATCAATAGTGTGTAGTGCGTGAAAAGCCTTGATTATGGGGTTTTGCAGTAGTAAATGTGTTAATGGAAAAGTAAAAATTAACGTTTTGATGTAGTAATGATGTAGCTAATTAACGCATTCTTAATACGAGTGGTGGTTGTAAAAATTATTAATTGATGTTTTATTTAAATTTAATGAGGTAATTAGATAGGTTTTGCGAGCTGTCTATATTCAATTTTTTGCGAAGACGATATCTGTGGATCTCAACACCACGAACAGAAATACCCATTAACGGAGCAATCTCTTTTGTGGTATGATTCATCTTGAGATAAGCACATAATCTTAAATCCTTGGGTGTTAATTTTGGATATTTCTTTAAAAGATTTTCAAAAAAATCTTCATGCAGTTCTTTAAAACTTACTTCAAAATGTTTCCAGTCTTGGTCTTCATCCAAAGAGCTATCAAGTTTTTTAGATAGCGACTTAAAGCGCTGTTTGTTGCTAAAGGCTTCTTGATTTAATGCAATCATATCTTTTAGCTCTATGATCAATTCGTTTTTTTTGGCAACACTCATGGTGGTTCTTGCCAGTTCTGTCTGTTTTCTCTTAATTTCTTTTTCTAATTTTTCTTTCTCTATTTGTGCCAAACGTTCATCTTGTTCCCGTTGCATTTGAACCTTTAGTTGGTTATGCTTTTTAGCCAATTTTTGCCTGTTGTACCAGCGGACTAAAAGAATGGCCGCAATAATCAATAGTAGATAGCCCAATAAACTCCAATTGGAAAAATACCAAGGCCTCAAAATTTTAAATTCAATAATCTTTGGGGCAGATAGTTCATTACCAATACTAACGGTATGAACTTTTAGCGTGTAATCTCCAAAGGGTAGGTTTTGAAGTTGAATGGTACCATGATCCAAATAGTTAGACTGATCAATTGTGCCTGTAAGTTCATAGAAATAGGTATACTGTTTAATACTGCCAGCGGAAACATTAATAAGTAAAGATTTGGATTTGTTAAAGGGTATTTTAAAACTTGAATTATTTAATAAATACGTTTCTTTTTCATCTTGAAAAGAACTTAATCTGGGTATTGGTAATGCTACATTTTTTAATTCATTTTCAAATTTATTCAGGTTAAGTTTTCCAAACCCGTCGGTAAGGGTAAAGTAATATATGGAATCATTATAGTTTACTATGGTTTCCGTTTCTATAGCAAGTCTTTTTCTAAGAAGGGCATCATCTAATGTAAATTGATTATCACCAAGGTCTGTATGAATAATTTTTTTCTGATTATCATTATCAAAAAACCAATAACTTGTTGAATTATAGTTGACAAGATCCATATTTACATAATCTTTAAACTCTTCAAATTCCGATATAATATCAGCTATTGGATCATATTTGAACCAATTACCTTCACTAGATAGTATTATTTGGTTTTTAATATTGTACAATTTGATGTTGTAAGTGTTGGGTATGGCACCAGTTTTAATTTCTGTTGTTGATAGCACTTTTGTGTGCGTACCGTTCATGGTTATTTTAAAAAGCCCTTTATATGGATGTGCCGCCCATAAAGTTGTAGCGTTTTCAAAACATAATTGCTTTACGGGAAAGTCAATGCCGGTAATACGGCTGGTGATCCAATTTCCGTTTTCCCCCTTTTTAAAATTTGCTAAACCGGTATATGTACCCTGAATATAAGAAGATTGTGTTTCAGGGATTTTGGCTATTTGATATCCCCCGGAAATGTCGGACACTTTGTTGAGCTTATCATTTTTTAAAATAAAAGTACCTGTGTTATGACCACAGAATAAATCTCCGTCTATAATTTCCAAATCCCAAACATGCCCCTGTGATCCAGGTACAAATTGCAACTGGTCATCCTTAAAATGATAAATACCGGTATTACTGCCCAAATATAGCTCGCCCTCATGATCTACAAGATCATAAACGGTACCTAAAACACCTGAATGGTCGGTATAATAAGTAATAGGGTTTTTCAATTGAATTTTATCTATACCATTATCTAGACCCAGCCATAATTGTTCTTTATAATGCAGCATGGCCAAAACGGTATTGTTCTGCAGTCCCAGTGCTTTGTTGAGGTTTTGAAAGGTATTGTGCTTAACATCATAAGTGTAGATGCCGTTCTTAATAGTGCCAAATGCAATTGTATTTTTGTCGAGAGACAATACTTTGTTCAGTTGGTGGTCTTTTAGCTCGTTGTTTATAGCGTCGTCCAATGGAGCTATTAGACCATTGTTGAGCATATAACAGCCATTAAGTTTGGTGCCGATAAGTAGATTGTCTCCAAAGGAAACCATATCTACAATAGTTTTTCCTTCCAATATTTCCTGAGATTCCAAGGGAGCAAGTGTATTGTCTTTAATACGATATAATCTACGTTGTTCACCGGCAACAATAATCTCGTTTTTATACTTGGCAATATTTGTAACAACAAAAGGAGCATCTAAAACTCTTATTTCATTGTTTCGGTAAATATATACGGTTGAAAAGGATCGAAAAATGATGGCATTGTTAAGAGGTATTATTTGCCAGAACTCCTCGTTCGTAAATTCGTGTTCTTTTATTAAATGGGTTAAAGAGGTGTATTCTAATGAACCGTATGGATTCATTTTCCAAAAACCGAATTCTTCATAAGAGCCGGTATAAATTTTTCCATTCACATATGCGGTTGAGCGTATTATCGTTTTATTGGGCAGTTTGTTGAGTGTCCAACTTTCGCCATTAAAGTGAAGCAAGCCTATGTTGTTTGCCACATATAATTCACCGTTCTCATCAATAGTTAGTCCCCAATTTTTACTAGCGGCATTGTATTCATAGCTACTGTAATTCTGAATTGGAGGGGAAAGGCTTTGCCCATTACTCCACAAAGGAATAATGCACAAAGTGATGATAAGAAGTAATCTAGTTTTCATCTTTTAGATAAAAATGTTTAATAAGGAGTCATTAAAGGTAAGTTAAACCAACTTTCAATAAAACTTAATGAAAATAATATAAAGTTTAAGGGTGTTGATTTGAAATTGGACAAAAACCCATTAGGAGAATTTACTGCATAAAAAAACCTCTGAAATCTCAGAGGTTTTTGTTTTAGTAGCGGGGACTGGACTCGAACCAGCGACCTTCGGGTTATGAGTGTTTGATACTTGTATGCTAAACTAGTGCAAATACACTGAAATACAACGTATTAAGTAACGATTAATATTATTTAATATCAAATAATAGCAAACAAAACCAACAAATGTTGTACCTATGTTGTACCTAAAATGATTATCTTTATAATCTAATAGTTTTAATATGGCAACGGTAAGAGTAGTTTTGAGAAAAAAGAAGAATAAAGCTGGACGGTTCCCTATTGCTATACGGATAACTAAAGACCGTAAAAGTTCTTTCCTAAATACTGGACAATATATTGATGAAAAATTTTGGGACGAAAAAAATCGTAACGTTCGGAAGTCCCATCCAAACTCAAAGGTGCTCAATAATTTTATTGTCAGTAAAGTTGCAGAAGCTAATGATAAGGTTTTAAAATCTGAAATGAAACCAGAGTACGAATCAGTTGCAGAAATTAGAAACAAGATAGTAGAAAACAAGGGATTTGATTTCTTTGTTGTTGCCAATATGCACCTTAAAAATCTTAAAAATAGAAATAAACATCATCAATATGATACTGAGTTTGGCCGTTTAAAAAAGTTTAAGGAATTTTTAGGTAAGGATGTGCTTCCTTTTAACAAGTTAAATGTTGCCTTACTAAAGAAATTTGAAACTTATTTAATACATAGCAAAAAGCTTTCCCCTAGAACGGTTGTAAACTACCTTATTTTAATTAGAACAATTTATAATCTTGCTATTGCAGAATCTATTACTGATAGAGGGCTATATCCTTTTGGTAAAGGCAAAATGACAATTAGAATTCCTGAATCTCAAAAAATAGGCTTTACTTCTGATGAAATACAAAAGTTAGAAAATGCTCAAGATATTACAGAAGCTCAACAAAAAGCAATTCATATTTGGCTAATCAGTTTTTATTTTGCTGGTATTCGGGTTGGTGATGTCCTTCAATTAAAATGGACGGATTTTAATGATGGAAGACTACTTTATAGAATGAATAAAAACAGTAAACTGGTTTCGCTAAAAGTTCCTGAGAAAGCAACTGGAATATTCAATAACTATAAGGATGAATCAGAAAACAATGGACTAGTGTTTCCTCAATTGAGGGATATAGACCTTAATAATGCTGAGGAAATTTCAAAAAGAACACAATCAATAACTCGAAATTTAAACAGAAGGTTAAAGATTGCTGCTAAGCAATTGGGAATTAAAAAGAACATCAGTATGCACATCGCAAGACATAGTTTCGGAAATATATCTGGGGATAAAATCCCTATTCAGATGCTGCAAAAATTATATCGTCATTCTTCTGTAACAACTACCATTCGCTATCAAGCAAATTTTATTCACAAAGATGCTGATGATGCTTTGGATAGTGTAATTAATTTTTAATAAGTAAATTATAGTAAATAGAAATATCGCCCTAGTATCCTACACCAGTTTTTACCTCCTAAAGAAATTAGAATTAGATAAATATTTAAAAAGGCATAATTTTTGCAGTTTTCCTGTAAAAAACTGTCTATAGAACGTCAATAACATAATTCTTTGTAATTACCTTATCTAATATCGACCATACTATCAACAGTTGCTAACTCTGTAATTAGGTATGGTATGAAATTACATTTACTCGCTCAAAATCTAGAAAAGCAATTATTAGAAATTGAAGAAAACTCAAAGACAATTATGCAACGCTCAAAGCATTCTATAATAGTCTGCACGAAACTTTTAGGTCAATTTAAAAAGGAAATTGTTAACAAAGGATTCGACTCTATCTCGGATGAAATTTATTTTTTTAAGCACACCAAACAAATCCCATTAAGACATCTTATCTATTTTTCTGAAATACGCTCTTTTGAGATTCAGTTCCCAAAAGCTGACAAAGATTGTCAGCGAAAATTTATTAGAAAAAAAATACAGAAAGTTAACCGTTTCTTTATTTACAATTTAGATTTCACTCAATACACTGATGCAGAGGAAACCCATTTTGACAAGGAATATTACACAAGAGATTATATGGACTTTTATCATATAACAACTTCTAAATTTTATTTTCAGGATCCTGATTTCTTTACCCCTAGAGATATGCTCTTAGGGAAATTTAGGGCCTACAACCGTCTAGTTGCTTATCTTGATAATAGGTTACACGATTTAGAATTCTCTTTGAGGCCTACTAAAACGGCATTGAAAAATACCGAAAAGTTGATATGGCCGTTCACAAATACTGATTGGGTAGAATTTGTTTATGCTCTATCTTCTGCTGGAGTTTCAAAGCAAAACAATTTAAGTATTAGTAAAGTGTCCAAAATTATGCAAGAGATTTTCGATTTTACACCTAAAGACATTTACAAAACTTACCAGGATATTAAAAATCGAAAAAACAGTAGAACGGTATTCCTAGATGACCTCACTACAAGCTTGTTATCTGAAATGAATAAAAGTGAAGAATAGTTCTGTCTAATCATCATTTTTCAATCCTAAAAAGACCGTAGTACGGTTGACCTACGGTCATCTTCTTTGCGCGCTAGTTTTTAGTTTATTTCTATCTATTTCATAGTGAAAATTGATAAACTAAACATTAAATAGGTACAAAACACTCCAAATTTAAAGATGTTAAATTTTGACCGTACTACGGTCGATATGGGGAATAAAATCTAATAAAACTCCACAAATTTGTAGAACGAAAGTCAAATCAAGTTAGAGGCTATCATTTAAAACAGAAAATAATATAGCCTCTTTCTTCTAAAACCCGTTCAATTATGCCCGCAACAATTATTACCTCAGATGATTTAAGAGAATTCAAAATGGAATTGCTCGATGATATTAAAAACCTTTTATCAAAACAAGGAAGTGGAAAACTTAAGAAGTATCTAAAATCTTCTGAAGTAATGGACTTACTTCAAGTTAGTCCAGGCACACTTCAAACGCTGCGCATCAATGGTACATTACCTTATACCAAAGTGGGAGGCATTATTTACTACGATGCCGAGGAAATTCAAAATGTAATGATTACAAATCGCGTACAACACACGATAAAATCATAAGCTATGAACTATATAAAGCTACTCAATGCGGCTTTTGAAAAGTTCTTTTTGGATGACCGTTTAAATCCCACACATATCAGTTTGTATATGGCGCTATTCCAAGAATGGAATAGTAGCCGATTTGCGGATGAATTTAATGTAAATAGGAGGGATTTAATGTCTTGAACTTCTTTACATCGCATTGCCTACTTAACATCGACAACGGTAATATCTACGCCCCTTTCTTCAAACTGCTTAACGATGAAATCAGAAAGGTCACTGTCCGTAATAATCTCATCAACGTCGTACACTTCACATATCTTAGCAAAACTTTTTTGACCAAATTTAGATGAATCCGCTAAAACTATAGTTTTTTGCGCAGCCGCCATCATGCTTTTATTTAAATGAGCCTCCTCTAAACTAGTCGTGGTAAACCCGTGCTCTACATCAATACCGTCCACACCTAAAAACAACTTGCTACAGGAAATGTTTTCAAGAATTTTAGTTGCATAATTACCGATTACAGATAAGGAACTATTTCGAATATACCCACCTAATTGCAAAATATCCACGTTGTCAAATCGCATTAATTCCTGAACGACTTTTATTGACGAAGTAATTACAGTTAAACGGCCCAAAGGAACAATCGCACTTGCCAAAGCCTGAACTGTTGTACCGGATGCAATAATGATGGAGTCATTTTCTACAATTAAATTAGAAGCTGCTTTGGCAATTTCTGTCTTTTCTTCTATATGTATTTTTTCTTTTTCGGTAAGAGGTCTATCATTTATATAGAGCTTCTTCAAGGAAGCACCTCCATGCGTACGAAACAACATTCCTTTATTTTCTAAGGCCTTTAAATCTTTTCTTATCGTAACAGCAGAAACTTCCAAATCTTGGCTGAGACTTAACACCTCTACGTGCTTCTCTCTTTGGAGCTTATCTAAAATAATTTCATAACGCTGCATAGAACTTCGAGTATTGATCATATAAAAAAATTAAAAGAATAAAAACGAAACTAAATCGAAACTAAACTGCACTAACACAAGTAAAGTCAATCAATTCAGATAAACGGTTGTAATAAATCCATAATTCGGATGGATAATTATAGTCAAATATATAAATATTTTACTCAAAAATTTTGAGATTCGTAAAATTTAGATATATTTACAACCAAACGAAACTAAAAGAATCATTTTGAAATGAATTTATTTGAAAGAGAAACTTTAATGAAACAATTGGAAATCATCCAAACTTGGGACGTTATAGTAATCGGTGGTGGGGCAACAGGATTGGGCATAGCTTTAGATAGCGTGACTCGAGGATTTAAAACTTTGTTGCTGGAACAATATGATTTTGCTAAAGGCACATCTAGTAAGAGTACTAAGCTAGCACACGGTGGTGTACGGTATTTGGCCCAAGGAGATATATCCTTAGTCCGAGAAGCACTATTCGAAAGAGGGCTTATGCTGAGGAACGCACCACATATCGTAAAAAATCAGTCTTTTATAATTCCCAACTACAGAAGATGGGATGAGATACAGTACACTGTGGGACTAAAGGCATATGACTTTCTTGCGGGTAATCTTAGTCTGGGTAAATCCCAAAGGATTAATCCAAAAGAGACATACTCAAGATTGAACACCGTAAAAAAAGAAAACTTAAAAGGTGGTGTTCTTTATTACGATGGTCAATTTGACGATTCGCGATTAGCTGTTAATATAGCACAAACATGTATTGAAAAAGGGGCTACCGTTCTGAATCATTTCAAAGTGAAGGCATTGACCAAGGAAAATGGAATGGTTAGTGGGGTCACGGCAATTGACACAGAAACTGATAATTCTTTTACTTTCTCCTCCAAAACGATTATCAATGCAACGGGGGTATTAACGGATGATATCCTTACAATGGATATCCAGAATGCAAAGAAAACCGTGCGTCCTAGTCAAGGCGTGCATTTGGTGATTGATAAATCATTTCTTCCGGGAAATGACGCAATTATGATTCCCAAAACAAGTGACGGCAGGGTTTTATTTTTAGTTCCCTGGCATAATAAAGTCGTTTTAGGCACTACTGACACTTTGCTAGAAAAAGCATCTATAGAACCCATAGCCCTCGAACAAGAAGTTGATTTTATACTAGCAACAGCAAATTTGTATTTGACTAAAAAAGTTACAAGGAAAGATGTTCGAAGTATTTATGCTGGGCTCAGACCATTAGCTGCTCCAAAAGATGGGTCGGAAAAAACCAAAGAAATATCTCGGAGTCATAAAGTGATTGTATCGGAATCGGGATTGATTTCCGTTATCGGGGGAAAGTGGACAACCTACAGGAGAATGGCTCAGGATACTATTGATAAAGCAATGAAGTTAGGAAAGTTACCCCATATCAAATGCAAAACAAAGGAATTGAAAATACACGGAGCCTGCAATCACGTTGATAGATCCCATCCACTTCATATTTATGGTAGCGATCGAGAGAACATTGAAAGCTTAATCCTTGTATCTCCTGAGTTAAGACAAAGAATACACCCAAATCTACAATATACTAGAGCTGAAGTGGTGTGGGCAATAAGAAATGAGATGGCTAGGACTGTTGAAGATATTTTAGCCAGAAGAGTGAGAATATTGTTTCTGGATGCTAGAGCAGCAATAGAAGCTGCACCGACGGTTGCTAAAATCCTAGCAAAAGAGTTGAATAAAAGTGATGAATGGAAACAAAAAGAAATCGTCGACTTTAATATGGTGGCTATGCATTACGTATTGTAAAAAACAAATCGAATATTCATATTTATTAACCTTAGGATTGCGCAGTCCTACAATAATCAAACTTTTTACTTATGAAAAAATTTATATTGACCCTAGATCAGGGAACAACCAGTTCACGCGCTATTATTGTAGACAAAAGCGGTAGTATTATTTCCGTGGCGCAAAAAGAGTTTACCCAATATTTTCCTAAACCAGGATGGGTAGAACATGACCCTAAAGAAATATGGTCCACGCAGGCAGGTATTGCCACTGAAGCCTTAGCAAAAGAAGGGCTTGTGGGAGAAAATATTTCTGCTATTGGTATTACCAATCAAAGAGAAACGGTGGTCGTTTGGGACAGAAGAACAGGAGAACCTGTTTATAATGCTATCGTTTGGCAAGATAAAAGAACCGCCGACTATTGTGATGAATTAAAAAGTCAAGGTAAATCACAAGTTATCAGGGAAAAAACAGGACTTGTAATTGACTCTTATTTTTCTGGCACAAAGGTAAAATGGATATTGGATAATGTGGAAGGGGTGAGAGAACGTGCCGAGGCTGGTGAGCTAGCTCTTGGAACCATCGATACATGGCTAATATGGAATTTCACAAAAGGTGAACTTCATATAACCGATGTCACCAATGCATCCAGAACTCTAATGTATAACATAAATACTATGGACTGGGATGATGAGCTTTTAGAACTTCTTACAATTCCAAAAAGTATGCTACCACAAGTGAAACAATCAAGTGAGATTTATGGTCATACCTCAGGTACTGTTTTTGCGAGTAAAATACCATTAGCTGGTATAGCGGGCGATCAACAATCAGCTCTATTCGGTCAAATGTGCACCAAACCGGGAATGGTTAAAAATACATATGGCACAGGTTGTTTTATGCTTATGAATATAGGTGATCAACCAAAGGTTTCAAAGAATAATTTACTTACTACAGTTGCATGGAAAATCAATGGCAAAACTCAATATGCACTTGAAGGTAGCATCTTCATAGCCGGTGCCGTGGTACAATGGCTTCGTGATAGTTTAAAGATAATAAAGACTTCTTCAGAAATTGAGGAGTTAGCAGCTTCGGTAGAAAGCTCAGAAGGTGTCTACTTTGTACCTGCATTTGCTGGCATAGGAGCACCGTATTGGAATCAACAAGCACAAGGCACTCTTTTCGGAATTACTAGAGGTAGTACAGATGCACACATTGCTCGTGCTTCATTAGAAGCCATTGCTTATCAGACTATGGATATTTTAAAAGCAATGGAAGCTGATTCGGGAATCTCCATAAAAGAACTAAGAGTAGATGGTGGCGCAACTGTTAACAACATGTTGATGCAATTTCAATCTGATGTACTCGACACCATCACAGTAAGACCAAAAATCGTTGAAACAACAGCTATGGGTGCTGCTTATTTAGCGGGATTGGCTGTTGGTTACTGGGAAAGTCCTGAAGAGATTCAAAAGATCTGGGATGCTGATGTTCATTTCAAACCAACCAAGGAAAGAACAGAAATTAAAAAAGGTATTGAGGGCTGGTATAGAGCTATCGACGCTTTGCAATATTGGGCGAACTCTAACGTAAAAAACTAATTATCATGACACCATTTATAGCAGAAATTATAGGAACCGCTCTTCTCTTAACATTAGGATGTGGAGTCGTAGCAAACGTAGTCCTTAACGAAACAAAAGGCAACAATAGTGGTTGGATAGTTATTACCACAGGATGGGCCCTGGCAGTTTTCATAGGAGTCGTAGTAGCAGGCCCATATAGTGGAGCACATTTAAATCCAGCTGTAACTGTTGCTTTGGCCGTAGCTGGAAAATTTGATTGGGCAAGTGTACCCTCATTTATTCTAGCACAATTCATTGGTGCCATGATAGGTGCCTTTGTAATATGGTTGACACATAAAGATCACTTTGATGTAACGGAAGATCCAGATTCAAAATTGGCCGTTTATTCAACTGGACCAGCAATACGCAACGTGTTCACCAATTTTATGTGTGAGCTTGTTGGAACCTTCGTATTGGTATTTGTAATTTTTTACTTCGCGGGAGCGAACCTAGAAGATGGCAAAGGCACTTTAGTAGGCCTAGGCTCAGTAGGTGCTATACCAGTTGCATTTTTAGTATGGGCTATCGGTTTGTCCTTAGGTGGAACTACGGGTTATGCTATTAATCCTGCAAGAGATCTAGGGCCGCGTATTATGCATTCGCTTTTACCTGTCAAAACAAAAAAAAGTAAAGGTGATTGGGGCTACGCTTGGATTCCCGTTGTTGCCCCCATCATAGGTGGTGTACTTGCAGCTTTTCTTTACATGAGCCTTTCATAAAACCTATAAAATAAATTTAACTATAACGATGAAAAATTTTAAACATATTGTTGCCATATTTCTTATTGCCTTCTCGATAGTTTCTATCAATGCGCAGGAAGAAACAATAGACAAGGCTGAAGAAATGGGTATGGCAGAAAGCAAACCATATAAGCCCTTCAACTTTAATCTAACTGTTAAAAACATGCATTTGTGGCGTGGATATCGGGTAACCGATGCCCCCATGACTGCTGCTCAAGCGCACTATACTTCTAAGAATGGAAAATTTGACGCTGGTTTTTGGGCTGGTGCTGGATTTAACGGAGACTATACTGAAATGGACTATTATGTAAGTTATTCTTCAGGAGGGTTCTTCGTTTCCTTATGGGATATTAATAACTATAGTAGTTTTCCAGATGCGAAAGTTTTTGATTATGATATAGCTACTACGTCACACTTTGTTGACCTTACCGTTGGCTATGCGTTTAAAAAGATTCCTTTTTCACTGTCATGGAGTACTATTCTTTTAGGTAGAGACAGCTATGCTAACGATAATGGAGACCTAAAAAATGCATTCTCTAACTACGTACAACTTAATTATACGGTGTATAGTGGAAAACACTCCTCTGTCGGTCTTTTTGCAGCAGCTGCATTTTCTTTTGCAAACGAAACTAATTTTTATGGCGATAACACACTAAATAATTTTGGTGTAGTGTTCAATAGGGATGTTAAAGTTTTTAGAGAAAAATATATTCCTACATCAGCACAAGTTATGTTTAATCCAGACCAAAAATTTGTTGCATTACAAGTAGCCTTGAGCTTCTTTTAAGTCTTGTAATAAAAAGGTTAAGTTAAAACTATCCTCTTATTGTTTAAAAAAAACGATTTGAAACTAATTAAAAGACGATATAGGTAACCATTAGCAAATTTGATTGTCCGCATCGAAATCATTTCTCAATGCGGCAATCTTTTTAAAATTTAAAGTATTTCATTTTGAACTTTCTATTAGAAAAAATGAATTGAAAAATACCTTAAGAAAAAATTGTGTTGTTTTGAATATAGCTGTTAAATCAAAATTGATAATTCTTTAAAGGATGGTTAAAAATACCAGGACACTCGGCGAATTTATAATAAAGCATCAATTGGCTTTTCCATATTCCACAGGGGAACTTTCCAATTTAATAAACGGAATAAGATTGGCCGCCAAAGTCGTGGGTCATGAAGTCAATAAGGCAGGATTAGAAGATATTTTAGGCTCTTACGGCGAAACTAATATTCAAGGTGAAAATCAACAAAAACTAGATGTTTTTGCAAATGAAAAATTTATCCAAGCATTGGATAACCGAGAAATTGTATGTGGGATCGCCTCGGAGGAAGAGGATGATTTCATTGCCCTGAATAGTAGTGATAAGAAGAATAACAATAAATATGTTGTCTTGATAGATCCTTTGGATGGATCGTCGAATATTGATGTTAATGTTTCTGTGGGAACCATATTTTCAATCTATAGAAGAATAAGTCCGATTGGAAGCCCAGTTGTGTTAGAAGATTTTCTACAACCAGGAAAAAATCAAGTAGCGGCAGGATATGTGGTATACGGTACATCTACAATGATAGTATATACTACAGGAGATGGAGTTAATGGATTTACTATGAATCCAGCGATCGGATCTTTCTATTTATCCCATCCAAATATGCAGTTCCCTAAAAGAGGTAATATATATTCAGTTAATGAGGGTAATTATGTGCACTTCCCTAAAGGGGTGAAAAACTATATTAAGTATTGTCAAAAAGAGGAGGAAGATAGACCCTATACAGCTAGATATATAGGATCATTAGTATCCGATTTCCATAGAAACATGATAAAAGGAGGAATTTATTTATACCCCAATAGTGAGATCAGTAGAGATGGTAAATTAAGATTGCTTTATGAATGCAATCCAATGGCGTTCTTAGCGGAACAGGCCGGTGGTAAAGCTATCGATGGGAAGGGAAGGATACTTGATATTGAGCCAAAAGAATTACATCAGCGCGTACCTTTCTATTGTGGAAGTGTAGATATGGTAAGTGATTTGGAAGAATTCATCGCAGCCGATGAGCTATCTTAAAACCATTGTTATATAATTACAATTTCCAACATTGGAACAAGAGCTTTTAGTTGGTTAGTTTAAGTGAGAAAGGGTGGTCTACTGTAGCCATCCTTTTCTTTTATAACCCACAATACAAATATTAAGTTGGATTTGATTTAGTAGAAATAGGTATTGTGAATTGATTAATATGAAGAAATCTCATACTAATAGAATTGAAAACTTTGAGATAAATCTTGATTAACTTAAGAAAGCAATAATCGATTTATGACAAACATAATTCCCGGAGGTAAAACTAATAAACAAACTTGAATTTAGTGATTGACATGGGATGGTAAGTGCTTTAAACGTTAGCACAAATTGTGACCCACTAAAAAGAGATAAAATCGTAGACTTAAGCAGAAAATAATTAAAAAAAAAAGCTAATTCAATTTATACTCAAATCCATTAAAAGAAGAAAACATAGAAATGAGCAAAAAGAACTTTATTATACCTGAAGAATTTCGGATAACCAAGACAATTGAACAAATTCACTATCTAGTTGACGGCGAACTAAAAGAATGGAAGGGCAAAACAACGGATATACATTCCACAATCTCTTTGACTAAAAAATATGCACCCACTTTTTTAGGAAGTACTCCAGATATGGGAGAACCAGAAGCCTTAGAAGTATTAGATGTTGCGGTAAAAGCGTATAACAAAGGGCAAGGCACATGGCCCACAATGCGTGTACGTGATCGTATTGAATGTATGGAACATTTTGTTGAGAAAATGAAAACAAAGAGATTAGAAGTGGTTAAGCTTTTGATGTGGGAAATTGGAAAAACCCTCCCCGATTCTGAAAAGGAGTTTGATCGGACGGTTGACTATATCTATGATACTATTGAAAACTATAAGGCACTCGATAGAGATTCGGCTAAGTTTCAAAAACAATCTGGTGTTTTAGCCCACATTCGAAGAGGACCTCTAGGTGTTGTGCTTTGTTTGGGGCCTTATAATTATCCCTTGAATGAGACCTTCTGTTTGTTAATTCCTGCAATATTAATGGGAAATACTGCTGTTTTCAAACCAGCAAAGATTGGTGTTTTGTTGATCACTCCGCTTTTGGAAGCTTTTCAAGAAAGCTTCCCGAAAGGAGTTGTAAATATTATTTTTGGTAGAGGTAGAGCTATTGCTGGACCTATTATGAAAACTGGAAAGATAGATGTTTTGGCACTTATCGGACATAGCTCATCGGCTAACGCATTGCAAGAGCAACATCCGAAGAGTAATCGATTACGTTTGGTATTGGGTCTAGAGGCTAAAAATCCAGCTGTCGTTTTGCCAGATGCTGATATAGATTTGACAATTAGCGAATGCTTAGCCGGAACTTTGTCTTTCAATGGACAACGCTGTACAGCTTTGAAAGTGGTTTATGTGCATGATGAAATTATTGATGGATTTAATAAAGCTTTTGCAGAAAAAGTAGACACATTAAAATTTGGGAATCCTTGGGAGGAAGGTGTGAAATTAACTCCACTTCCTGAGCCTCAAAAACCAGCCTATATTCAGGAATTACTCGATGATGCTTTAGCTAAAGGAGCTAAAATCTTAAATAAAAAAGGAGGACAACGTTTCGAAAATTACATCTGGCCAGCGGTTTTATATCCTGTGACTAAGGACATGAGGGTTTATAAGGAGGAGCAATTCGGTCCCATTATTCCCATTTTATCATTTAGTGATATTAAGGAACCGTTGGATGATATGGCGGAAAGTAACTATGGTCAACAAGTGAGCTTGTTTGGTCAGGATGTGTATAAATTGGCGCCGTTGATTGATACTTTGGCTAATTTGGTATGTCGCGTGAATCTCAATAGTTCTTGTCAACGTGGACCTGACGTATATCCATTTACGGGAAGAAAGGATTCGGCAGTTGCTACTTTGAGTGTTCATGACTCTTTACGTTCGTTCTCCATTCGGACCTTCGTGGCCTCTAAGGACAATCAACTAAATAATGAAATTTTGGAGAGATTGCTTGAGACCCGAACTTCAAATTTTGTTAATACTGATTATATTCTATAGTTCCAATTGAAAAAAGCGACAATAATTAAATAAAGAAAGTTGAAAGTTTTATTCGACTTTCTCAAACTTTTAAAAAATAAAAAATTGAAATCTACAACTCTGAAAGAGCTTGCATACTTACTTAACTTATCAATCTCTACAGTTTCAAAGGCATTAAACAATAGCCCTGAAATAAGCAAGGTAACCAAAGTAAAAGTAAAGGAGATGGCTGAGGCCTGTGGGTATGAGCCGAATTTTGCCGCACGAAGTTTAAGATTAGGGGAATCTTGGTTGCAAAGTCCGAGCAATCAATATATCAGGTCAAAAAGCATAAGGAGTTTAGGTGTAATCGTACCAAATATTATTGAAGAATCTTATGCAAAGGCGATACAAAGTATTGTAGCGGAGGCTAATAGCCTTAACTATAATATAGTCATTGGAATATCCGATGTTGAAACCGAAAAAGAAAAGGAAAGTTTGGAAATGATGATTAGTAGAGGCGTACTAGGAATATTGATCTCATTATCAAAAGAGACACAGTTGCTAGAGGACAAGGAGAATTTTGACTTGATTATTCATCAAAATCACCCCATCGTCCTTTTCAAGCAGGTATTTGAAAAATTTGCATGTGACAAAGTGACAAATGATGATTTTGACGGAGCTTTCCAAGCTACGGAGTACCTTATTGATTCTGGATGCAACAATATTGCTTTTTTATCCGCAATAGAAGATACTAGCCTAGGCGAACTTCGTAAACAAGGATACCTGCAAGCATTAAAAATGAAAACAAGTAAAAAAATACAACCGATTTTAATTAAGATTGATAACTATGAAAACTTTGAAATAATATTAAAACAGGCATTAAAAACCAACAAAATTGACGGAGTACTTGCGGCAGATGAACAATCAGCAATTTGCGCTTTGAATATGATTCAATTAGCAGGTTTTAAAGTGCCTGAAGATATTTCAATTATTGGATTTAATAATAGTCTAATGACAAAACATTCTAACCCTCCAATGACTACTGTTTCTGAGTACTCTGCGAACTTAGGAAAGGAAGCACTTACAGCTTTAATTGAAAGGGTTGAAAACAAGAATAGTGGAATTCATGTCCATAAAGTTATTAAGACAAATTTGACTATTCGTAATTCGACTCATAACTTGAACTAAATAATAGTGTTATTAATTATAATAAAAGATGATTAAAATTATTACTACAGGTGGCACTATAGAGGGGTTAGACTATGAGAATGAAAAAAATCGACAAATAGCTAGAATGAGTATTGTAGATATTCTCGAAGCTGCGAATGTTTCATTTAAGTATAAGATAACAGAGGCCTTTTGCAAGGATAGTCGTTTGATTACAATTAAAGATAGAATACAACTGGTCAGTAAGATTGAGACTTCCAAAGAAGAAAAGATTCTCATAACTCACGGCACAATTACCATGTTGGAGACTGCTGCACTTCTTGGTCAAGTTGATTTTAATAAAACTATAGTTTTGGTTGGCTCTTTTCTACTAGGAACGGAAAAGAACAGCGATGCTCCTTTTAACTTGGGATATGCAATTTGCGCTTTACGGACATTGGAGAAGGGTGTCTATATTGCTATGAACGGTCAAATCTTCCCGTGGGATTACGTTATTAAAAATGTAGCGGACAATCGGTTTGAATTTTTAATCAATTAATCAAATTAAATGTTTGGAACATCAATACATTGGACGACTTTCTTTTATCTTTTAATAGATACTTTCATTCTGATATTTGCCTTTCTCCAGACCAAAAGAAATAGACATACAATATTAATTAATGTGAGAGGACAGACCAAATAGAGTGCTATTAAAATTAGTTGTGTTTGTTCGTTTAGATTAAATACAAGGACACCAAGCATCAGAAAATTGATGATGAATGCATATCTGCTTATCCGAAACATTCCATAGAAAACCGTACTGGTCAAACCAATAATTAAAAGTACCGTTAAGAGATTGTCCAACTGCATAATTTAGATTCCTATGGAACTTGATTTGATGGCCACTTCCGCACTACGTCGTAGCCTGTTAAATATTTTCATTGCCAACTGTGCTTGCGTAACAGGAATACTTGGCATCATCGAAATGCCCGCTTTGCCCATTATTTTGAAGGCCAATGCTTTTTCATTGGTGGGTAATTTCATCAATGATGCGAAATAGATTTTTGGATTCTTTATGAAATCCTTTCTTGCCTTGTAGGTCTCCGCAAAGTTTCTTTGGTAGTCGAACGTTTTATCAAAAGTTTTCTCTGCACTCTGAAAAAATTTATCACGGTCAAAACCACGTTTTACTTTATTACCATGCATCTCCACTTCCGAAGCTTTGTGTTTACTCCCTGGCGAAAGGCTGAATGTATTGGATGCATCCTTTCGACTCACGATAATATGAATATGACTTTGATTTCCCGCCTTAGGCATTCCTTGAACAATACGTTTGCCATTTTGTTGGTGTGGTGCTTCACGTTCCAATTTTGCCATTTCCTTTTCCTTATGTCTAATATTTCCTTCTAGTGTTCCGCTCTCAATTTTACGAATGTCATTTTTGAGCTGAAGTATTTTTGTGGCATAGGGTTGGTTTTCTTGAATCTGTTTATCAGTTCCCTTAAAGGTTCTTTCGTGTTCAATTTTAGCATAACATTTTATATCATCGATGGTAATCGGTCGACCATTAATTTCCCGATTGAAAGACGCTACATAATCCTTCATCAGCTCACGAGTATACTTTTTTAAATCTTCGCTGCTATTCTGCAATCTGTTCAATTCGTATTTTGAAGGACTGACCGTTATGGAATAAAACTTCGGTTCGGTCTTCTTCAATTTAGCACCATTTCCATCGATATCTTTTACCACTTCTTCGGCTGAAATCTCATCGCCATATTGGTTGAAAAAGTGTTCCAGATTCTCTTGCTCAAGACCTTGGTTTTCTTTCTCTAAATAACCCACAAAATCCGCTGAACTTTGTGAGTAGGTACCGCCTAATTTTTGAGGTGTAATTGTGATATACATAGCTCAAAAATTTAAAGTTCGTTGTTGTGATTTTGCTTTTCTCTGAATCGCACTTCCTTCTTTTCTTCCACGAATTTCTTTTCTAAAATCAAAGGTTTCTTTGTTGGTGCTTCGGTCTGAAAAAGTGATTCTATCATTGCGACTGTCGGCTTGGTCTGGGTCTTTTCCATATCTCGCATGATGGCGATTACCGCATTGATACGTTTCTTAATAGAAGCTTCGATTGTCCGACCGGTCGGACCCAATTTTTCCTTTGGCGATATCTCGTTGTAGAAGAAAAAATCGAGCATCGCTGCCATCGCCTCAGTATGTGATTTGAAGTGTGTTCTTGAAAATTCTTGAAAACGTTTTGCTGTTTCCTTTTTGAATCTAATTCCTATAAATGTGTCCATATTTCGCCGATTTGTCGCAAAATCTTCCCTAAAAATGGGCGTTTTCAGCCCGTTTGTCGCAAATCGTTGGTTGTCAGGATATTAAAATGTATTCAAATAGCTGATAATCAGTTATTTGAAAACGAAAAGGAATCCGAAACATCGCGTAGCGTGTTACCCTCTTGCTATTCCCCCCTTAGATTTGCATTGTTGTT